>DIAZ01000087.1 GCA_002415925.1 Dietzia sp. UBA5065 | reverse complement strand
GCGCAAGTCCGGGAGGGCAGCGCAGGTCCGGGAGGGCAGCGCAAGTCCGGTGGGGCCGGGAGGCTCGGTGGGCTCAGGCGATGTCGGGAGTGGTCACGAGCCGTTCGACGTCGTCGACCAGGTCCCGCCACTCGGAGGCCTCGTCGTCGAACGGGGCGCTCGGCTCGAGCAGCTTGGTGTCGTCCGGGTTGAGGACGAAGTGCAGGAATCGCCGCAGCGACGACCCGCGACCGGTCACCGACTTCTCCAGGTCCGAGTCGCCCACGTAGTTCGCCAGATCGGTGATGAACTCCACGGCCAGCCCCAGCTGCTCCGGGTCGACCATGCCGGGGCCGACCTCGATGTCGCGGTCGAGGCCGGCCACGACGTAGGAATTGTCCTCGGTCACGTGCACGTCGAGGCTGCCGTCCGTGGCGGCGATCTTGATCCGCTCGTACGTGGCCACGCGGCTGAGCGTCGCGTCGTCGTTGTCCGCCAGGTAGCGGGCCAGGCCGCGTGCGCTGGTGAACACGTACACCTGGTCGCCGTCGCCGAGGAACACCGGCCGGTCGCCGAGGTAGCACCGCAGGGTCAGGTACTCCTGGTCGGCAAAGACGATCCTGATCGGATCGATCCCGACCGTCTCCCAGATCGACCCCTCCGGGTAGCCGGTGGGGGCGGGCTCCGGCTCCGGCTCGGGCTCCGGGAGGGCGGCCTGCGCGGCCTCCAGGTCTCCGCGGGCGCGGTCGACCTCGGCGGGATCCAGTTCGGGGGTGGTCATGACGGCCTGGATCGCGTCCAGCACGTCGTCCCAGCCCTTGGCGACGGTCTTGCGGATCGACTTCCACAGCTTGAGGCCGTCGCGTCCGTAGAACTCGTCCATCCCGCGGGTGACGGCGGCGAGGATCGGGTTGCCGTTGAAGAACTTGGTGACCGTGTCCAGCTCGCAGACCTCGCCGATCGAGCGGGCGATCGCGAAGGACTGGTCGATCTCGTCGACCGACTCCTCGGTGGGGTTCTCGCCGAGGAGTTCCAGGACGCCCACGAGGTCGTAGCAGTCGTCGTCCGAGGCCCGGAACGCCAGGACGTCGGACTCGGCGAACCCGGCCCACGACGGGTGGTCCTGGAGGTCGTGCGGGGCGCCGCTCCGGACCAGGGCGACGAGCTCGGCGGTCGACTCGAACGCGTAGAGGTCCTCGTCCAGCCCCAGGAACGCCTCCCAGTCGTCGTTGTCCTCGCGCCAGCTGGGCGCCCAGAGGGTCGTGACGTCTCCCTCCGGGAGACCGAGCTCGATCGGGACGATGTCCTTGGCCATGCCGGTCAGCATATCCACGCCCGGTCAGCCGGTGCCACGGGCCGCCGCCCGGGCCTCGACGAAGCGGGCCGCCGCGCCCTCGGCGGCCCGCTTGCGGCCGCTCACCGCGAGCTCGACGGAGCCCGAGACGAGTTCCGCGCGGCGGGCGTTGGCCTGCTCGACGGCGGCGGACGTGGCCTCGAGGATCGAGGTCGACACCGCCTGGCAGCCGTGCCCACGCAGGCCCGGCGCCAGGGTGAGGTCGATCACCGCGCCTCCGGAATCCGCGGTGGCGGTGGCCAGCCGATCGCGGCTCGAGGCCACCACCCGCAGTGTCTCCAGCTGGTCGTGGGCGGACTCCCACTCCGCCGCGATATCCCGCAGCCGGTCGAGGAACGCGTCGACGTCCAGCGCGCCGCCGCTCACCGCACGCCCTCGCGCCACTCGTCGTCACCGCGTCCGGGGTCGTCCCACTCGTCGCCCTCGGCGTCGTCCCATTCCTGCTCCGCGAGCTGCTCGAGGAGGTCCCGGGCCCCACCCGCCGCCGCGGTGAGGGCGCGCAGGACGGCCCGTGCGACGTCGGCGGGAGCGCGATCGAGCAGGTTCTCGGGCAGGGCCAGGCCCACCGGCACGCCGTCGGTACCGACCTCCGCGACCACTCCGGTCATCGGGTCGGTATGGCGGCAGGTGTGGGACGTCATCCGCCGGTCGGGCGGTAGAAGCCGTGGAAGGACATGCCGATATTGTCCGTCCGCAGCCCCGATACGGCTACGGGGTCCCCGGCCTCGACGAGTTGGCCGTTCCCGATGTACATGGCGACGTGGCCGTCCCACACCGCGAGGTCGCCGGGCATGAGGTCGGCCTGCGCCACCGGGACCCCGACGTCCTGCTCCTGGGCCAGTCGGGGGATCTCCACCCCGGCGTCCCGGTACGCCCACTGGGTCAGGCCGCTGCAGTCCAGTCCCTGGCCGGGGGTCGTGCCGCCCCACACGTAGGGCACGCCCTGCTGGCTGAGCGCGTTGCGGACCGCCCCGGCCGCCTGCTCGTTGGGGGCGGTGGCCACGGACCCGTCGGGCAGGACCACCTCGACGCCGGCCCCGACGAACCCCGCCCCGGAACCGGCGCCACCCGCCGCGCCGGCGGCCCCGTCCCCGGCCGGCGACCCATCCCCGGCCGCCGCCCAGGTCCCGGCCTCGGTGCCGGCGACCGGCGAGGCGACCGGCGAGGTGAGCGCGGTGCCGGTGCTCGAGTCGGGGCTGATCACACCCGGCATCCGGGGGGCATCGGGGATGCCGGCGGCGATCGCACGCAGTTCGGCCGTGGGCCCCTTGAGCTCGAGTTGGACCCGCTCGGCCACCTGGATGCCCCGGGCCAGGTGCTCGGCGGCCAGGCCGAGCAGGGCGGCCTGGCCGGGTGGGGTCATGAGGGTCGGTCCCAGCGCGGCGGCGCGGGCGAGGAACTGCTGGACGATCCCGATCACCTCGACGGTGCCGCGGACCACGATCTCCGCGGCCACCGCCGTGACGCGCGCGATCTCCGCCGCGGACTCCGCGAGCGCCCCCACCGTCCGGCCGACCTCGGCCACCGACCGGGCCGCGCCGAGCGAGGCGAGGGAATCCCAGGACTCCGAGAGCAGCCGCTCGAGCGGGGGGCCCAGGCGCTGCGCCACCTCCAGCCCGTCGCTCACGGGCCGCATGACGTCCCGGGCGGGCTCGGGGACGAACTCCTCCGCCGAGAGCAGGTCGAGGATCTGACGGATGGGCCCGGCGTAGGCCAACGCGTCGGCGATCACGCGATCATCCCTCCGCCGTCGGACACGCCGGAGCCGGCGGCGCCGATCGCCTCGGCCCCGCCGGAGTCGGTGTCCTGGTACACCCGGGCCGTCTCCAGGACCAGCCGCCCGGCCGCGTCGCTCACCCGGGCCGCACCGGCGAGCACCTCGCGGTGCCGCGCGGTCGCCGCCAGCAGCGCGGACAAGAAGTCCGCGCCCACCGGGCCGACCACTGGGGCCACCGCGTCGATCGGCAGGGTGTCCACCGCCTCGAGCGCCCCGCGCAGGGTGTCCGCCAGCGCCGTCAGCCCCGCGCCCAGGTCACGCAGTCCGTCGACGTGGACGTCGATCGCTCCGTCCGCCATTGCCCCGCCCCTCGTCGCCTCTTATCCCGTCACAGGGTTCGACGCGCCGATCCCGGCGTCCGGTTCCACCAGGATCGGAAAATCCGCCCGTGTGGAATCCTGTCGGTCATGGACATCAACGTCGTGGACCACCCACTGGTCGGGGACCGGCTCCGTACGCTGCGGGATGCGGCCACCACCACCGCCGGTTTCCGGGCCGCGATGGACGCCCTCGGGACCATGCTCTGCTACGAGGCCTTCCGGACCATCCCGACCGTCGAGGTGCCGGTGACCACGCCCGTCGCCGAGACGACCGGTGTCGAGGTGGACGGCGTCCCCCTGGTGGTGCCGGTCCTCCGCGCCGGTCTCGGCCTCCTCGAGCCGGCCACCCGGCTACTCCCCGGGGCGCAGGTCGGGTTCGTCGGCCTGGCGCGCGACGAACAGACGCACGACCCGGTCTCGTACCTCTGCTCCCTGCCCGAGAACCTGGCCGGGCGTCACGTCGTGGTCCTGGACCCCATGCTCGCCACGGGCGGTTCGCTGGTGTCGACGCTGGAGACGCTCGCGGCGCGCGGGGCGACCGGCGTCACCGTGGTGTGCGTGCTGTGCGCGCCGGAGGGGGTCGAGAAGGTGCGCTCGTCGGGACTGGCGGCCACGCTGGTCACCGCGACGATCGACGACAGGCTCGACGACGACGCCTTCATCGTCCCCGGGCTGGGCGATGCCGGGGACAGGCTCTTCGGGCCCCGCTGACCGTCCTCAGGGCCTCGTCGCCGCGGCGACCGCACCGGCGAGCGCGTCCAGCCTCCGCGCGGCGTCGTGGACGTCGGCGCGGGACGGGTCCGGTGGGGTCCACGCCTCGACGTAGGTCTTGAGCAGCGGCTCGGTGCCCGAGGGGCGGACCACCGCGCGGGCCCCCGCCACGTCCACCCGGAAGCCCGGGGTGCCGTCCAAGAGGGTCACCGTGCCCGTAGAGGACAGCCGGTCGGCCGCCCGCGCGAGCGCGGTCGACGGGTCGGACCCGGCCCCCAGCGCGAGCGGCTCGTTGCGCCGCAGGTGCGCGCCGAACTCGCGCGCCAGCGCGTCGAGCCTCGCGCCCACCGGGGGCCCGCCGGACCCCACCATCGCGCACCAGGCCCCGGCCGCCGAGATCCCGTCCTTGTCCGCCACCACGTCGGGCAGCACGCAGTGCCCGATCGCCTCCTCGTACGCGTACCGCAACGGTTCGCCCGCCCGGACCAGCCACTTGAACCCCGTCAGCGTCTCCACGTGGCGGCCGCCCCGGGCCGGGACCAGCAGCGACGGCAGCCGCGAGGACACGATCGTCGACGCCACCACCGGCGCCACGCCGGCCCCGCCCGGCCCGGCCGACCCCGGTAGCGGCTCGCGGAGCAGGTGGTCGGCGAGCACCGCGCCCGTGTCGTCGCCGTCGAGCATCCGCCAGCGGCCGCCCGGGGCCCGGAACCCCACCGCGCAGCGGTCGGCGTCCGGGTCCAACGCGATCGCGACGTCGGCGTCGATCTCCTCCGCCAGCCGCAGCAGCCGGGCCGTGGTGGCGGCCCGCTCGGGGTTGGGGGAGTCGACGGTCGGGAAGTCCGGGTCCGGGGCGGCCTGATCGCCGACCATGGTGACGTCGCGGACCCCGATCCCCGCCAGGACGCGGCGGCAGATCTCGCCCCCCACCCCGTGGACGGGGGTCAGCGCCACGCGGGGGGGCCGCGCGGGCGAGGGCAGGCCGGCGATCACGGAGGCCACGTAGTCGTCGACGAGCGTGGGGTCGACCCGCACCCCCGTGCCCCGGGCCGCCGGGGCGGCGACCCCCTCCCGCGCCGCGGCGCGGAGGTGACGCTCGATCCCGGTGTCGGTGGGCGGGACGATCTGCGCCCCGCCGCGGCCGAAGACCTTCATGCCGTTGTCGGTGGCGGGGTTGTGCGAGGCCGTCACCATGAGCCCGGCCACCGCGCCGCGCGCGCGGACGGCCGCGGCGACGACGGGGGTGGGGACGGGCGCGCCGGGGACGACGACGACGAGGCCCTCCGCCGCCAGCACCGCGGCGGCGACGTCGACGAACCGGGCCGACCCGTGCCGGGCGTCCCCACCCACGATCACGGTCGACCCGGATGGTTCACGCTCGCGCAGGTAGCGGGCGAGGGCGGTCGCGACCAGGGTGACGGTGCGGTCGTTCATCCGGTCGGGCCCCGGGCCGAGCGGGGCGCGGACGCCGGCGGTGCCGAAGGTCAGGGTCACGGGCGGTCCGGGCTCTCCTGCGCCGTCACGCCCGGGCGACGGCGGGGACGAGGGCGCGCAGCGCCGCGGTGAGACGCGGGGTGCCGGCCGCGCCCGCCGCCAGGACCTCGGCGTGGTCGAGGGGCTGCCCGGTGACCCCCGCCGCGAGGTTGGTCACCAGCGAGGCGGCCACCACCTCCAGCCCGAGCGCCCTGGCGGCGATCACCTCCGGGACGGTCGACATCCCCACCAGGTCCGCGCCGAGGGCGCGCAGCATGCGGATCTCGGCCGGGGTCTCGTACTGGGGCCCGGGCGTGGCGGCGTAGACGCCCTCGGGCGGTCGCCGCCCGGTGGCGGCCTCCAGCGCCCCGGCGGCCGCGGCCCGCAGGCGGGGGGAGTAGGCGTCAACCAGATCGACGAACGCGGCACCGGTCAGCGGGGTGCGGCCGGTGAGGTTGAGGTGGTCCGAGAGGAGGACCAGGTCGCCCACCGCGAGTCCGTCCCGCACCCCGCCGGCGGCGTTGGTGAGCACGAGCGCGCGGGAGCCGACCGCGGCCGCCACGTGGGCGGGATGGACGACGGGGTCGGTACCCAGGCCCTCGTACAGGTGCGTCCGGCCGGCCACGGCCAGCAGCGGGACGCCGTCGACCAGGCAGCTGGTGACGGTCCCGCGGTGGCCCGCCGCCGACGGGGGGACGAACCCCGGCAGCCCCGCCACGGGGACGGTGACCGCGCTGCCCGGGTCGGCCAGCCCGGCGACGACCTCCGACCAGCCGGAACCCAGGACCAGGGTGATCTCGTGGGTCGGGCGCCCACCGGCGCGGGCGACCGCGTGGGCCGCCGCGCGGGCGTCCGGGGAGGGACTGAGCATCGCCGACACGGCGTCAGGCGCCCGGGCCCACGTTGCGGGACTCGCGGGTGCGCAGGTGCCGGACGTAGGCGTCGGGCGCTCCCGCGCACTCCGCCGCGTCGGCCAGCAGACCCAGGTAGCGGGCCGACGGCAGGCCACCCTCGAAGGCGTCCATGACGTAGAGCCACACCAGCACGGTGTCCTCGGCGTCCACCGTGGTGGACGACGGGACGGCGAACTCGGACTCCTGGGCGCCGACCGGGGGACCGGCGGGCACGGTCGGGTGCCGCTCCACGCGCACCCGGATCTTCCGGGCGGGCATCAGGTCCGTGCCCTCCCAGCGGTCCATGGCGCGGACGTCGTCGTCGGGGACGTCGTAGAGCACCACGAACACGCGAGAGCCGGAGTCCTCGACGAGGGTGGCGACCGCGCCCTCCCAGGTGGGGTCGTCGCCCGCGAAGGTCAGGCGCCAGCCCTCCAGCCACCCGGTTCCGGCGAACGGGGAGTGCGGCGCGCGGGTGTTCATCTGCTCGGGATGCATGTTGGTCCCGTACGCGGCGTAGAGAGGCACGTGGACCACAGTAGTCCCTCCGCCGGGTGTGGCCACGGCGTGCTCCGGCCGCGCGCCGGTCGTTCGACTACCGTGTACCGCGGACGCGACGCGAACTCCGCTACAGCGGGAGGCGGCGCCCGGCCCCTGACCCCGTGAGCCGTGGAGGACCCCCAGTGACCCAGCGCATCATCATCATCGGCGGCGGCCCCGCCGGTTACGAGGCCGCGCTGGTGGCCGCGCAGCACGGTGCGGACGTCACGATCGTGGACTCGGACGGGATCGGCGGCAACTGCGTCCTGCACGACTGCGTCCCCTCCAAGACCTTCATCGCCACCACGGGCGTCCGGACCGACATGCGCCGCGCCGAGGAGATGGGCGTCGAGGCGCACTTCGACCCCACCGCGTACCGGCTGACCCAGGTCAACGGCCGGGTCAAGTCCCTCGCGCGGGCCCAGTCGGCCGACATCCGCTCGCAACTCCAGCGCGAGGGTGTCCGTCTGCTCTCGGGCTCCGCCCGGCTGCACGACTCCGCGCCGGGGTTGGCCGCCCACCGCATCGCCGTGACCTTCGAGGACGGCCAGGAGAAGATCTTCGACGCCGACGTGGTGCTGATCGCCACCGGCTCCAGCCCGCGGATCCTCGCGGACGCGGAGCCGGACGGAGAGCGCATCCTGACCTGGCGGCAGCTCTACGACCTCACCGAGCTGCCCTCGCACCTGGTCGTGGTGGGGTCCGGGGTCACCGGCGCCGAGTTCGTCTCGGCGTTCACGGAGATGGGTGTCAAGGTCACCATGGTCTCGAGTCGGGACCGGGTCCTCCCGCACGAGGACGCCGACGCCGCGCTCGTCCTGGAGGAGGCCCTCAGCGAGCGGGGCGTGTCGCTGGTCAAGCACGCGCGCGCCGACGCGGTCGAGCACCACGAGGGCGGCATCATCGTCCGCCTCGGCGACGGCCGGACCGTCAAGGGGTCCCACGCGCTGATGTGCGTGGGCTCGGTCCCCAACACCGAGGGGCTCGGCCTGGAGAGCGCGGGCATCGAGTTGCAGCGCAGCGGCCACATCAGGGTCGACCGCGTCTCCCGGACCAGCGCCGCGGGGATCTACGCGGCCGGCGACTGCACCGACCTCTTCCCGCTCGCCTCGGTCGCCGCCATGCAGGGCCGGATCGCCATGTACCACGCCCTGGGCGAGGGCGTCAGCCCCATCAAGCTCCGCACCGTGGCCTCCGCGGTGTTCACCCGCCCCGAGATCGCCACCGTCGGCATCTCCCACGCGCAGATCGAGAGCGGCGAGGTGCCGGCGCGTGTCGAGGTCTTCCCGCTCGCCGGCAACCCCCGCGCCAAGATGCGCAGCCTGCGCCGCGGCTTCGTCAAGTTGTTCTGCCGCCCCGCCTCGGGCGTGGTGATCGGCGGCGTGATCGTGGCGCCGACGGCGTCCGAGCTCATCCTGCCGGTCTCGGTGGCGGTGCGGAACCAGCTCACCGTGGGCGACCTCGCCGCCTCCTTCTCCGTGTACCCGTCCATGACGGGCTCGATCACGGAGGCGGCCCGTCACCTCATGCGGCACGACGACCTGGACTGAGGCCCGAGCAGGCGGCCCCGGCGCTCCCGGCGTGTGCCCGCGGCTAAGTTGAGGCTAAGCTCACTCGTGGTGCCGCTACCGCGGTGCCGGGACTGTGAAGGATGACCGTGATGACTGGACGCCGTCTGGCCGCTCTCGCCGCGGCCGCTTCCCTCGTGGTGGGCCTGGCCGCCTGCGCCTCCGGTGGTTCGGGCGACGAGCCCGGCGCGCTGGTGGTGTACTCCGGCCGCAGCGAGAGCCTGGTGGGCCCGTTGCTGGCCCAGATCGAGGACTCCACCGGCATCGACCTCGAGGTGCGCTACGCGAGCACCCCCGAGATGGCCGCCCAGATCGCCGAGGAGGGGCAGGCCAGCCCGGCCGACATCTTCTTCTCCCAGGACGCCGGCGCGCTCGGCGCCCTCTCCAAGGCCGGGTTGCTCGCCCCGCTCGATCCCACGGTGGTCGCCGCGGTTCCCGCCGGGTACCGCGCCCCCGACGACACCTGGGTCGCGACCAGTCTCCGAAGCCGGGTCCTCGTCTACGACTCGGAGGTGCTGGAGGAGTCCGAGGTGCCGGACACCATCGACGCGCTCACCGCCCCCGAATGGAAGGGCAAGGTCGGCTATGCCCCGACCAACGCGTCGTTCCAGTCGTTCGTCACCGCGCTGCGCGTGGACCGGGGCGACGAGGCCGCGGAACAGTGGCTGCGCGACTTCCTGGCCAACGACCCCAAGTCCTACGACAACAACGTGGCGCTGCTCGAGGCCACCGACACCGGCGCCGTCGAGCTCGGTCTCACCAACCACTACTACTGGTACAACGCCGCCGCGGAGAAGGGGCCCGAGAACATGCGGGCCCGGGTCCACTACCTGGCCAAGGGCGACCCCGGGGCCCTGGTCAACGTCGCCGGGGTCGGGATCCTCGCCTCGTCGGATCGGCCCGACGACGCGGCGCGGGTGGTGGAGGCGCTGCTCAGCGAGCAGTCGCAGCTCTACTTCCTCGAGGAGGCCAGCGAGTACCCCGTGCTGCCCGGCATCACCTCCGACGCCGTCGACCTGCCGCCGCTCGAGAGCCTCGGCGGCCCCGACATCGAACTCGGTGACCTCGACGGCCTGGAACAGACCCAGCAGATGCTCACGCGCGTGGGCATGATCTGACGGACACCGTCATAGACCTCCGGTCCCGCCTGCGCCGCGGCCGCCCCCTGCTGGGTGCGGCCGCGGTGCTCGCGTGCTCGGCCACGCTCATCCCGCTGGTCTACCTCGTCATCCGCGCGGGCGAGCGGGGGCCGGGGTACGCGCTCGAGGTGGTCCGCACCGGCCGGTCGGCGGAGTTGCTCGCCAACACGGTCGTGCTCGTGGTGCTGGTGACCGCCATCAGCGTGGTGGTGGGAGTGGCGCTCGCGTGGCTCACCGTCCGGACGGACCTTCCCGGCGCGCCCGTGATCGGCGCGCTCCTCTGCGTGCCCCTCGCGATGCCCTCCTACGTCCTGGGTTACCTGTGGGTGGCCGACTTTCCGCAGGTGATGGGGCTGCCGGGGTCGGTCATCGTGCTGACGATCTCGTGCTACCCGTACGTCTTCCTCCCCGCCGCCGCGGCCCTGCGGACGGTGGACCCGGGCCTGGAGGAGGTGGCCCGGAGCCTCGGTCGCGGAACCGCCAGGGCGGTTCTCGGGGTCACGTTGCGCCAGATCCGGCCGGCGGTGGCCGCCGGCGGCCTGCTCGTCGCGCTCTACACCCTCTCCGACTTCGGTGCCGTGGCCATGCTCCGCTACGAGGCGTTCACGGTGGGGATCTACCACAGCTACCGGGCATCCTTCGACCGCGTTCCGGCCGCCGTGCTGGCGTGCGTGCTCATCCTGGTCGCCCTCGTGGTGATGGTGGGCGAGCGGCGGGCCCGACGCGGTGAGGTGGCGCGGGTCGGCGGCGGGGTGGACTCGGTTCCCGACCGCCTCCCGCTCGGGTGGCGTCGGCTTCCCGCCCTGGCGGTGGTCGCGGCCGTCCTCGCCGGCGGCGTGGCGGCCCCCCTCATCGGGCTGTTCAGGTGGGTCCGGGCCGCGGCCGAGGTGGACGTGTCCTGGGGTCCGGTCCTCGCCGCGGCGGGCACCACCGCGAGCGTGTCCGGCATCGCGGCGCTCGTGACGATCGTCCTGGCGCTGCCCATCGGGGTGCTCGCCGCGCGCTCGGGCGGACCGCTGTCCCGGACCACCGAGGCGGTGGCCCAGATCGGGTTCGCGCTTCCCGGGATCACCGTCGGCCTCGCGGTGGTCTTCGTCGGGATCCGCCTCGTCCCGGGGCTGTACCAGCGGGTCCCCATGCTCGTGTTCGCCTACGTCGTGTTGTTCCTCCCGCTCGCGGTGGGGGTCGTCCGGTCCGCGGTCGACGCCATTCCCACCGCGCTCGAGGACGCGTCGGAATCCCTGGGCTCCGGCCGGGTGCGCACGTTCCTCCGGGTGGTCGCGCCCCTCGCGGCCCCCGGTGTCCTCGCCGGCGGGAGCCTGGTGTTCCTCAGCGTGGCCAAGGAGCTCCCGGCCACGCTCCTGCTGCGCCCCACCGGTGCGGAGACGCTGGCGTCGGCGATGTGGGCACACACCGAGGTGGCGGCCTATTCGCAGGCCGCGCCCTACGCCGCCATGCTCGTGGCCGTGGCGGTGATCCCCGCGGCCGTACTGGGCCGGTCGTTCGGGTGGGGTTCCGGAGGGTCCGGCCGGGGCGTCCCGGAGCGGGCCGCGATCGCGGCGCAAGCGGAGAGGACCGAGGTGGGGCGGCGATGACGGTGGGAAGAAACCCGGGCGGGGTCCTCGAGCTGGAGGGGGTGGCCGGCGGGTACGGCGGGACCACGGTCGTCCGTGACCTCGACCTGCGGGTGGGGTCCGGCGAGTCGCTGGCCGTGCTCGGCGCGTCCGGATCGGGCAAGACCACGGTGCTGCGCATGATCGCGGGTCTGCACCCGGTGTCGGCGGGCCGCATCCTCGTGGACGGCCGACGCGTGGACACCCTGCCCGCCCAGCGGCGCGGGATCGGCCTCGTCCCCCAGCAGGGGGCGCTCTTCCCGCACCTGACGGTCGCGCAGAACGTCGGGTTCGGGCTGGTTCCCGTCGACCCGGTCGCTCGCTGGCGCGGTCGAGCCGGGCGGGCGGACCGGGTGCGCGAGGTCCTCGAACTGGTCGGGCTCGCGGACCGCGCCGACGACCGCCCGTCGCAGCTCTCCGGAGGCCAACAGCAGAGGGTCGCGCTCGCGCGGGCGCTCGCGCCGGGCACCGGGCTCATCCTGCTCGACGAGCCGTTCAGCGCGCTCGACGCCGCGCTGCGCGGCCGGGTGCGCGCGGAGGTCGCCGCCCTGCTCTCCGAGTCCGGCGCCACCTCCGTGCTCGTCACACACGACCGCGCCGAGGCGCTGGCCACCGCCGACCGCGTCGCCGTCCTCATCGACGGGCTCCTCGCCCAGGTGGACGCACCCGAGCGGCTCTACCACCATCCGGCGAGCAGGGAGGTGGCCCGGCTGTCCGGCGACGTGGTGCTCCTGCCGGCGACCGCGGACGGCCCCGTCGCGCACTCCGTCCTCGGTCGGGTCCCCCTCGACACGGCCGCGCGAGGGGTCGGGACCGTCCTGTGGCGTCCGGAGAACCTGGCGGTCCACCGGGTCGCGTCAGGCGGGCACGGCGTGTGCACCGGGGTCGAGTTCGTCGGTGCGTCGACCCTCGTCCGGGTGTCGTTCGACGGCGCCGACCACAGCTTCGCGATCCCCGTGTCGGGAGGCGAGGTGGTCGAGGTCGGCGCCCGGGTGGAGGTGACGCCGCAGCGGCCGGCCGTGTTCCACCCGGGGTCCTCGGATCCGGCGTGATCGCCCCGCCGCGCTGATCGCCCCTCGCCGTCGGTCACCCCTCCGCGTGGGTCATCCCTCCGCGACGGCCCAGTTCAGCGTCCGTTCCACCGCGTCGTTCCAGCGGTCCCACAGGCGCCCGCGCTCCTCGTCGGACATCCGCGGCTCCCATCGGCGGTCTTCCCGCCACAACTCGCGGAGCCGGTCGGGGGAGTCCCACTGTCCCACCGCGAGCCCGGCGGCGAACGCGGCCCCCAGCGCGGTGGTCTCGGTGACCTCCGGCCGCACCACGTCGATGCCCAGGATGTCGGCCTGGAACTGCATGAGGAAGTCGTTGACCACCATCCCGCCGTCCACGCGGAGCGACTCGGCGACCTCCCCGGCATCGGCGGCCATCGCGTCGGTCATCTCACGGGTCTGGAACGCGGTGGCCTCGAGCGCGGCTCGCGCCAGGTGCGCCCGGGTGTGGAACCGCGTCAGCCCCACCAGGGCCCCGCGGGCGTCCGGCCGCCACCGCGGCGCGAGCAGGCCGGAGAACGCGGGGACCAGGTAGCAGTCGCCGTTGTCCTCCAACGACGCCGCCAACTCCTCTGTCTCGCCTGCCCCCGAGATCACCCCGAGGTTGTCGCGCAGCCACTGCACCAGCGACCCGGCCACGGCGACCGAGCCCTCCAGTGCGTAGACCGGATCGGCGTCGCCCAGCTGGTAGCAGACCGTGGTGAGCAGGCCGTTCTCGCTGAACTGGGGGGTGGTGCCGGTGTTGAGGAGCAGGAACGCCCCGGTGCCGTAGGTGTTCTTGGCGTCGCCGGGGTCGAAGCAGGTCTGGCCGAACATGGCGGCCTGCTGATCGCCCAGGATCCCGGCGATCGGGGTGCCGCCGAACATCCGTCGCGCGGTGACGTGCCCCACGACCCCTGACGAGGGGACGATCTCGGGCAGCATCGTCCGCGGCACCCCGATCTCGCGGCAGAGCTCCTCGCTCCACTCGAGCGTCCGCAGATCCATCAGCAGCGTCCGTGACGCGTTGGTGACGTCGGTGACGTGGAGCGCGGGTTCGCCGTGGTCCCCGCCCCGCCGGCCGCCGGTGAGATTCCAGATCAGCCACGAGTCCATGGTCCCGGCCAGCAGTTCCCCGGCCTCGGCCCGTTCGGTGCCGCGCTGACCCTCCTCGTCGAGGTGCTCGAGGATCCACCGGATCTTCGGCCCCGCGAAGTAGGTGGACAGCGGCAGCCCGGTGACGTCCCGGAAGCGGTCGTCGCCGTCGGGGTGCTCCGCTGCGAGCCGGGCGCAGATCCCGGAGGTGCGGGTGTCCTGCCAGACGATCGCGTTGTAGACCGGCCTTCCCGTCTCCCGCTCCCACACCACCGTGGTCTCGCGCTGGTTGGTGATGCCGATCGCGGCGACCAACGCCGGTTCGAGGTCGGCGAGGCCGGCCACCTGGGCCATGGCCGTGCGGACGTTCTCCCAGATTTCGAGGGGGTCGTGTTCGACCCACCCGGCCCGCGGCAGGATCTGTCGGTGTTCGACCTGGGCCGTGGCCGTGGGGACCGGGAGACCCTGCTGATCGAAGAGGATGGCCCGGGAGGACGTGGTCCCCTGGTCGATGGCGAGGATGTAGGTGTTGCGCGTCACAGGCCAAGACTACGTCCGGCCGGGCGTAGAGTCGGGCGCGACCGGCCGGAACCCTCACCCGGCCCCGGAGGGGAGTGCGATGCCCACGATCAGATCCCGGTCCGTCCTCGGCCCGGAACACAGGGCCCAGGCGTGGCGCAGGTTGTCGGAGGAGTCCTTCGACGTGGTGATCGTGGGCGGGGGTGTCGTCGGCACGGGCAGCGCGGTGGACGCGGCCACGCGCGGCCTGAGCGTGGCGTTGGTGGAGGCCCGCGACTACGCCGCCGGCACCTCCTCCCGCAGCTCGAAGATGTTCCACGGCGGGCTCCGGTACCTGGAGCAGCTCGACTTCGGGTTGGTCGCCGAGGCCCTCCACGAGCGCGAGCTGAGCATGACCCGACTCGCCCCCCACCTGGTCAAACCCCTCAAGTTCCTCTTCCCCCTCACCCGCCGGTTCTGGGAGCGCCCCTACATGGCCGCGGGCTTCGTCCTGTACGACGTGATGGGGGGCGCCAAGAGCGTCCCGCCGCAGAAGCACTACAGCCGTGCGGGTGCGCACCGGGTGGCCCCGGGGCTCCGGGAGGACGTCGTGGTGGGCGGGATCCGCTACTGGGACACGCTGGTGGACGATGCCCGCCACACCCTCACGCTCGCCCGTACCGCCGCCCACCACGGGGCGGTGGTCGCCAACTCCACCCAGGTGATCGGGTATCTGCGGGAGGGCGAGCGGGTGACCGGCGTGCGGGTCCGGGACGCCGAGACGGGCCGCGAGACCGACGTGCGCGCCGGGGTCGTCCTCAACGCCGCCGGCGTGTGGACCGATCACCTCAAGGAGATGCTGGGCGAGGAGGGGGGCTTCACGGTCCGCGCCTCCAAGGGGGTCCACATCGTGGTGGACCGCGACAAGGTCGACTCGGAGGCCGCGCTCATCCTCCGCACGGAGAAGTCCGTGCTCTTCGTGATCCCCTGGGGCGAGTACTGGATCATCGGGACCACCGACACCGACTGGCAGCTCGACCTGGCGCACCCGGCGGCGACCGGCGCGGACATCGAGTACATCCTCGGGCACGTCAACGCGGTGCTCACGGAGCCCATCGGGCGGGAGGACATCCGCGGCGTGTACGCGGGGCTGCGTCCCCTGCTCTCCGGTGGGGCCGATTCCACCACCAAGCTCTCGCGGGAACACGCGGTGATGACCGTGGCCCCGGGCGCGGTGGTGGTCGCCGGCGGAAAGTACACGACCTACCGGGTGATGGCCGCCGACGCCGTCGACGCCGCGGTCGTGGAACTGGGGGAGGAGCGCGCCCGGAGCGTGCCGGCCTCCACCACCGAACGGATTCCGCTGCTGGGCGCGGACGGCTATCCGGCCATGGTGAACCGCGCCGACCGGATCGCCGACCACTACGAGATCCGCGAGGAGCAGGTCCAGCATCTGCTCGGCCGCTACGGCTCCCTGCTCGAGGAGGTCCTGGAGACGGCGTCCGATCGCCCCGACCTGCTCGAGACGCTCACCGGCGCGGAACGGTACCTCCGGGTGGAGATCGTCTACGCCGCGCGGGCCGAGGCCGCTCTCCACCTGGAGGACGTCCTGGTCCGTCGCACGCGGATCTCCATGGAATACCAGCACGGCGGGGTGGAGTGCGCCAGGGAGGTCGCCGGGCTCATGGCCGAGGTGCTGGGCTGGGACGCCGACCGCGTGGAGCGGGAGGTGGATCTGTTCGAGCGGCGGGTCGCCGCGGAACTGGCCAGCCAGGTGTCGGAGTCCGACGACGAGGCCGACGGTTTCCTCCGCCGTGTGCCCGAGGTCCGCGAGTTCCTCGTGGACGCGGCCGTCGACCCCGCCACTGCGGAGCCGGTCGTCGACCGACCGGTCCTCCGGCGCGGCTGAGGCGGCACTCCGGCGCCCCACCTCCCCGCACACACGAAATCCGCTACCCCGCCGCGTGATCCGCTGCCCCGATTCGGGGAGCGGATGGTGCGGGGGAGTAGCGGATCTCGTCGAGGGGGGGACGGGCGGCGCCGTCAGGAGATCACTTGATCTCGCAGAGCACCGCACCCTGGGTCACGGCGGCGCCGGCGTCGACGGACAGGTCGGTGATCACGCCGTCCTTGTGCGCGGTGACCGGGTTCTCCATCTTCATGGCCTCGAGCACGGCCACCAGGTCGCCGGTCTTGACCTCCTGGCCCTCCTCGACGGCCACCTTGACGACGGTGCCCTGCATGGGTGCCGACACGGCGTCGCCGGAAGCGGCGGCACCGGCGGCGCCGCCACGGGTGCGGGCCTTGGCCTTGCGGCGGACGGTGCCGCCGTTGTGCGAGCCACCGAAGGCGAGGTCCCCGGGCAGGGACACCTCGACGCGGCGGCCGTCCACCTCGACGACGACCTTCTTGCGCTCGACGGGCTCGTCGTCGTCGACGGGGGCGCCGGTCGGGGTCCACGGCTCGAGCGGGTTGTCCCACTCCTCCTCGATCCACTTGGTGTAGATGTCGAAGCCGTCGCCGTCGCCGACGAAGGCGGGGTTCTCGACGATGTGGGCGTGGAACGGCAGGACCGTCGCCATGCCCTCGATCTTGTACTCGGCGAGCGCGCGGGCCGAGCGGGCGAGCGCCTGGTCGCGGTCCTCGCCCCAGACGATGAGCTTGGCGAGCATCGAGTCGAACTGGCCGCCGATGGTGTCACCCTGCTCCACGCCGGAGTCCATCCGGACGCCCGGGCCCGTGGGCTCGTGGTAGCCGGTGATCGTGCCGGGGGCGGGCAGGAAGCCGCGGCCGGCGTCCTCACCGTTGATGCGGAACTCGAACGCGTGGCCGCGCGGGGCCGGGTCCTCGGTGAACTCGAGCACCTCGCCCTCGGCGATCTTGAACTGCTGCAGCACCAGGTCGATGCCGGCGGTCTCCTCGGTGACCGGGTGCTCCACCTGGAGGCGGGTGTTGACCTCGAGGAACGAGATGGTGTCGCCCTGGACCATGTACTCGACGGTGCCGGCGCCGTAGTAGCCGGCCTCCTTGCAGATGGCCTTGGCCGAGTCGTGGATCCGCTTGCGCTGGTCGTCGGTGAGGAAGGGTGCCGGGGCCTCCTCGACGAGCTTCTGGAAGCGGCGCTGCAGGGTGCAGTCGCGGGTGCCGGCGACGATGACGTTGCCGTGCTGGTCGGCGAGGACCTGGGCCTCCACGTGGCGGGCCTTGTCGAGGTACTGCTCGACAAAGCACTCGCCGCGGCCGAAGGCGGCGGTGGCCTCGCGGGTGGCGGAGTCGAAGAGGTCGGAGACCTCGGACATCTCGTGGGCGACCTTCATGCCGCGTCCGCCGCCACCGAAGGCGGCCTTGATGGCGATGGGCAGGCCGTACTGCTCGGCGAACTTCACGACCTCGCTGGCGTCCGAGACCGGGTCCTTGGTTCCGGCGGCCATCGGGGCGTTGACGCGCTCGGCGATGTGGCGGGCGGTGACCTTGTCGCCGAGGTCGCGGATGGCCTGCGGCGGCGGGCCGATCCAGATGAGGCCGGCGTCGATGACGGCCTGGGCGAAGTCGGCGTTCTCGGAGAGGAAGCCGTACCCGGGGTGGATGGCGTCGGCGCCGGACTTCTCGGCGGCATCGAGGATCTTGTCGAAGACCAGGTAGGACTCCGCGGAGGTGGTGCCCCCCAGGGCGAAGGCCTCGTCGGCCAGCTTGACGAACAGCGCGTCCGCGTCGGGCTCGGCGTACACGGCGACGCTGGCCAGGCCGGCGTCCTTCGCCGCGCGGATCACACGGACGGCGATCTCGCCGCGGTTGGCGACGAGGACCTTGGTGATGTGAGAGCTGGCATGACTGGGCACTCAGGGCCTCCTGGTGATGGACGTCTCTAGAACCGGCGCGCCCGGTGGGGCCGCCGATGTTCCTCCGCAGTCTAATGAGAGGTCCACCTCATGTGTGGGATTGGGGGTCCATGGGCCACCCCGTGGGGGCGGTCCCGGTGGCACGCCGCGGCCGCGACCTGCGGTTCAGGGGCGGAGTTCGGGACGCCACACGCGGTGGGCGTGGAGCCCGGCCCCCTGGAGGAGCCGCCGCAGGAGCGGCAGGCTGAGCCCGATGACGCTCGACGGGTCGCCCTCGATCCGGTCGATGAACCACCCGCCGAGGGACTCGATCGTGAAGGCGCCCGCGCATTCCAGCGGCTCGCCGGTCCGGAGGTACACGTCGAGGTCGGCGTCGGAGGGGGCGCCGAAGTGGACCGTGGTGTCGGAGGTGTCCTGACCGGAATGTGTGACGACGAGGTGGTCGTTGCCTGCGTGGTCGTCCCCCGCGAGGTCGGCCACGATGAGGGCGTGGCCGGTGAGCAGCACCCCGTGGCGCCCGCGCATGGCCCTCCAGCGCTCCATGGCCCTCTCGTAGGTGTGTGGCTTCCCCTGGAGCCGGCCGTCCACGAGGAGCATCGAATCGCAGCCCACCACGATCAGCGTGTCCGCCCCGGCCGCGCGGGCCTCGGCCGCGAGCCCCGGACCCTCCCGGTCCAGGACCTCCTCCGCCTTGGCCCGCGCGAGCTCCTCGACCACCCGGACGTGCGGGGTCCCCTCGGGCAGCGAGGCCTGCAGGGCGTCCTCGTCGACCCGCGGGTGCCGGACCAGCGGATCCACCCCGGCCTGCTCGAGGATCCGCAGGCGGGACGGGGAGGCGGAGGCGAGGACGAACGCGATCATGGGGTCAGCGTAGCCACGGCGTCAGGGGCGCGGCAGCAGCATGGTGACGGTGAGGGTGGTGGGCTCGAGCGCCAGGACCCGGTGCCGCAGCTTCGCGGTGAGGTGCAGGACCTCCCCGGTGCGCAGGTCGAGCGTGCGGTCCGGCAGGCCGAACTCCACCCGGCCCCGCAGCACCTGGATCAGCACGGGGTGGAACGCGGCGTGGTCGGGCAGCTCATGGCCCTCGGCGAACTCGAACGCCACGATCTTGGTGGTCTCGTCCACGTGGACGATCGAGGCGCGGGGGCGGTCGGGGAACGGCTCCACACGGCCGATGATCCCCGTCACGTGGGTCGCGGTGCCGTCGTCGGTGCCGGCGCGCTCGCCGTGTTCGCGGTCCTCTGCACCGGGGTCCAGCCCGACCTCGGCGGCGGTGGGGTCGTCGGACATGGGGTACCTCCCGGACTCGGCTGGCCCCCGAGCCTACCCACTCCGGGGACGCGACAGCCGCCCCCCGACCGCGTGGTGGGGGGCGGCTGTCGATGCCGGTGCCGGCCGGTGTGGCAGGTGTCGGTCAGTACTGCCGACGGTTGAGGAACGAGCTCGGGTTGTAGCCGAACGGCGGGCGCAGCCGGTCGGAGTACGAGCCCCAGTCGTCCTTGACGCCGGTGGGGGAGTCGCCGGCGCTCACCGCGTTGCCCTGCGCGGTCGCCAGGATGGCGGAGAGCACGCCGACCTCGACCGCGGTGGGGTTCCCGCGCACGACCTCGAAGAACGGGGAGGGCGCCGTGGTGTCCCCGGCCTGCGCGCTCACAGCGGGATGTTCCCGTGCTTCTTGGCGGGCACCTCGACGACCTTGCGGTCGAGGAGGCGGAGAGCCTGCGCCACCTGCAGCCGCGTGTGCGACGGGGGGATGACCGCGTCAACGTAGCCGCGCTCGGCGGCGACGTACGGGTTGACGAGGGTGTCCTCGTACTCCGCCTGCAGCGTCAGGCGCAGCGCGTCGACGTCCTCGCCGTTCGCGGCGGCCTGCTTGAGCTCGTTCCGGTAGACGAACCCGACGGCGCCGGAGGCGCCCATGACGGCGATCTCCGCGGTCGGCCACGCGAGGTTGATGTCCGCGCCCATGTGCTTGGACCCCATCACGTCGTAGGCGCCGCCG
>DIAZ01000115.1:11889-12492 GCA_002415925.1 Dietzia sp. UBA5065 | reverse complement strand
GCCCGCCAGGTCGGCGTGCCCTACATCCTGGTCGCCCTGAACAAGTGCGACATGGTCGACGACGAGGAGATCCTCGAGCTCGTCGAGATGGAGGTGCGTGAGCTCCTCGCCTCGCAGGACTACGACGAGGACGCCCCCGTCGTCCACATCTCGGCGCTCAAGGCGCTCGAGGGTGACGAGAAGTGGGTCAAGGCGATCGTCGAGCTCATGCAGGCGTGCGACGACTCCATCCCGGATCCCGAGCGCGAGCTGGACAAGCCGTTCCTCATGCCCGTCGAGGACGTCTTCACGATCACCGGCCGCGGCACCGTCGTCACCGGTCGTATCGAGCGCGGCAAGGTCAACGTCAACGAGGACGTCGAGCTGATCGGTATCAAGGAGAAGTCGACCAAGACGACGGTCACCGGTATCGAGATGTTCCGCAAGCTCCTCGACTACGGCGAGGCCGGCGACAACGTCGGTCTGCTGGTGCGTGGCCTCAAGCGCGAAGAGGTCGAGCGCGGTCAGGTCGTCATCAAGCCGGGCGCCTACACCCCGCACACCAACTTCGAGGGCCAGGCGTACATCCTGTCCAAGGACGAGGGCGGCCGCCACACGCCGTTC
>DIAZ01000115.1:0-11680 GCA_002415925.1 Dietzia sp. UBA5065 | reverse complement strand
CCGCAGTTCTACTTCCGCACCACGGACGTGACCGGCGTCGTGACCCTCCCCGAGGGCACCGAGATGGTCATGCCGGGCGACAACACCGAGATGAGCGTCGAGCTCATCCAGCCGGTCGCCATGGACGAGGGCCTGCGCTTCGCGATCCGCGAGGGTGGCCGCACCGTCGGCGCCGGTCAGGTCACCAAGATCATCAAGTGATCGACTGACGGCGCGCCGCGGGCGACATCGCCCGTGACGCACCCGACGAAGGGGCGCCCCACCGCGAGGTGGGGCGCCCCTTCGTCGTGGCGGGCGGTGCCGCGCCCGGTGTGCTCATCTCCGACGGCTGAGCAGACTCATCGCCACGGAGAGGCCGACCGCGGCCACGCCGGCGAGAGCCGTCACGGCCACGGCCGCGACCTGTTCGGCGGTCGCCGCGTGGTCGCTCCGTCGGGGACCGCTCACGCCGTGGCGTCGGTCCACCTCCTCCAGCGCGCGGAGCATCTCGTCGGGGTCGCCGCCCTTGTCCGGGTGGTGGCGCAGGACTGCCTGGCGCCGATCCCTCTTGTAGGCGGCGGGGTCTCTGGGCTCGCGTCGGCTGGTCACGGTTTGCTCTCCTGGGGTTCGGCGCCGGAGCGCTGATCACCATGACGGTACCCAAAGCGGCGGGTCCGACGCACCGCATCCCGCACTCGCGTGGACCCCGATTTGGCTCCTGGCGAGGGGGTGCGGCATACTGGTCGAGTTGCCCGGACAAGGCGGCGAACCCACGTGGACTCCCTCGGGAGGCACCGGGGGAGCCGGGTTGGTCGGGCGAGCACGACAAGGCGGGTGGGTGACCACCCGCTGGAAAAGTGGAAGGGCGACACGCCCGACCGCGTGGACGCGTCGTGACACATCAACAGCGGCAGCGGATCGGTCCGTCGTCACCCTCGCCTCCGCGGGAGTGCGGCTCTCCGTCCTCTGGGAATCGCAGGTCGTGTCACGTTCGTGAGCGCGCGACGGCGGTTCCCATGACAGAGCACCGATGCATGTGACCGGGAAATCGACGGTCTGACGGTGTCACGTATGACCAGCGAACACAGCAGTGTCCCCCGCGAAGCGGGGGCGCTCACGACAGCCGCCTTCACGGGCGGGGGGAGAATGAGGACGAAGTGGCGGGACAAAAGATCCGCATCCGGCTCAAGGCCTACGACCACGAGGCCATCGACGCCTCGGCGCGCAAGATCGTCGAGACGGTCACCCGTACGGGAGCTCGCGTCGTCGGCCCGGTGCCGTTGCCGACCGAGAAGAACGTGTACTGCGTCATCCGTTCGCCGCACAAGTACAAGGACTCGCGCGAGCACTTCGAGATGCGCACCCACAAGCGGCTGATCGACATCCTCGACCCCACGCCCAAGACCGTGGACGCGCTCATGCGCATCGACCTGCCCGCCAGCGTCGACGTCAACATCCAGTGACCTCCGACCGAGCAGCGGTCAGCCAGCAACGTGCAGCGGAGACAGTGAACAGATGAGTACTACCGAGATCAAGGGAATCCTGGGCGCGAAGCTCGGCATGACCCAGGTCTTCGACGAGAACAACCGGGTTGTCCCGGTTACCGTCATCAAGGCCGGGCCGTGTGTCGTCACCGGGATCCGAAACGAAGAGACCGACGGCTACAACGCCATCCAGATCGCCTTCGGCGCGATCGACCCCCGCAAGGTCACCAAGCCGGTCGCGGGCCAGTTCTCCAAGGCGGGTGTGACGCCCCGGCGCCACCTCGCCGAGATCAGGCTCGACAACGCCGAGCAGGCCGCAGCCTTCGAGCTGGGCCAGGAGATCGGCGCGGACGTATTCGAGGACGGCGCATTCGTCGACGTCACCGGCACCTCCAAGGGCAAGGGCTTCGCCGGCACCATGAAGCGGCACGGTTTCTCCGGTCAGGGCGCCTCGCACGGCACCCAGGCGGTGCACCGTAAGCCCGGCTCCATCGGTGGCGCCTCGACCCCCGGACGCGTGTTCCGGGGCAAGAAGATGTCCGGCCGGATGGGCAACGACCGTGTGACCACCATGAACCTCAAGGTTCACAAGGTCGACGCCGAGGCCGGCGTCCTCCTCATCAAGGGTGCCGTTCCGGGTCGCAACGGCGGCCTCGTGATGGTCCGATCCGCAGTGAAGGGCGGTGCGCGCGCATGACCACGACGGATAACACCGTGAATCTCAAGCTTGACGTCCGTACCCCGGCCGGTTCGGCCAACGGGTCGGTCGAGCTTCCCGCCGAGATCTTCGGCGTCGAGCCCAACCTGCCGCTGATGCATCAGGTGGTCGTGGCCCAGCTCGCCGCGGCGCGCCAGGGCACCCACTCGACCAAGACCCGCGGAGAGGTCCGCGGCGGCGGTCGCAAGCCGTTCCGCCAGAAGGGGACCGGTCGCGCCCGTCAGGGCTCGACCCGCGCCCCCGCCTACACCGGCGGTGGCACGGTGCACGGTCCCAAGCCGCGCGACTACTCGCAGCGCACGCCCAAGAAGATGAAGGCCGCCGCCCTGCGCGGTGCCCTCTCCGACCGGGCCGCCAGCGAGCGTATCCACGTGGTCACCGAGTTCGTCGTGGGTCAGACCCCGTCGACCGCGGGCGTCCGCGACTTCCTCGCGAGCCTGTCGGATCGCAAGAAGTTCCTGGTCGTGGTCGGTCGCGAGGACGTCGCCGCATGGCGTTCGGTCGGCAACCTCGATCACGTCCACCCGATCGCGCCGGACCAGCTCAACACCTACGACGTCCTGAACGCCGACGAGGTGGTCTTCTCCGTGGAGGCACTGGACGCGTTCGTCACGCAGGCGAGCCGCAGTGCCGCCGGCACGTCGAAGACCGCCCAGAAGGAGGCCGAGAAGTGAGCACCGTCGCCGATCCCCGGGACGTGATCCTCGCCCCCGTCGTCTCCGAGAAGGCCTACGGCCTGCTCGAGCAGGGTGTGTACACGTTCCTGGTCTCCCCGGACGCCAACAAGACGCAGATCAAGATCGCCATCCAGGAGATCTTCGGCGTCACGGTGGAGTCCGTGAACACCGCCAACCGTAAGGGCAAGCGCAAGCGCACCCGCACCGGGTTCGGACAGCGCAAGAGCACCAAGCGCGCCATCGTGACCCTCGCGGCTGACAGCAAGCCCATCGAGATCCCGGGTCTGACCGCCTGACGGCGGGAAGAGTTAAGGACGAGAGAACCTCATGGCTATCCGCAAGTACAAGCCCACGACGCCCGGCCGTCGCGGCTCGAGCGTCTCGGACTTCGCCGAGATCACGCGCTCGACGCCCGAGAAGTCGCTGCTGCGCCCGCTGCACAAGACCGGCGGCCGTAACGGCCACGGTCGCATCACCACCCGGCACAAGGGTGGCGGTCACAAGCGTCAGTACCGTGTCATCGACTTCCGTCGTAATGACAAGGACGGCGTCAACGCGACCGTCGCGCATATCGAGTACGACCCGAACCGCACCGCCAACATCGCCCTCCTGCACTACGCGGACGGCGAGAAGCGGTACATCCTCGCCCCGCGCAACCTCAAGCAGGGTATGAAGATCGAGTCCGGTGTCGGTGCCGACATCAAGACCGGCAACAACCTGCCGCTCCGCAACATCCCCGCCGGCACGGTCGTGCACGCGGTGGAGCTGCGCCCGGGCGGCGGCGCCAAGATGGCCCGCGCGGCCGGCGCCGGGATCCAGCTCCTCGGCAAGGAGGGCGCATACGCCTCCCTCCGCATGCCGTCGGGTGAGATCCGCCGCGTCGACGTGCGCTGCCGCGCCACGATCGGCGAGGTCGGCAACGCCGAGCAGGGGAACATCAACTGGGGTAAGGCCGGCCGTATGCGGTGGAAGGGCGTTCGCCCGACCGTCCGTGGTGTGGTCATGAACCCGGTCGACCACCCGCACGGTGGTGGCGAGGGCAAGACGTCCGGTGGACGTCACCCCGTCAGTCCGTGGGGCCAGCCCGAGGGCAGGACCCGCAAGCCCAATAAGGCGAGCGACAAGATGATTGTCCGTCGCCGTCGCACCGGTAAGAAGCGTTAAGGAGGGAAACTAGGATGCCTCGTAGTCTCAAGAAGGGTCCGTTCGTCGACGAGCACCTCCTCGCGAAGGTGGACGCGCAGAACGACAAGGGCACTCATCAGGTCATCAAGACCTGGTCGCGTCGCTCGACGATCCTGCCCGATTTCATCGGTCACACGTTCGCCGTTCACGACGGCCGCAAGCATGTGCCCGTGTTCGTGTCCGACTCCATGGTGGGTCACAAGCTCGGCGAGTTCGCGCCGACCCGCACGTTCAAGGGGCACATCAAGGACGACCGAAAGAGTAAGCGTCGATGAGCACTGATACGAAGAAGACCGCCGAGGGCGCCGGGCAGGACGAGCAGAAGCTCAGCGCCCGGGCCACCGCCAAGTTCGTTCGCGTGACGCCCATGAAGGCGCGTCGTGTGATCGACCTGATCCGCGGCAAGGACGCCTCCGACGCGCTGGATATCCTGCGGTTCGCCCCGCAGGCCGCCAGCGAGCCGGTCGGCAAGGTTCTGGCGTCCGCGATCGCGAACGCCGAGAACAACCTCGACCTGGATCCCCGGACCCTCGTCGTGTCGGCCGCGTTCGCGGACGAGGGACCGACCCTGAAGCGGTTCCGTCCGCGTGCACAGGGTCGTGCGTTCCGCGTGCGCAAGCGCACCAGCCACATCACCGTCGAGGTGACCAGCGTGCCCGAGAAGGCCGGTTCCACCGGTCGGGGCCGTCGTAACCAGGGAGGTGCCCGCTAAATGGGACAGAAGATCCATCCGCACGGCTTCCGTCTCGGCATCACCTCGGACTGGACGTCCAAGTGGTTCGCCGACAAGCAGTACGCGGACTACGTCGCCGAGGACATCAAGATCCGTCAGCTCCTGTCGAAGGGCATGGAGCGGGCCGGCATCTCGGGCGTGGACATCTCGCGCACCCGTGATCGGGTCAACGTCGACATCCACACCGCCCGTCCGGGCATCGTGATCGGTCGGCGTGGCGCCGAGGCCGACCGTCTCCGGGGGGAGCTCGAGAAGCTCACCGCCAAGCAGGTCCACCTCAACATCCTCGAGATCAAGAACACCGAGGCCGACGCCCAGCTCGTGGCGCAGGGCATCGCGGAGCAGCTCTCCAACCGTGTGGCGTTCCGCCGCGCGATGCGGAAGGGCATCCAGTCCGCCATGCGCCAGCCGCAGGTCAAGGGCATCAAGGTCGTGTGCTCGGGTCGGCTCGGTGGAGCCGAGATGTCGCGTTCGGAGCGCTACCACGAGGGTCGCGTCCCGCTTCACACCCTGCGTGCCGAGATCGACTACGGCACCTACGAGGCCAAGACGACCTTCGGTCGTATCGGCGTCAAGGTGTGGATCTACAAGGGTGACGTGGTCGGCGGACGTCGTGAGTCCGACCAGTTCGCCCAGTCCGCCAATCGCGGTGGCGCCGATCGTGGACCGCGCCGTGAGCGCGGCGCCGCCCGGCCCCGTCGCTCGGGCGCCCAGGGCACCACGGCGACAAGCACCGAGACCGGCCGCGCCGGTTCCGGTCCTGCTGCCGAGGCTCCCGCCGAGGCCCCGCAGAATCAGACCAGGGAGGCGTGACAGTGCTTATCCCCAAGCGTGTCAAGCACCGCAAGCAGCACCATCCCGGCCGCAGTGGCGGGTCCAAGGGCGGCACCAAGGTGACGTTCGGTGAGTACGGCATCCAGGCTCTCGAGCCGGCGTACATCACCAACCGTCAGATCGAGTCCGCTCGTATCGCCATCAACCGTCACATCAAGCGTGGCGGCAAGGTGTGGATCAACATCTACCCGGATCGTCCCCTGACCAAGAAGCCTGCGGAAGTGCGCATGGGTTCCGGTAAGGGCTCCGTGGAGTGGTGGGTCGCCAACGTCAAGCCCGGGCGCATCCTCTTCGAGATGTCGTACCCCAGCGAGGAGATCGCTCGCGAGGCCCTGCGCCGCGCGCAGCACAAGCTCCCGTGCAAGACCCGCATCGTGACCCGGGAGGAGCAGTTCTGATGGCTAATGGAATCACCGCCCCCGAGCTGCGCGAGCTCGATGCCGACGCGCTCACCGCGCGTCTCCGTGAGGCCAAGGAAGAGCTGTTCAACCTGCGCTTCCAGATGGCCACCGGTCAGCTGACCAACAACCGTCGCCTGCGGGTCGTGCGTCACGACATCGCACGCATCTACACCGTCATCCGCGAGCGGGAGCTCGGGCTGTCGGCGGCGCCGGGTGATGCCAAGTGAGTGACAAGGAAGCAGCCGTGACTGAGGCCAGCGAGAACACCGAGCGCAACAGCCGCAAGGTGCGGATCGGGTACGTCGTGTCCGACAAGATGGAGAAGACCATCGTCGTCGAGCTCGAAGACCGCGTGAAGCACCCGCTGTACGGCAAGATCATGCGGCGTACCGAGCGCGTGAAGGCTCACGACGAGTCCAACACCGCCGGCGTCGGCGACCGCGTGCGGATCATGGAGACCCGCCCGCTGTCCGCCACCAAGCGGTACCGCCTCGTCGAGGTGCTGGAGCGGGCCAAGTAGGTCGCTCCCCACGAATACCGCCGACGGCCCGGCCCCCTTCCCACGGGGCCGGGCCGCCGGCATTTGTAACGGATATGAGCGGTATGACGAAACTCCGAGTATTGCACGGGCCACCGGCCCCTCGGCATGTCGGAATCCGCATCACCCGGACCCGGGGTCCAGCCGGGCATGAGGAGAGGAACGTCAGATGACAGCAGGACCGTGCGCTCGACCACGCCCGTCGGCGGGACGCCGCGTCCGGGGTCTGGCCCGGGGTATAGGGGCCGGGGCGTCGGCCGCGCTGCTCGTGGCCACCGCGTCGGCTCCCGCGACGGCGCAGAGCGAGGGGCCCGGATCGGTGATCCCGTCCGTCGCGCCCGGCAGCCTGCTCGGCGCACCCTCGTTGAGCCTGGCCGCGCTGACCCGGCTCGGCGCCCCGATCCCCATCGCCTCGGTCCTGGGCTCCGTGGCCGCAGCGGGCTCCGGGGATTTTCCCCGTCCCGGCAGCTCGGCCGGTCCGTCGACCCCCGTCGCCACCCGTGACCACGGCATCACGATGTCCCGCGTCATACGGGTGGAGCCGCTGTTCCCGGGCTCCGTCAACCCCGTCGACCGTCGGGCCGAGGTGTGGACGGTGACGTCCGCGGTGATGCAGCGGACGGTGCGAGTCGAGGTGTACCGGGCCCCGGACGGACTCGACGCTCCCAACGTGTACTTCCTTGACGGGGTGGGGAGCGAGGTGCCGTCCGGCTGGAGCACGGGGATGGGCTGGGGTGACCCCGTGCTCCGCGACCGCGCCGTGAACGTGATCGCACCCACCGGCGGCCCGGCGTCGATGTGGGCCGACTGGCAGTCCGACGACCCGGTCCTCGGACCCAACATGTGGGAGACCTTCCTCACCACCGAGCTGCCGCCGCTGCTCGCGGAGGGGCTCGCAGGCCGGTCCGCGCCGCTGGCGCACAACGGCAGCTGGGGGGTGATGGGTGTGTAGATGGGCGCGGCCTCCGCGCTTCACCTGGCCAACCGCAACCCCGAGATGTTCGACGCCACGGCCGGGGTGAGCGGGGCCTACTCCACCCTGGACGAGCTGGGCTACCAGTACATCCGCCTCACCGTCGGGGCCCGCAACGGGGAGGCCACCAACATGTGGGGGCCGCGCGGGTCGACGGCCTGGGCGGAGCACGACACCATCGCTGACCCCTCCGGTCTCGAGGGGAAGACCGTCTTCCTCAGCGCCGCCACCGGACTGGTCGGGTCGGCGGAGCTGGGCTACTTCGGCAGCAACGAACTGGTCCTGCTCGACGGACACGTCCTGGAGAAGGGCTCCTACGAGAGCACCCGGGCGCTCGAGAGGGCGCTCGGGTCCGTGCCCGCGGTGAACCTGCGCATCAACTACATGCCCTCGGGCATCCACAACTGGCCGGTGTTCGTCTCACAGATGGTGCCGGCGATGGACCACATCCTGTCGGGACTGGCGGCGGCGATGCCCAACGGCCGGGCGTCGGCCGGCGGAGCGGACGGGGAGTCGCTGGGCTCGGGCAGCGCCGGCTCGGGCAGCGCCGGCTCGAGCAGCGCAGCGGGGTCCACCGGTTCCGGGGGCTCGACGGGGTCCCTGCGCGGGGGATCCTCCTAGGCGGTCGGGTCGACCGTGGTCGTCCGGCAGGCCCCGGATTTGGGTCGGGGCCCGACCGCGCCCTACACTGGACCAGTTGCCCGAGCTGTCGCGTTGCAGTTGCGATGCCGGGCGGCATGACCGCGTGCGTCGGGTCGGTATCCGGCGCACATCAGAACCAGCCTGGTCAGGAGAACCATGATCCAGCAGGAGTCGCGACTCAAGATCGCCGACAACACGGGTGCCAAGGAGATTCTCTGCATCCGCGTTCTCGGTGGGTCCAAGCGTCGCTACGCAGGCGTGGGCGACATCATCGTCGCCACCGTCAAGGACGCCATCCCCGGTGGGAACGTCAAGAAGGGTGAGGTCGTCAAGGCCGTCATCGTTCGTACCGCCAAGGAGCGCCGCCGTCCGGACGGCTCGTACATCAAGTTCGACGAGAACGCCGCCGTCATCATCAAGAACGACAACGACCCGCGTGGCACCCGCATCTTCGGGCCCGTCGGTCGCGAACTGCGCGACAAGAAGTTCATGCGCATCGTCTCGCTGGCGCCGGAGGTGCTCTGACATGAAGATCCACAAGGGCGACACGGTGCTCGTCATCGCCGGCAAGGACAAGGGCGCGAAGGGCAAGGTCATCCAGGCCTTCCCCGCGCAGGACAAGGTCCTGGTCGAGGGCGTCAACCGCATCAAGAAGCACACCGCCAACTCGGCTGCCGAGCGCGGTGCCTCCTCCGGTGGCATCGTCACGCAGGAGGCCCCGATCCACGTGTCCAACGTGATGGTCGTGGATGCCGACGGCACCCCGACCCGCGTCGGCATCCGCACCGATGAGAACGGCAAGCGTGTCCGCGTGTCGCGCACGACCGGGAAGGACCTGTGACCATGACTGAGACCACTCTTCCCACCGGATACACCCCACGGCTCAAGACGCGGTACCGCTCCGAGATCAGGCCGGCGCTCAACGAGACGTTCGAGTACGCCAACGTCATGCAGATCCCGGGCGTCGTCAAGGTCGTCGTCAACATGGGCGTCGGCGACGCCGCCCGCGACGCCAAGCTGATCAACGGGGCGATCAACGACCTCACGCTGATCACCGGCCAGAAGCCGCAGATCCGACGTGCGCGCAAGTCCATCGCGCAGTTCAAGCTGCGCGAGGGCATGCCGATCGGCGCCCGCGTGACGCTTCGCGGCGACCGCATGTGGGAGTTCCTCGACCGTCTGACCACGGTCGCCCTGCCGCGGATCCGCGATTTCCGCGGGCTCTCGGGCAAGCAGTTCGACGGTCACGGCAACTACACGTTCGGCCTCAACGAGCAGACCATGTTCTACGAGATCGACGTCGACAAGGTCGATCGTCCCCGGGGTATGGACATCACCGTCGTCACCACGGCCACCAACGACGAGGAAGGCCGCGCTCTGCTCAAGCACCTCGGCTTCCCCTTCAAGGAGGACTGACCTCACGGTCATGGCCGGACCGGCCGTCCGCGCCGGGGCACCGCATCCGCGGGTCCCCGACGCCGGGCAGACGGCCCAGCCGTCGGGTCGCGACTGACGAGAAGAGCGTTGGTCGCGGCGGGTCACCCGGGAGCCCTCGCGGCTGCCGGACCCCACACAACAGAACATTCGCACTCTTCGTGATAGGCCCACGACGGACAGGGTCGGCCCACAGGCCGACCGGGACCGTGTTGCATGGGAACCGTTGCGAGAAAGGAACATGGTCCATCCATGTCGATGACCGATCCCATCGCGGACATGCTGACGCGTGTGCGTAACGCCAACTCGGCGTACCACGACACCGTCTCCATGCCGCATTCCAAGCTCAAGGGCAACATCGCCGCGATCCTCAAGCAAGAGGGTTACATCGTCGATTTCGCCGTCGAGGACGCCGAGGTGGGCAAGAAGCTCACCATCGACCTCAAGTACGGCCCGTCGCGTCAGCGCAGCATCCAGGGCATCAAGCGAGTCTCCAAGCCGGGTCTGCGCGTGTATGCCAAGTCCACCGGCCTGCCGAAGGTGCTGGGAGGACTGGGTGTCGCGATCATCTCGACGTCCCAGGGTCTGCTCACGGACCGTCAGGCGCACAACAAGAAGGTGGGCGGGGAAGTCCTCGCCTACGTCTGGTAAGGGGCGGAGATATGTCACGTATCGGCAAGGCTCCGATCAGCGTCCCGTCCGGTGTCGACGTCAAGGTCGACGGCCAGACCATCACCGTCAAGGGTCCCAAGGGTGAACTCACCCAGGATCTGCCCGCACCGATCACGGTGTCGGTCGAGGAGGGCACCATCACGGTGAACCGTCCCGACGACCACCGCGACAACCGGTCTCTGCACGGCCTCTCGCGCTCCCTGGTCAACAACATGGTCGTGGGAGTGACCGAGGGCTACAAGCAGGACATGGAGATCTTCGGCGTGGGTTACCGCGTCGTCCCCAAGGGCAAGGACCTCGAGTTCGCCCTCGGCTACTCGCACCCCGTGCCGATCGTCGCCCCGGACGGCATCACGTTCGTCGTCGACGGAGCCACGAAGTTCTCGATCTCCGGAATCGACAAGCAGCAGGTGGGCCAGATCGCCGCCAACATCAAGCGGCTCCGGAAGCACGACCCGTACAAGGGCAAGGGCATCCGTTACGCGGGCGAGCAGGTCCGTCGCAAGGTCGGAAAGACGGGTAAGTGACCATGAGCAGCACCAAGAAGCGTTCCCCGCTGGGAACCGACGTCTCGACAGCACGTCGTGTCGGACGCGCCCGGCGCCACTACCGCCTCCGCAAGAAGGTCGCCGGCACCGCCGAGCGGCCGCGGTTGGTCGTCAACCGGTCCTCGCGCCACATCCACGCCCAGATCATCGACGACCTGTCCGGCCACACGCTGGCCTCCGCGTCGACGATCGAGGCGGATGTGCGTTCCCTCGAGGGCGACAAGAAGGACCGGAGCGCGAAGGTCGGTCAGCTCTTGGCCGAGCGCGCGAAGGCCGCCGGCATCGACGCCGTCGTGTTCGACCGTGGGGGTAACAAGTACCACGGCCGTATCGCCTCGCTCGCCGACGCCGCCCGCGAGGGTGGGCTGGAGTTCTGATGATCAACACCACAGCACTGACCGCTAACGGAAGGACCGTCTGATGCCGGGACGTCAGCGTCGTGACGGCGGAAGCAACGGGCCCGCCGCAGACAACAAGACCACCACCGACAACGCCCAGGCTCGCGGTGGAGACCGCGGCCGAGGCCGGGGACGCGACGATCGTCGTGGCCGCGACGAGGAGAAGTCGCAGTTCATCGAGCGCGTCGTCACGATCAACCGCGTCTCCAAGGTCGTCAAGGGTGGTCGTCGCTTCAGCTTCACCGCCCTCGTGATCCTCGGAGACGGCAACGGCATGGTCGGCGTCGGCTACGGCAAGGCCAAGGAGGTGCCCGCGGCGATCGCCAAGGGTGTCGAGGAGGCGAAGAAGTCCTTCTTCCGCGTTCCCCGCATCCAGGGCACGATTCCGCACCCCATCACGGGTGAGGCTGCCGCGGGCGTTGTCATGCTGCGGCCGGCCGCCCCGGGTACCGGCGTCATCGCCG
>DIAZ01000159.1 GCA_002415925.1 Dietzia sp. UBA5065 | reverse complement strand
GCCGCGGGAGGGGTGTCCGGCGGAGACGACCCCGCGTGAAGCCGGTCACTGCGGACCGGCGGTGGCGCGGACCTCGTCGTCGTAGGGACTATCCTCGACCCGTGACCAGAGACCCCGCCCCCGCCACCGACACCCAGGTCAGTCCGCTTCTCGTCACGGCGCGCGAGCTCATCGCCGACGTCGCCACCCTCCCGCCCCCCGTCATCCTGGACGTGCGCTGGCAATTGGGCGACCCGAACGGCCGCGAGCACTACTACTCCGGCCACATCCCGGGCGCGCAGTACGTCGACCTCACCTCCGACCTCGCCGGGCAGCGCAACGTCCGCGAGGGTCGCCACCCGCTGCCCACGCCCGAGGACTTCGAGGCGGCGCTGCGCCGCGTCGGGATCAACAACGACGACCGCGTGGTGATCTACGACGACTGCGGCAGCACCTCCGCCGCGCGCGCCTGGTGGCTGATGCGCTGGGCGGGCAAGCAGGACGTGTACCTGCTCGACGGGGGGCTCAAGGCGTGGATCGCCGAGGGCGAGGACCTGGCGGTGGGGCCGGGCAACCCGGTGGAGCGCGGCGATTTCACCTTTGAGCTCGACCACATGCGCACGGCCGACATCGACCAGACGGCGGCGACTCCCGACGAGGGCGTGCTGGTCGACGTCCGCGCGGCCGAGCGCTACGCGGGCCACACCGAGCCGATGGACTCGCGGGCCGGCCACATCCCCGGCGCCATCAACCTGCCCACGACGTCCTTCCTCGACGAGCGCGGCCGGTTCCTGCCCGCCGAGCGCATCCGCGCGATGTTCGCCGACATCGGCGTGACCAGCGGCCAGGACACGGTGGTGTACTGCGGTTCCGGGATCCACGCCTGCCACGCGCTCGCGGCCATGGAGGTCGCCGGGCTCGAGGCGGGGCGGCTGTTCCCGGGGTCGTGGTCGCAGTGGTCGGCGGACCGCCGGCGGCCCATCGCGATCGGCGAGGCCCCCCGCTAGATCCGGCCGGGTCACCACTGGGCCGCGCCGCCTGGCGGTCAACCCCACCGCCGCTGACTACCCTCTGTGGACATGGTCGTGTTCTGGTTCCTCCTCGCTCTGGTGCTGCTCGTGGCGGCGCTCGTCCTCCTCCGCCTGGACGCGAGGCAGCGCGGCGGGTCCGGGCGCGCGACGCCGCCGGCGGCCGGTGCGGGCCCGGCGGGGGAGAAGGACGCGACGGGCGACGACGACGAGGCCCCGCCCGCCGCCACCCCGGCGGACGGGGTGGACGACGCCCCGGCCCCGCACGACGAGGAGCCCGGGGCCCCGCGGCTGGCGCCGTTCCAGCGGCCGGCGGTCCCCGGCGGTGAGCAGGAGCGTCCGGCGGAACCGGCGAGTGCCGCCGCCGAACCGGCCGCCGCCGCCGAGCCCGCGCAGCTGGAAACCGACGAGCCGGTGGGTGCCGCCGGCCTGGCCCCTCTCGAGCCCGCCGACACCGAACTCACCGCCGCGTCGTCCCCGCGGCTGCTCGACCGGGTGCGCGCGTTCCTGCCCGTCCGCCGCCTGAACGGGCGACCGGCCGACGCCGCACCCGAGGCCCCCCCGGTCGATCCGCTTGCCGGCTCGCCCGTGGTCCGCTGGCTGGAGGACCGCGAGTTCGAGCCGACCCCCACCCCGGCGCCCGAGTTCCGGCACGGCGACTTCTCGGGCGGGTTGAGCGCGCTGGGCACGGTCTCGCACGGGATGTTCCGGGGCCGCCGGGCGATCATGGGGGTCACCGGGGGCCGCACCGTCCTGGCCCTGCGCCGCGACACCGCCTCCGACGTGGTCCTGGACCTCAGCCGTCCCGACGTCGACGCCGAACCCGGGTTCCACGACGCCGGCGAGGTGGCCGCGCTGGAGGCGAGGACCTCGGACTTCGGGCGGCTGGACCTGATCGACCGCGACCGCCTGGCCGACGCCGTCCGCGACGTGCCCGCCGACGTGCGCCGCGTATGGGCCGAGGGCGAGTGGGTGGCCGCGACCATCGACGGCGTGGACGACCCGTCCACCTGGGACGACGTGGTGATGGCGCTCCACGGTGCGGCCGATGTGCTGGCCCCGTTCCCGCCGATCGGCGGCCGGGCCCGGGCGCTTCCGGCCGAGATCGATCCGGGGTCCCCTGGCGCCGCCGACGGCCCGGAGGCCGACCCCACGGTGGGGATGGACGGCGAGGTCGGCACCGGGACGCACGGGGTCGCGGCGCCGGCCCCGGCGCCCTCGCCCGCCGAGCCGGTGGCGGGGGAATCCGGCGCGCCCGAGCCCGACGCGCCCGAGCCCGACGCGCCCGAGCCCCGGCGGGCCGGGCACCTGCGTCTGGTGCCGGACCGCACGGGCGTCCGTGATCTCACCGGCGAGCCCGTGGTGCCCGACCGCGGGGACGCGCCCGCGGCGCCGGCCGACGAGACGCCTGCCGAGCAGACGCTGGCAGAGCAGACGCCCGCGGAGGAGCCCGACCCCTTCGCGGAGATCATGGAGCCCTCCGGGCCCGTGCCTTCCCGCGGGGACGTGGCCGCCGACCACCTGGAACCCAGGCCGCCGCTGTCCCGGCCCACCCGCGGCGTCGGCCAGGCGTTCCCCGCGGACGCCTCGGTGCCGCCGCTCGCCGCCGGCGCGGCCACGAACGGCGCCGGCATCAAGCCCCTCGGTTCCGAGGACGACCAGGACGAGATCCGCACCGAGGTCGAGCGGTTCGATGCCGCCCGCATCGACGGCGGATCCGACCTCGACACCGGGACGGGCGGACGCCACGGCTCGGTTGGCGTCGACCATGAGGCGGGCGAGGACGCGGGTCGGCTGTCGGTCGCGGAGCTCGCGGCCAAGATGGGGGCCACACCGTCGGGCGGACGTCGTCGGCATCGTCGCGCGGAATCCGAGAGCCACCCCGACTCCGGGGAGGCGGCCCCCGGTCGCGAGCGCTCCGGCGTGGAGCCGGACGTGGAGCAGACGACCCGCATCCAGATCCCGCCGGATCTGCGGGACTGACGGTCTCCGGGATCGACCGGCCCCGACGACAGGACCCGCCCGCGCAGTCGCGCGGGCGGGTCCTGTCGGTACCGGGTGTGTCAGCTGGCTGAACTCAGCAGCCCGGTGACGGTCGGGCTGGACAGCGGGGCGACGTCATAGCCGACCGAGTCGGAGAGGCTGGAGGTCACCGGGCTGGTCAGCGACCCGAGGTCGAGCGATCCGGTGTCGGGGACGGGGGCGACGGACTCGCCGTTCTTGCCCGCGACGATCACCACGGCGGGGTTCGGCGTGGACCCCTTCCATTCGTTGTAGTCGAACCAGATCGTGACCAACTCCACCGAGTAGCGGTGGGTGCCCGTCCGCTCGGCGCGATCGATCTCATCGGTCGGGAACGTGATCGAGGTGCCGGTCGCGGGCATCGCTACCGGCTCGCCCACGGGCAGCGCGTCGCGGAAGAGCTGGACCAGTGTGCCCTCGGGGAAGTTCATCGCGGGCCGCGCGAAGGTCGTGGTGACGTTGACGGGCAGGGACTCCTCGCCGAGCTGGCCGACATTGGCGCGGACGGTGAAGTTCGTGTTCCAGAACACGGTGGGCTTGTCGGTCAGGGTGAGGACGATGGTGTCCTGGCTCGGACTGATGTTGCCCGTCACCCCCGAGTACTCGGCGATGACCGTCCGCGGCTGGTCCGGATCACCGTCCGGGATGCGGGGGAACTGGTGCTGGATGATGGCGAAGCCCTGGGCGTTCGGGCTGGCGGTGCCGATGATCAGGTTGGTCGCCTGGTCGCGGAAGGTGACGGTGCCCTGCGAGATCTCCCCGGCGGTCGCGTACGGGGCCGCGACCTGTGCCTGGAGCGTGACGGGGATCGACGAGTCGGCCGTCTGGTCGCCGCCGACGATGTTGGTCGTCGAGTTGAGGATGTTCGGCGCGACGTCGGCGACCGTGGTGAGCGACAGCTGCGCGGCGTTGGCGCTGACCGCACAGGAGATCGAGGCTCCGCCGGTCCCCGTGCCGGCGGCCGAGGTGCCGCGGCTGTAGCCGAACTGGGTGTTCGCGCCGTTGTTGGCCGCTGCGGCGCCGGCGCCGGGGAGGCCGAAGACGACCTGTGCACCGGGCGTCACCGGAGCGCGCATGGCGAAGGTGACCGCGGGCAGGCGGAACGCGCCGCTGGTGTTCTTCTGGAGTCCTGAGTTGTTGCTGGTGCCCGTGGAGGTTCCGTAGGCGGCCGAGGTGCCGCCCCAGATGCGGTGGACGTTGGTGCCCGTCGCCGTGACCTTGGTGGTCGGGTTGACGGTCGCCAGCGCCGGTGTGCCCGAGCTGAATCCCGATTGGCCGCCCGCGAGGGTGGCGGTGAGATTGGTGACGTTGGTCGGCGACTGGATGTCGTAGGTGAAACGACCCGATCGGACGGTGTTCGCCGACATCTCACCCGCCTGGACGGTGACGTTGAAGAACGCGCCCGGCGCCACGCTCTCGGGGTAGGTGACCGTGACGTCGTTGGTCCACGTGCCCGCACCGCCGACGTTCAGCGCGTTGTCCGGGGTGCACGTGTAGGTGACCGCCACGGTCTCCGTCTTCGGAGGCTCCGGCTCGGTCTGTGCGGTCGCCGTGGGGGCGAGGGCGAGGGCGGTGGCCAGCGGCAACGCGGCACCTGCCACCCTGTCTCTTATACACATCT
>DIAZ01000129.1:7035-19609 GCA_002415925.1 Dietzia sp. UBA5065 | reverse complement strand
TGCCGTCCACGCCCCTGCGCAGCACCGCGACGTCCTTGGCGCCCAGCTCGAGCAGGGACCGCAGCGCCGCGCCGGCCGAGCGCTTGGAGCGGGCCTCGAAGTAGCGGCCCAGCAGCACGAACGTGGTGACGCCGGCCGCGGCCTCGAGGTAGATGTCGCCGGCGCCGTCGCTGGGCGAGAGGCTGAGCTCGAAGCCGTGCGTCATCCCCGGCATCCCGGCGTGGCCGAAGAACAGGGCGTACAGCGACCACAGGAAGGCCGCCGACGTGCCGATCGACACCAGCGTGTCCATGGTGAACGCGCCGTGCCGCAAGTTGACGGCGGCCGCGCGGTGGAACGGCCACGCGCCCCACACCACGACGGGGGCGGCGAGGGTGAGCGAGAGCCACTGCCAGTTGGTGAACTGCAGCGCCGGGATCATGGCCATGGCGATCACGGGGAACGCGAGCGCGGCAGAGATCATCACGCGCCGGCGCAGGCTCTCCACCCGGTCGGGCGCGGCGGAGTCGTCGGTGGCGTTGCCAGCCGCGCCCGCGCCCGCGCCTTCGCCCGCGCCTTCGCCCGCGCCGGCGTCGTGCCGCGCCGGCGTCCGCGGCTGCGGCAGGCGCGCGGAGTACCCGGCCTGCTCGACGGTGTCCAGCAGGAGCCGGGACTCGACGCCCGGGGCGAACTCCACGCGCGCCTTCTCGGTGGCGTAGTTGACCTCGGCCGTGACGCCCTCGAGCTTGTTGAGCTTGCGCTCGATCCGGTTGGCGCACGACGCGCAGGTCATGCCCTCGATCTGCAGCTCCAGGACGGTGTGCTCGCCGGTGGTCACCGCGCTCACGCCCCCGACGTGAGCGTGTACCCGGCCTCGTCCACCGCGGCGCGGACCGCCGCGGGATCGACGGGGTCGGAGGAGACGACGACGAGCCGGCCGGACTCCAGCTCGACCTCGACGTCCGTGACGCCGGGGATCTCGGAGACCTCCTCCTCGACGGAGGCGACACAGTGTCCGCAGGTCATGCCGGAGACGGTGAAGGTGGCGGTGGCGGTCATGGTGTTCTCCTCGGGTCGGGACGGTGGTGTGGGGCGGGGGCCGGCGGGTTAGGACCTGACCAGGCGCGCGATGGCGGCGTTGGCCTCGGCGAGTTTGGTCTCCGCCTCCGGGCCGCCGTGCTCGATCGCGCCGGCCACGCAGTGGCGCAGATGCTCCTCGAGCAGGTTGAGCGAGAGCGACTGCAGGGCCCGGGTCGTGGCGGAGATCTGCGTGAGGATGTCGATGCAGTACTTGTCCTCCTCGACCATCCGCTGCAGCCCCCTGGCCTGCCCCTCGATGCGGCGCAGCCGCTTGAGGTGGTCCTCCTTGTGCGGGGCGTATCCGTGCTCGGCCATGCTTCATACGATACCCCCCTACGGTATGGGGTGCATGACGGTCACCGGACCGGCCGCTGAACGCCTGGTCAGACACCGGGTCGGGCCACGCTCCCTATTCCCTCCCCCCTGATCCGGCGCTACTCTTCCGCTACGCCGATAGCGGAGGAGCGCCATGCCCGGACTGTCCCGTCGCCAGTTCGTGAGCCGCGTGGGCGCCCTCGCCGCCCTGTGGTCCATGGCCCCGGCCGCACTGGGCGGCAGACTCGCGTCCGCCCAGCGGGCCCCCGAGGAGCCGCCGTCCACGCTGACGGGGACCATCCTCCGGAAAGAGGGTCCCGCGAACTCGTACCGCACCCTCGCGGCGGGGCCGGGCGAGGAGTACCTGCCCCGGCTCGACATCCTGCGCACCGCGCCGTCGTCGACCCGGGCGGACTCACGCCGCTCCCTCCTCTACCTGGGGCACCTCTCCGACATGCACGTCATCGACGCGCAGTCCCCCTGCCGCATCGAGCCGATGATCGTCCAGGACCACGCGACGTGGGCCTCGGCGTTCCACCCGCAGGACCCGCTCACCGTCCACGTCACCGCCGCCATGGTCAAGTCGTTCGCGGACAACTCGACCAGCCCGGTGACCGGGGCGCCGCTGGGGGCGGCGGTGGTCACCGGGGACAGCGCGGACATGCACTCCCACCTCGAGCTGCGGTGGTACATCGACGTCCTCGACGGGGTCCCGGTGACCTCGAACAGCGGGTCGCCCACCGAGTTCGAGGGCGTGCAGGCGTGGCGGGACGCCGAGTGGGCGTACCGGCCGGACGACCCCTCGGGCGGGGCGTTCGGCGACCACGGTTTCCCGCGGCTGCCGGACCTGCTGACCCAGGCCATCTCCCGACCCGTCGAGTCGGTGGGCCTGCCGGTCCCGTGGTACGCGGTGTACGGCAACCACGACACGCTCCTGCTGGGCGCGTTCGGTCTGTCCCCCCAGATGCACGCGATGGCGGTCGGGCCGGAGAAGTCCCACACGCTCGCCGCCACCTCGACCTCGATCCTGGCCGGATACGCCGCCACCTCGAGCTCCCTGCAGCGGCTGCTCGACGCCTGGGGCGTCCGCTCGGGGACCAGACCGGGATTCCGAGGGGTCACCGCGGATCGGCGCCGGTACCTGTTCGAGCAGCGCGAGTTCATGGCGGAGCACTTCACCACCACGGAGACCCCCGGTCCTGTCGGCCACGGATTCACCCAGCACAACCTCGACTCCGGGGAGACCTGGTGGACCGCGGACGTGACGCCCCACGTGCGCCTGATCGGACTGGACACCTGCAACGCGGTCGCCGGGGCCGACGGCGCGGTGCCGGCCACCCAGTTCGAGTGGCTGAGGGGCCAACTGGAGCGCGCGCGGTCGGAGAACACCCTCGTCCTGGTGCTGACCCACCACAACAGCATGACCCTGGAGAACCGCGCGCGACGGCCGGGTTCCATGGAGAGGCTCCACGGCGCCGAGGAGTTCATCGACCTGCTGGCGTCCCATCCCGTGGTGGTGGCGTGGCTCAACGGGCACACCCACCAGAACCAGATCCTCGCCCACCGCCGGGGCGACGGCGGGTTCTGGGAGATCACCACCGCCTCCTGCATCGACTTCCCCCAGCAGCAACAGACCGTCGAGATCGTGGACAACCGCGACGGGACGCTGTCGCTGTTCTCGACCGTCCTCGACCACGCGTCCCCGGCGACCCCCGGTCCGTCCGGGGGATACCTGGACCTGGCGTCCCGGAGCCGGGAGCTGGCGGCCAACGACTGGGCCGAGAACCCCCTGATGAGACGGGGCTCGGCGCTGGACCGCAACACCGAGCTCCTGCTGCCCGCCCCGTTCGACACGGAGACCATCACGGACGCCTCGCTGGAGCAGCAGCACCTGCGCGAGCGCGCCCGCCTCCTCGTCCACGAGCAGCGGCGGGCCGGGCGATGACGCGCGCGGGGTCCGGAGCCGTGACCGGAACGGCGGTGTCGGCCGTGTCGGCGTTGGTCGTCGTGGCGCTGGCCCTCGCCGGGTGTTCGCAGATCGACGCCCTCGCGCCGGTGGGGGGCGCGGAGATCGCGGACCTCCGCTACGCGACCAACGAGGTGCTCCTTGAGCAGGGCGTCGAGATCCTCGTCGCGCCGGTGTGCGAGGGCGCGGGCGGGGAGCTGCACTGTGCCGGCGAGACCGCCGGCGGGGAGGCGATCACCTCGACCGCGACCTCCGCGGACGCCTCCTCCTTCGAACTCAGGATCGGTGACCGCGTCCTCTTCGCGGGGCCGGTCCAGGGCGTCCTCGACCGCAACGGAACGGTGGGCGCACGATGATCGGGACGTGGCGGGGGTTCGCGCGGGGCGCACGGGTGACGATCCCCGTCGTCGTCGTCACCGCGCTCGTCCAGGCCGTACTGGTGATCGGAGACCCGACGCCGGAGGGCACGTGGGGCTTCACCCTCCGCGCGGTCGCGTCCGTGGTGGCGGTGATCGTCGCACTCTGGCTGGTCGTGTGGGCGGCGGCCTCGGCCGTCCGCCCGGGCGCGACGTTCTCGATGCCGCCGGCCTCGAGACCGCCGGTCGGGTTGCTGGCCGGCGCGGCGGGGGCCGTGGGCCTCGGTGCCGTGGCCGGGATCCTCTCGCCGGTCCTGCCGCTGGTCGTCGCCGTGGCGGGGCTGCCGGCGCTCACGGCCCTGGCGACGACGCCGAGGTGGTCCACCTCGCGCAGCGTCCGCCGCTCGCCCGGTCGTGTCGTTCTCGCGCTCGGGCTGACGGTGCTGGTGTTCGTCGTCGACTGGGTCCTCGCCCTGGTCCTCGGATTCTTCGTCGGCGGGCCGGTCTCCGCCGCGCTCACCTGGGTGGTGTTCGGCGTCACCGCGGCGTTCCTGGCCACCCACTGGGCGGTGCTGCACCGACGGGCCGCGGGATAGGCGAGGGCCGCCATCCGGTCGGCCCGGATGACGGCCCTCGTCCGGCGGGTTGCGCCTAGCCGCGCGCGAGCAACCGACCCTCCGCCCGGTCCGGCAGCAGGTACTCCGCGGACATCGCGGCCGCGACGGACCCCGCGATCACCAGCACGAAGCCGATCACGGCGACGTACGGCCCGTAGGTCACCGCCATCTCCGGGGACAGGCCCGTGAGGGTCGGCTCCGAGGTGCCGGTGGAGCCGTAGAGCACCCAGACGAAGCCCAGGTGGGCGACCAGGACCAGGGTCGCCGTCACCGCGTTGAGGATGGCGAAGATGCCCAGTCGGCTGAGGAGCGTGACCACGGCGAGGACGGACAGGCCGACCAGCCCGAGGAAGTTCACCGGGGTGATGGCCCGGAGGCCCAGCACGTCGGGCAGCGAGATGCCGGTGATGGACTGGCCGCCGCCGGACACCCAGGGCAGGTACAGGCTGATCAGGGCGATCGCCAGACCGGCCAGGGCGACCGGGGCGCCGACCCGGCTCTGGATCACCGGCTGGGCCTTCCTCGTGCCGGCCGTCGCGGACTCCGGGGAGGCCGCGCGATCGGGGACATGGGGAGCGTGGATGGTCATGTCGGTCGTCCTCTCGGGTGCCCACGTCGGAGATGTGAGATAGGACACACACTATGTTGATGCGACACCTTCCGCTACCCCGGCAAGCTAGGAGTCCTCTGAGATTTTCGCGCGGCCCCGTTCGCAGGCTGGGGGGACGGCGACCCTAGACTCTGCTTACTTCGTGAGTCAGAACACAGCAGCCGGGGGGACCGTGCCACTTCGTCGAACCGCGATGCGCGCAGCCGCATTCGCCACCACCATCGTCACCACCCTCGCCGGCGGGGCGGCGATCGCGCCCGCCGCCGCCCAGGGCTCGTCCACCCACCCGGCTCCGGCGTTCTACCAGCCGCCGGCCGAGCTGCCCGCCGCCGCGGGCGCGCTCATCAGGACCGAGGCCTTCCCGCTGGCCGGCGCCCTCCCGGCGATCCCGGGGGCGGAACAGCTCACCTCGGCCGCCGGCCCGCTGTCCACCGACGCCCGGCGGATCATGTACACCTCGGTCGGCTCGCGGGGCCAGCAGATCGCCGTGACCGGCGCCTACCTCCAGCCCCGCGCCCCGTGGACCGGCCCGGGCACCCGACCGCTCGCGGTGATCGCGCCCGGCACGCAGGGACAGGGCGACCACTGCGCGCCGTCCACGACGTTCCAGAACCTCGCCACCGTCCGGACGGACCCCCCTGGCGTCGGGGTGGGCTACGAGCTGATCAAGGCCTACGCGTTGCTCGCCCGCGGCTGGGCGGTCGCGATCACCGACTACGAGGGCCTGGGCACGCCGGGCATCCACTCGTACGTGAACCGTGAGGCGTCCGCCCGCGCGGTGCTCGACCTCGCCCGGGCCGCCCCGACCGTGCCCGGCGCGGACGTCGGCCCCGGCCCGCGGACGGTGTTCATCGGCTACTCCCAGGGGGGCGGCTCCGTGGCCGCGGCCGCGGAGCTCCACCCGCAGTACGCGCCCGAGATCAACCTGGTGGGGACCGCGGCCGGCTCGCCGCCCGCCGACCTCCTGGCCACCCTGGAGAAGGCCGACGGTTCCGCGATCGCCGGCGTGATCGGGTACGCCCTGAACAGCCTCGTGGCGGCCTATCCGCAGATGGCGGACGCGCTCGACGGGCACCTCAACGACCGGGGTCGCCAGATGCTGGCGGTCACCTCGGATCAGTGCATCGGCGAGACCGCCGTCCAGTTCTTCCAGCGCCGCACAGGCGAGTTCACCGCCTCCGGCGCCTCCGCCGGCGACATCGCCCGACAGGACCCCGTGATCATGGGCTTCCTCGAGCGCCAGCGCATCGGCCGGCTCACGCCCACCACGCCGGTGCGGATCCTCTCGCCGGTGAACGACGACGTGGTGGCCGGCCCGCAGTCCCTGCAGCTGGGCCGCGACTGGTGTGCGCGGGGGGTGGCCGTGGACATGGTGATCGACCACACCCCGCCGGTGGCCACCGGGATGGTGATCAACCACGCCGCGCCGATGCTCACCGGGCTCGGCGGGGCCGTGCAGTACCTGGCGGACCGGATCGACGGGCTGCCGGCGCCGGTCAACTGCGGGACGTACTGAGACCCGGACGGGGGTCCCTACCTGCAAGCAGATTGCGCAATCTAGTTGTAGACTCTGCGGGGTGACCGACCCTCCCGACCCGACCGCCCTGGCCGCCGACCTGCGCGAGGCCCTGCGCCCGCTGTGGCGGCGGTTCGGCGAGCACCGGACGCTGTCCATGGGCAAGACCGGGATCATGGCGAGCCTCGAGCGCCACGGCGCACTCGCCGCCACCGACCTCGCCGCCCGCGAGCGCATCAGCCACCAGGCGGTGGCCAACGCGATCCGCGAGCTCGCGGACCTGGGCCTGGTCTCCCGCAGCCCGGACCCCGGCGACGGCAGGCGGACGCTCGTCACCCTCACCGACGCCGGACGGGAGCGCCTGGTCAGCGAACGCGCGGCGGGCCAGGAGTGGTTGATCCGCGCGGTGGCCGACGGCCTGAGCGAGTCCGAACGCGCCACCCTGGCCGCGGCCGTACCCCTGCTCCGCCGGCTGGGCCCGGAGGACGTCCGGTGACCACCACCGACCGCCGGCCCGCGCCCCGCAGGTTCGTCCCGGCGCTCGTCTACGCGGCGCTGACCAGCGCGATCGTCAGCTCGCTCGGCATGCTCCTGGTGCCGTCGGTGGCCACCGAGTTCGGCATCACCGTGAGCGCCGCCCAGTGGATGCTCACCGTGAACCTCCTCGTGGGCGCCGTGGCCACCCCGATCATGGGGCGCCTCGCCGACGGGCCGCACGCCCGGCGCCTGCTCCTGGTCTCGCTCGGCGTGATCTTCGCCGGCTCGGTGGTGGCCACCGTCGCCACCGACTTCACCGTCTTCCTCCTCGGCCGCGCGCTGCAGGGCCTGCTGTACGGCACCGTCCCGGTCACCATCGCCCTGGCCCGGCGGCACCTGGGTCACCCCGAGTCCCAACCCGCGATCTCCACCCTGTCCGTCACGGTGTCGGTGGGGATGGGGCTGGGGTATCCGCTCACGGGGGTGCTCGCGTCCGCGTTCGGCCACCGCGCCGCGTTCGCCTTCGCCGCGCTCTTCGTGGCCACCGCCGCGGTCGGGGTGTGGCGCTTCATCCCCGCCGGCCCGGACCCGCATGCCCCGCGGACCCGGTTCGACCTGCTCGGCGCCGCCCTGTTGGGCCTCGGCCTGGCGACGCTCCTGCTGTGGATCTCCGAGGCACCGGGCTGGGGCTGGGGCGCGCCGCGGGCGCTGGCCGTGCTGACGGTGTCGCTCGCGGCGCTCGCCGCGTGGGCCGTCCACAGCGTCCGGACCCGGCACCCCCTCATCAACCTCCGGGTGGTCCGCCGCCCCGAGGTGCTGCTGGCCAACGCCACCGCGATCGGGCTGGGCACGGCCATGTACATCGGCCTGTCCATCGCGAGCCTGGTCGCCCAGGCCCCCACCACCACGGGCTTCGGGCTGGACGTCCCGCTGATGTGGGCCGGGTTCATGATGGCCCCGCTGTCGGTGGGCAGCCTCCTGGCCAACCGGGCCGTCCGCGCCCTGTCCCGGCGCCTGGACATGGCGGTCTTCCTCCCGGTGGGGGCGGCCGTGATGACCCTGGCGTCGGTGCTGCTCTGGCTGGCCCACGCGAACTTCTGGACGCTGGCCGCCGGCATGTTCCTGTTCGGCGCCGGGATCGGCTCGGGCTACGCCGCCATGCCCGCGCTGATCGCCCGCAGCGTGGCGGCGGACCAGCTCGGCAGCGCGGTGAGCTTCAACCAGGTCCTGCGCACGGTCGGCGGGGCGGTCGGCGCCGCGCTGTCCGCCGCCGTGCTCGCCGCCCACCCGTCCGACTCGACCTACTCCACCGAGGCGGGCATCACCGTCGCGTTTGCCATGGGCGTGGCGTGTTGCGCGGCGGTGATGGTGGCGTTGACGTGGCACGCCGTCCTGTCCCGACGCGCCTGATCACGACGACGAGGTCCCGCGTAGCCCGGTGCCGGGGCACCCCCGGGCGATACCGTCCTCCGCATGAGCGTGCTGAGCTGGATCCCCCTCGCCCTGGTGACCCTCGTGCACCTGGCGGCGCTCGCGGCCGGCGCCGCGACCGCGGCTTCGTTGTCACAGGTCCTGCTCATGCCCGCGCTGGCCGTCGTGCTGCTGGCGTTGCCCCGCGAGGGCCGCGGACCCTCCTGGCGGTGGGCGCTCGGCGCGCTGGCCGCGAGCTGGGTGGGCGACTCCCTGCCCAAGGTCGTGCCCGAGGACGCGCGGTTCCTGGCGATGGTGGGCGGGTTCGCGGTGGCGCAGGTGCTGTGGGTCGTGGCGTTCACCCGCGTGCCCAGGGGCCGTCCCCCGCTGGCGTTCACGCTGCTGCTCATCGCCGTGGCCGCGGCCCTGCTCGCGGTGACCGTGCCGCAGGCCGGGGCGCTGGCCCCGGCGGTGGTGGTCTACGGGCTGCTCCTGGCCGCGACCGCCTACCTCGCGGCGAGCCACGGCTGGGTCGGCGGGCTGGGCGGTGCGCTGTTCGTGCTCTCCGACGGGCTGATCGCCCTTGGCGCGTTCCGCCCGGAGCTCGTGGACTGGCCGCGGCGGGACCTGGTGGTGATGGCCACCTACGTGGCCGCGCAGGCCCTGTTCGTGGCGGTCGTCCTGCGCACCCGGCCCCCCGGCCGGGCCGTCACCAGGTGACGCGCTCCGGGCGGGCGTCGGCGAGGATCTCCTCGCGGTCCTCTGCCAGGAGGAACCCCTCGGCGACGAGCCGGTCCGTCGCCTCACGGTAGGCGCCCAGGTAGTGATCGCGATCCCGCCACCGCCGCCGCAGCAGTTGCTCGTCCAGCTCCACGGTCCGGCCGAGGAGCATGCACAGGGGCTGCGCCTCGGGGTGGGGGACGCCGGTGAGCTGCTCGACCGGGGCCTCCACGGCCGGCGTCCTCACGCCTCCGCGGGCGTTGCCCAGCTCGTCAGCGATCACCTCGTCGTCGTCGATCTCCACCGGCGGCGCGGCCGGCGGACGCGCACCCCCGGCGACCCACTCGAGCAGGTGGCGCAGCCCGGCCCGCAGGACGAACACCTGCTGGCCGCTGTTGACCGGGCCGTGGCAGTCGACGAACTGCGCGAACTCCCCCAGCTGGTACAGGTCCGCGTGCCCCTGTCCGGCGATCTCCCACGTCATCACCCACTCGGAGTCGGGCTGGCGCGCGGGGGCCGAGCCGATCAGGCCCACCAGGTCGCCCTCGGCCTGGACCACCACCACGGGCACGCCGACGTCCTCGCGCAACCGGGCCGGGCCCCGGGTCAGGGCCGCGCGGATGTCCGCGCCGCGGCCGCGGTCGTCGAAGGGCAGGTACCCGGCTCCACGGCTGTGGAGGAGGAACGCGTCGAACTCGCGGGCCAGCGGGTGGACGCCGTTGACGTACGAGGTCAAAGCGAACGCCGACTGGGACTCGCCGACCGCGATCACCGTGTGCGGGGTGAGGTCCGCGAGCGGCCCGTGACCGTCCGGCCGGCGGGCGGACCGGCCCACCTGCGTGACGATGTCGTAGGAGTAGGCGTCCCCGGGGTGGTGCAGGTCGCCGTAGCGCTCGGGCCGCTGGGCCCGCAGCCCGGTGGTCTGCCCGCCGAGGCCCACCGCCGCGTCCCCGCCCTCGACCGCGATGAACTGCGCCGACACGCCGACCCACGCGTGTCCGGCCCGGAGGATCTCGTCGGCGAGATAGGTGTAGTCGGGTGCCGCGTCCTGCCCTCCACTGACGTTGAGCCACTCCACCAGGACCACGCCGCTGAACGCCCCGGCCTGCGGTCGGCGCACCAGCACGCGCGTGGCGAAGGGGGCCGAGTCGGCCTCGGTGAGCTCGAAGCGCCCGTCCTCCGGGGTGGCGTCCGCGCGGTAGGACAGGGCCCGGCCCGAGGCGGTCCACTCGGACTCGGTGTACCCGGCTGCCGCCAGGTCGGGGCCCTTCCGTCCGGACATCGGCGGGAACGCACGTCCCGCGGTGAGCTCGGTGAACGTCGGGCGGGGGGATCGCTGCATGGTGCGATTGTCGCCGGTCCGCGCCGGCGCCGGACCCCTTTACCCTCTGTAGGGTCGCGCGAGAGGCCGCCGATCACCGAGGAGCCCACGTGACCGCACTCTTCTCCCAGTTCCTGCCGGGCAGCGTGGAGACGCCCGGCGCCCGGATCCACGTGCGGGCCGGCGGTTCCGGCCCGCTGGTGGTGCTCCTGCACGGCTACCCGCAGACCGGCGCGATGTGGCACCCGATCGCCGACCGCCTGGCGGCGGATCACACCGTCGTGGTGCCGGACCTGCGCGGGTACGGCGCGTCCGTGTGCAACGATGACGACTTCTCCTTCCGCGCCATGGCCGCCGACGTCGCCGCCCTGATCCGGGGGTTCGGACGGGGCGACGACGGCAAGGCGATCGTCATCGGCCACGATCGGGGCGCCCGGACCGCCCACCGGCTGGTGCTCGACCACCCGGGGCTCGTCGCGCGCGTCGCGCTGCTCGACATCCTGCCCACCACGGAGGTGTGGCGGCGGATGACCCCGGAGATGATCCGCGCGTACTACCACTGGGGCTTCCTCGCGCGGCCCGAGATCGCGGAGCCGATGATCGTCGACGACCCGGTGCGGTTCCTCCACTCGGCGCTGGCCGGCCTGTACTCCCCCCTCGAGGCCTTCCACCCGCGCGCCCTGGCCGAGTACGAGCAGGCGATCCGGCGGCCCGGGGTGATCCACGCGATCTGCGGCGACTACCTGGCCGGCGCGACGGTGGACCTCGAGCACGACGCGTCGGACTTCGACCGCCGCCCGGACCTGCCGACGCTGGTGCTGTGGGGATCGAGGGGCAAGGTGGGGGCGGAGGTCGACCCGCTGGAGGTCTGGCGCGGGCGACTCCCCCGCGCGGAGGGCCGTCCGATCGACGCCGGGCACTTCCTCGTGGAGGAGGCGCCGGAGCAGACGTGGGCGGCGCTCGAGGAGTTCATCCGACGCGGCTGAGCGTCCGTGGCGGCGCGGGCGGTCTCACCCGGCGTGGCCGAGGCCCCGCGCCAGCTGATCGGCCCAGGCCGTGACGACGTACCCGCGCCGCGTGGAGTCGTCGGTCAGGACCCCGGCCAGCGCCAGACCTCGACACAGGTCGAGGGTCGCCTGGACCAGCGCACGGACGTCCGGATCCGAGTCGACCTCCCCCAGGAGCCGCACCGCCAGCCGGTGGGCCTCCTGGGCGAAGCGCCGCTCGAGGGGCATCACGGCCTCGCGGACCCTGTCGTCCACGGACGCCGCCGCCCACACCTGTAGAGCGGCGCGGAAGAGATCGCCGGAGTAAACCTCGACCAACGCCTCGACCGCGGAGTGCACGCGCTGCGCCCCCGTCGCCTCCGGCACCGGCACGGCCAGCACGAGAGAGGTGCGCTTGTCGAACATGTACTCCAGCGCGGCCACGACCAGGCTCTCCCTGGTGGGGAAGTGGTGCTGCAGGGCGCCGCGGCTGATCCCCGCGGCGTCGGCGATGGTGGCGTTGGTGGAGGCGGTCCAGCCCATCGAGGCCACACAGTGCACGGTCGCCTCGAGGAGGCGCAGGCGCGTGGCCCGGCTTCGGTCCTGCTTGGGCTCCGACAGCGGCGGCATGGTCTCGTTCCTCCTCGTTGATCCCCGCGATGGTGCCACACGGGCTCCCGCGACACCGCGTATAGAAAAACAATCCGTCTGGATTGTTTGTTTGGGATCGAGTGGCTATCGTCACACCATGACTGATTCCGGATACGGCTCCTGGGCCACCCGACAGGCCCTCCGCAACGGGGCTCGCATCGCCTTCATCGACGGCGTGGGGGGCGCCACCACGACGTACGCGCAGTTCGAGGCCCGCACCAACCAGCTCGCCGCGGCGCTCACGTTGCGGGGCGTCCAGCGCGGCGACCGGGTGGCGCTGCTGCTTCTCAACAGCCCCCAGATGATGGAGATCTACTTCGCGGTGGCCAAGCTGGGCGCGATCGCCGTCCCGGTGAACTTCCGGCTGCACCCGTCGGAGGTCGCGTACGTGCTGGAGGACTCTGGGGCGTCGTTCCTGTTCCACAGCACCGCCTTCACCGAACTCGCGGACGCGGCGACCGATCAGAACACCCGGATCCGGGGAACCGTCACCGTGCCGACCGTCCGGGAGCGCGCCGGCGCCGGCGGGGGCGACTACGAGGCGTTCCTCTCCGGCGGCTCTCCCGACCG
>DIAZ01000129.1:4849-6874 GCA_002415925.1 Dietzia sp. UBA5065 | reverse complement strand
AAGGGCGCCATGCTCACGCACGGCAACTTCTTCCACAACGCGGTCAACGCCATGGGATTCGACTCGGGTATCGGCCGCACCGACATCACCGTCTCCGCGGCGCCCCTGTTCCACATCGGCGCGCTCGGCGTCCACACCCTGCCGTTCCTCTTCGTCGGCGGGACGGTCCTCATCATGGAGGCCTTCGCCCCCGACCTCTGGCTGGACGCCGTCGAGCAGCACGGGGTGACCAAGGCGTTCCTCGTCCCCGCCATGTGGGCGGCCGTGGCGCAGTCGGAGTCGATCAGCACCCGCGACCTGTCCACGCTCCGATCGGCGATCAGCGGCGGAGCACCGTGCCCGATCACCGTCATCCACGCTCTGCGCGGGTACGGCATGGAGTTCACCGAGGGCTTCGGCATGACCGAGACCTCCCCCAACGCGGCGTGCCTGCAGCCCGAGGACGTCGTCGACCACGCCGGCTCGATCGGTCGTCCCGTGCAGTTCATGGACTTCCGGATCCTCGACGAGGAGGGCCACGAGGTGCCCGGCGGCGAGGTCGGTGAGCTGTGCGTGCGCGGCCCCAACGTCTTCGTCGGCTACTGGGGCAAGCCCGCAGAGACCGCCCAGGCCCTGCGCGGCGGCTGGTTCCACACCGGCGACCTGGCCCGCGTGGACGACGAGGGGTTCTACACGCTCGTCGACAGGAAGAAGGACATGGTCATCACGGGCGGGGAGAACGTCTACCCGATCGAGGTCGAACAGGTCATGTACCAGCACCCCGAGGTCCGCGAGGTCGCCGTGATCGGCGTCCCGGACGACAAATGGGGCGAGCGGGTGATGGCCGTGGTCGTCCGCACCGAGGGCTCCACCGTCGACGCCGAGGACCTCCGGCTCTGGACCCGCTCGCGGATCGCCCATTTCAAGGCGCCGTCCGAGGTCCGGTTCTCCGACGAGCTCCCCCGCACCGCCACCGGGAAGCTGCTCAAGCGCGAACTGCGGAAGACCGTGGGCGGCACGGACGACGCCGTCTCCCGTTGACCGGCAGCCCCCCGCCGTCACCAGCCCGTCACTGACGCCACCACCACCGAAGGACCGATCAATGACCGAGTCACCCCGATCCCTCGCCGGACGCACCCTGCTCATGTCGGGCGGGAGTCGCGGCATCGGCCTGGCCATCGCGCTACGCGCGGCCCGCGACGGCGCCAACATCGCGATGCTCGCCAAGACCGACAAGCCCCACCCCAAGCTCGAGGGGACGGTGCACACCGCCGCCGCCCAGATCGAGGCGGCCGGGGGGAGGGCCCTGGCGGTGGTCGGCGACGTGCGCGACGAGGACTCGGTCCGCGAGGCGGTGGACAGGACCGTCGACGCGTTCGGCGGACTCGACATCGTGGTCAACAACGCGAGCGCGATCGACCTGTCCCCCACGTCCGAGCTGGCCATGAAGAAGTACGACCTCATGCAGGACATCAACTGCCGCGGCTCGTTCCTCCTCGCCAAGACGGCCCTCCCGCATCTGGGGAAGTCCGACGGCGCCCACGTGCTCACGCTCTCCCCGCCGATCAACCTCAACCCGGCCTGGGCCGGGAAGCACCTGGGGTACACGATCGCCAAATACGGCATGAGCCTGGTGACCCTCGGGCTCGCGGAGGAACTCCGCGGTCTCGGGATCGCCGCCAACAGCCTGTGGCCGCGCACCACCATCGCCACCGCCGCGGTCGCCAACCTCCTGGGCGGAGCCGAGATGGTCGCGCGCAGCCGCACCCCGGAGATCATGGCGGACGCGGCGCACGCCGTGCTCACCCGCGACCCCCGCGGGTGCTCGGGCAACTTCTTCATCGACGACGACGTGCTCGCCTCCGAGGGCGTCACCGATCTCTCGGTCTACGGCGGTCCGATGGACCAGCTGGAACTCGACATCTTCCTCGACGGCTGACGCCGGAATCACGCCAGAACAGGGCTCGGGGAGCCGGGTCGGCCGGCTACCCGCCGGTCAAGCCGGCTGGCGACCCCGCCGCGGCCCGCGACGAGGTCGGTGTCGTG
>DIAZ01000129.1:0-4754 GCA_002415925.1 Dietzia sp. UBA5065 | reverse complement strand
GGGCGGCGTGGAGGTGGGCGGCGTCGCGGTCGAACTGGCCGCCGTTGTCGACGTCGCGCGCGAGGTCGAGCTCGGGGGCGTCGCCGTGGGACAGGGCCCCAGGTGCTTGATCGCCATCCACGCCGGGGCGCCCCTGGCGATGGCCTCGTCGGGGCAGGTCGACTGGTAGATCGACACGTCGCGGACCGACTGCCACCTGCCTCCCCGATAGGCCACCCAGAACGGATCGCCGGAGATCTCGCTGGCCATCACGGCCCATCCGGCGCCGCAGTCGATGATGCGGGCACCGCTGTCGGGGTAGCCGAGGTCGGCGTTGATCACGAGCGCGTCGCAGACCGCGCCCCGTTGCCGGGCCGCCGTCGGCACCGGGGCGACACTGCTCGTCGGGCGTGGTGACGGCCTGGTGGTGGTGGAGGCCGATCGGGTGGTGGTCGAATCGGTGGGGACCGCCGCCGGTCCCGTCTCTGACGCGCCGTCTACACGGATCAGTGCGATGACCACGCCGATGGCCACGACGAGCACCGCGGACGCGGCCGCCAGGGCGGCGACCAGGGCCCTCGACTGCCCGGGTCCCCCACCCCCGTCGTCACCCATTCCGATCACGTCGGCAGCCCTCGACCCGCCGTCCCCCTTACAGGGTCATCCCCGGAGGGAACGGCCCGATCGCGGTGGCATCACCGGCGCCCGCGAAAGGATTCCACACGTACATCGTGGAGTCGTAGTGGGCCGCCGCGTTCGGCTGACCGGGCACCGGCTCCTGCTGGACACGCAACTCCACGTGGAAGTCGCCGCGTTGCCCCAGGAGAACCCGTGGGGTCGCCCCGGGCTGGGTCGCGGTCTTCTCTCCCCGGTGGAAGAGCACCACGGTGGTCGGCGAGGAGACGGTCCCGCCCGCGGTCTCCAGGAAGAGGTAACCGAGTTCGCCGCACAGGTTCCCCTGCTGGCCGACCGTCCAGCCGACCCCCGGGAAGGGCCCCGGCGTCTCGGCGGCGACCCGCTGCACATCCACGTCGCACCTACCGAGCGGCGGCGCGAGCGAGTCGGTGTTGACCGCTGACGCGGCGGGAACCGCAGATGCGAGGAGGCCCGCGGCCACGCCGGCGGAGGTCAGTGCACGGAGGGTGGAGAACATGGGTGGAGGTCGTCTTCTCTCGGATTGCCGCCACCCGGATGATGACATGCATCACACTAGTCTGTGCCGTCGGATCGCGGTCGCCCCTTCCGCCGCGTCGGTACGGTGGGACAACCCGGCGGCGCAACGGCCGCGCCGCCCCAGCAGGAGGACACCGTGCCCGGTCGCGACACCCCCGCCCACGCGTTGGACCAGGCCGTCGCACTCGAGCGGGTCGGCGAGAACCTGGTCCGCGGCCGGACCGTCGACGCGTGGGCCAACATGGTCGGTCCGTTCGGCGGCACCACCGCCGCGGTGATGCTCCAGGCGATCCTCCAGCACCCCGAGCGGCGCGGCGACCCGCTCGCGCTGACGCTCAACTACGCGGGGCCGGTCGCCGACGGCGGATTCGAGATCGAGGTGCGCCCCGCCCGCACCAACAACTCCAACCAGCACTGGTGGCTGGAGATGCGCCAGGGTGGCCAGGTGGTCACCACCGCCACCGCCATCACCGCGCTGCGCCGCGAGACGTGGTCGGAGACCGAGGCCGCCCCGCCCGCGGTCCCGGCGCCGGAGGACCTGGCCCCGGCCGGGTCGGACCGCGGGGTGCGGTGGGTGGAGAACTACGACATGCGGTTCGTCACCGGCGGGTGGGAGGCCGTCGCGAACGGCGAGGCGAGCCGGGAGTCGACGACGACGATGTGGATCCGCGACGAGCCGACCCGCGCTCTCGACCACGTCTCGCTCACCGCCCTGTGCGATTCGTTCTTCCCGCGGTCGTTCCTGCGGCTCGGTCGCCCGGTTCCGGCGGGGACCGTGACCCTCTCGATCCACTACCTGGCCACCGCCGAGGAGATCGCCGCCCAGGGCACCGACTTCATCCTGGGCAGCGTCCACTCCCGCCGCTTCCACGGCAACTACCACGACGAGACCGCGAGGCTGTGGAGCCGGTCCGGCACCCTGCTCGCCACCAGCCACCAGCTGATGTACTTCAAGTCGTAGGAGAGACCCCATGGCCACGACGCACAACAGCACCACCCACGAGGTGTTCAACCAGGCGCCGCCGCGCGTGGACGTTGACGAGTTCGACCTCAACCCGGCCCTGCGGGAGGCCGTGGGCGTGTTCGCGCCCGGGTCCGGCGGGGCCGCGTCCGAGGGCTTCCACGAGATGGGCCGGCACGTGGGCACCGAGCAGTACCAACACGACGCGGAGCTGGCCAACACCCTCACCCCGGTGCACCGGGCCCACGACCGGTGGGGGAACCGGGTCGACGAGATCGAGTTCCACCCCTCCTACCACCGGATCATGCGGTTCTCCGTGGAGCACGGGCTGCACACCGCGGCGTGGGCCGACCCCGGCCCGGGCGCGAACGTCGAGCGGGCCGCCGGGTTCATGCTGGTCTCCCAGATCGAGGCGGGGCACGGGTGCCCGCTGTCCATGACGCACGCCGTGGTCCCCTCGCTGCGGCTCAGCCCGGAACTGGCCTCCGAGTGGGAGCCGGCGCTGCTGTCGAGGGTGTACGACCCCGAGCTGCGCGACCCCGCCACCAAGTCGGGCGTGCTGTTCGGCATGGCCATGACCGAGAAGCAGGGCGGGTCGGACGTCCGCGCCAACACCACCACCGCCGAGCACGTCGGCGACGGCCTCCACCTGCTCCGGGGGCACAAGTGGTTCTGTTCGGCCCCCCAGTCGGACGCCTTCCTGGTCCTGGCCCAGGCCCCGGAGGGCCTGAGCTGCTTCCTCGTCCCGCGCGTCCTGCCCGGCGGAGACCGCAACCCCTTCCTGGTCCAACGCCTCAAGGACAAGCTGGGCAACAAGTCCAACGCCTCGTCGGAGGTGGAGTTCGACGGGACCCTCGGCTGGATGGTCGGCGAGCCCGGCCGCGGGGTCCGCACGATCATCGAGATGGTCGGCCGCACGCGCCTGGACTGCGTGCTGGGCGCGACCGCCGGGATGCGGCAGGGCGTGGCGGAGGCCGCGTGGCACGCCCGCCACCGCGCCGCGTTCGGCGCGACGCTGGTGGATCAGCCCGCGATGGCCGCCGTGCTCGCCGACCTGCAGCTTGAGGCGGAGGCCGCCACGTGGACGGCCGTGCGACTGGCCGCGGCGTACGACGACGAGGAGTCGGCCGCCTACCGTCGGCTGGCCACCGCGGTCGCCAAGTACTGGGTGTGCAAGCGCGGCCCGAACCACGCCTACGAGTCGCTCGAGTGCCTCGGCGGGAACGGCTACACCGAGGCGTTCCCGCTCGCCCGCCGCTACCGGGAGCAACCGGTGTTGGCCGTGTGGGAGGGCTCGGGCAACGTCATCGCGCTCGACGTCCTGCGCGCGATGGCCCGGGAGCCCGAGTCGGTCGCCGCGTTCGACGCCGAGCTCGCCGCCCGGCTGGGCCGCCACGACCTGTTCGACCGACACGTCGAGCGGGTGCGGGGGCTCATCGGGCGGGCGGCCTCGGACCCGGCGGCCGCTCCGGCGATCGCGCGCCGGCTGGTCGAGGCCATGGCGCTGGCCCAGCAGGGCGCGGTGCTGCTCGAGCACGCGCCGGCGGCCGTGGCGGAGGCGTTCTGCCTGGCCCGCCTCGGGGACGACCGCTCGGCCGAGTACGGCGCGCTGCCCGACGGGGTGGACGTGGCCGCGCTCGTCGCCCGCGCGTGAGAAACGACACCGCCGGTTTCGCAATTCCGCTGACAGGCCTGTGAGCGCGGTCACAGACTGGGGGCACCAGACAAAGAGGTGCTGCATGTCCATCGTCGGCGATCCCCGCGATCCGGTCTACCGACCCGGCCCGGCCCCGCTCCGCGCCCGGCTCCCGATCCTCGGCGGAACCCTGGAGTACGTGCACGACCCGCTGGCGACCATGGCCCGCCGGTACCGCGACCACGGCCCGGTCTCCGAACTCAGCTTCCTCGGCGCCACCTGGACAGCGCTGATCGGCCCCGACGCCTGCCAGGTCGCCCTCCGGAACGCCGACAAGGCCTTCGCCAACGGCCCGGGCTGGGGATACCTCGTGGGCCCGTTCTTCGACCGCGGCCTGATGCTGCTGGACTTCGCCGAGCACCACCACTACCGGCTCATCATGCAGGAGGCGTTCACCCGCCCCCGGCTCGAGGGCTACGCCCGCAGGCTGGCCCCGCTGGTCGAGTCCGGCATCTCGGCCTGGTCCCCGGACCGGGCCTTTGAGATCTACCCCGCGCTCAAGTCCCACACGCTGGACCTGGCCACCGAGGTCTTCATGGGCGGCGCCGAGTACGCCGAGCCGGGCGAGATCGAGCGGGTCAACCAGGCCTTTGTCGACTGCGTCCAGGCCGCCAACGGCTACGTCCGCTCCACCGCGCTGCCGTTCACCAAGTGGGGCCGCGCCGCCCGCGGCCGGCGCCTGCTCGAGGACTTCCTCCGCCGCCACCTCCCCGCCCGCCGCGCGACCCCCGGCGAGGACCTGTTCTCGGCCCTGTGTCAGGTGGCCGACGCCTCCGGCGGGATCGACGACGCCGACATCATCAACCAGATGATCTTCCTCCTCATGGCCGCGCACGACACCACCACCAGCACGGTGACCTCGATGGTCTACGAGCTCGGGCGGGACCCGGAGTGGCAGGAGCGGTGCCGGCGGCAGTGCCTCGAACCTGTCTCTTATACACATCT
>DIAZ01000006.1:11902-15489 GCA_002415925.1 Dietzia sp. UBA5065 | reverse complement strand
CGGCGCCGTGGTGACGCGGGCTCACTCCTCCTCGTACCACCCGTCGAACGTCGTGAACTGACCCTCGATCATCCCCGCGACCTCGCCCGGATCCGGGACGAGCACGGCATCGGTCGCGATACCCACCGTGACCTCGCCGTTGTAGCTGAAGATGCAGATCCCCAGGGCCTGGTCACCGCTCATGGGAACCCAGCCGAGCATCCCCCCGACCGGCGTGCCGGCCAGCCGGACGGTCGAGACCGGCCCCGGCACGGAGGTGAGCTGCCCGACGGTCTTGTTGGCGAACATGTCCACCACCGCGTGCGCGACCGGCCCGGGCGTGACGGCCACGGTGAGCATCGTGGCCAGGTTGACGTGCGGCTCGAACGAGTAGCGGACCCGGGTCATGGACTTGGTGATCTCGTCGATCAGCTCGTCGGGGTCGTCGATCCCCAGCGGCAGACGCATGAGGATGAGCGTGAGGTGGTTACCCAGGTCCTCGGGGAGGTCGTCCCCCACCGGCGCGACGGACATCGGCACCATGAGGTTGATGTCGGAGACGGGGCGGTCGCCGTGCGCGTCGAGATACTCGGTGAGCGCCTTGGACACGGCGGCGATCATCACGGCGGTCACCGTGGTGTCGTGCGCCCTGGCGACCCGTTTGACCGCCGCGAGGTCGAGCCCGGAGATCCAGGAGACCCTCTTCTGGGCGTGGGCGTGTCCGCTCCACGTGAGCTCGGGCGACTTCGGCTCGAACAGTAGGCGGAACACCGAGCGGTAGGTGTTGGTGGTCCGGTTGGTGGGGTCGATGTTCTCCGACAGCGACTCGACCACCCGGGTGGGGATCCTGGTGATCCCCCGGCCCGGCGCCACGACGTCCCTGGCCAGCCTGGCGAGCGTCAGGGGAAACTTGATGGTGGCGCCGGTGAGGCCGAGCGCAATGCCGAACGAGTCCTTGGCCATCCCGGCGCCGGCACTGCCCACCGCGCCCAGGATGCCGCCGCCGCTCGGCGAAAGATCGCGACCCACCTTGGGCAGCGGCGACTCGTCGTCCCTGTCGCACAGGCTGAGGATGAGCTGCGTCAGGCGGATGCCGTCGACCATGCCGTGCTGGACGCGGAAGAGGAGCAGCGCCCCCTCCTTCTCGGAATCGTGTCCGAAGTAGCCCTCGATGAATTCCGTTCGCCAGATCGGGCGGTCGTCCGGGAGCGGGATGCTCATCTGCTCGGCGACGTACGCCTCCGCCTCCGCCCGCCCGCCCGGGGCGGGGAGGCGGCTGCGGACGAGTTGCCTCGAGATGTCGTAGTCCGGGTCGTCCTGCCAGTACCACCGGCGGCCCTCCCGGACCGGGACCCGACGGAACACCGGGTACGGGTCCACCATCCGGGTGGCGATCGCCTCCGTGACCTTGTCCCAGTCGGGGATCTCCTCGAACCACAGCAGCGAGTTGATGTACATCAGGTTGTCGGGGCGGTCCATCAACAACCACAGTTGATCCCGCAACGGGATCCTCACCCTGTCCGTCTCCGCCATCGTCCCCGACCCCTTTCCTCGCCGACCGCATCCTGGGCCCGCCGCTCAAGGCTAGAGCAGGTGTGACACGGCTCATGCACCTTCGGGTGGGCTGGCTGCAGAATGGTCCCATGCGCACCGTCCACACACCTGAGGATCCCCCCGCGAGCGGCATGTACGCCCTGCTCACCGCGGCCGTCGCCCCCCGGCCCATCGCCTGGGTCTCGACCGTCTCCGCCGACGGGCACCCGAACCTCGCGCCGTACTCGTTCTTCACCGTGGCCTGCACCGACCCCGCGATCCTGGCGGTCACCTCCGTCGGCCGCAAGGACACCTATCGCAATGTCGTGGACACCGGCGAGTTCGTGGTGAACATCGGCACCGAATCGCTCATGGAGGTCATCAATGCGACCTCCGCACCGGTGGGACCAGAGGTCGACGAGTTCGCCGCCTTCGGGTTGACCGCCGAGCCCTCCGACGTGGTGGCCGCGCCGCGGGTGGCCGAGGCGCCGATCGCGTTCGAATGCGTGCGCCACGACGTGATCGACCTCGGCACCAGCGCGATGCTGCTGGGTCGGGTCGTGAGCGTGTCGATCGTCGACGAGGTGCTGGCCCCCGACGGCCTGCCCGACTTCGGCGCGCTCCTGCCACCCTCGCGGCTCGGTCGCCATCAGTGGGGATACGCCCCGCGGACGAGGGACTTGCCGCGGCCGACCCGGTAGGCCGCCACCCGCCCCCGCCCCCGCGCCGCCCGCGCCCCGCCGGCTGCTCGAGCGTCCGCGCGGTTGCTCGTGGATCGCGAACCGTTGGTCGTGGTTCGGCGACGGCTGCTCGTGATTCCTGCCCATTTGCTCGAAGTCCCGGCGCGGGACACGCCGCCGGCACGTACCGGAGTTCGCGCAACGGGGCAGGAATCGCGAGCAACCTCGCCTGACCCCTGTAACCGGGGCTGTGTGGCGTTCTCCGGCGCCGGGCTCGACGCCCTCCCCGCGGGTCGCCGGGGGCGCTCCGGAGCCTCACGCGGCGAATGGCGGCGGGACCGCTCGGCGAATGGCGGCGTGACCGCTCGCGGACTGCCCGGCCGGGCCTCAGAGCAGAGCGTGGCAGCGGCGGATCCGCCCCAGCCACCAGTCCCGCCGGTCGGTGCGCGCCCGCAGGCCCGCCAGCCGCGCCGGGTCCGGGGCCACCGCGACCACCGGGAGATGGCCGTCCACCAGGGCGAACGTTCCCGGGTCGACCACGTCCTCGAGGAAGAACCCGCCGGTGCCCAGGCCGGCGGCGGGGATCTCGTCGTCGTCGGCACCACTCCCTCCGGCGCCACCGCCGCGGCCGCCCGGTAGCGCCGCGGCCGCCGCGACCCCCGCCGCGACCCCGACCGCGGAGTCGAGTGCGCTGGAGACGGTGATCGGCACCCCGAGTTCGGCGGCCACGGCCAGCAGGCGCCGCGGCCCGCCGAGCGGCGCCACCTTGACNNCGACCCCGCCCCCGAGATGGCGAGCGACATCAAGCCAACCTGCCTCGGGCGCAACGGGATTGGCTACGACATCCCCACCGAGCAGGCGAACGGTCCCCAGCCCGCAGGCATAGTGCAGCGACGGCATACAGGCGGCCAGAGCCAACCCGCCTGCCATCCCCACCGAGGTGTCCAGCGCCGAGGACACCACCGCCGGCAGGCCGCACTCCGCCACGATCGCCAGCGCCCGCCGCACCCCGCCGAGCGGCGCCACCTTGACCACGGCCCGGTCGGCGCCGCCCGCCCGGATCACGCGCAGCGGGTCGGAGGCGCGGCGGATGGACTCGTCGGCGGCCACGTCCACGTGCACCCCGTCCGCGGCCAGGCGCGCGCGCAGCTGCACGAGCTCGTCGACCGTGGCGCAGGGCTGCTCGACGTACTCCAGGCCGGGGCCGTCGAGGGAGACCGGTCCGGTGCCGGGAGCGCGGGTGGCGTCGGCCGCGCGCACGGCCTGGTCCAGGACCCGGACGGCGTGCGCGGCCTCGGCCACCGACCACGCGCCGTTGGCGTCCACCCGGACGCGCGCGCCGGGGCGGGCCTGGAGGACGGCGGCGATGCGGGCGACGTCGTCGTTGAGCTTCTG
>DIAZ01000006.1:0-11662 GCA_002415925.1 Dietzia sp. UBA5065 | reverse complement strand
GTCGCGTTGACCGACACCCGCGAGCGGACGGCGGCGGGCGGCCCCTGCCACGCCATCTCCAGCGCGGAGGCCAGCCAGTGGGCCGCCTCGGGGTCGTCGTACTCCGGGAACGCCCCGAACTCGCCCCACCCGGCCGGCCCCTCGATCAGCGCGACCTCCCGCTCGGTGATGCCCCGGAACCGCACCCGCATGGGCAGGGCCACCACGTGGACACGGGCGAGCAGATCGTCGATCGACTCGGGGCCCGGTACGGATGTCATGGCTCCACGCTAACGTCGAACCCATGACTGAGCAGAGCGCCGGAGCACAGGACCAGGCCGCCAACCCCTTCGATCCCACGCAGTGGCGGGAGGTCGAGGGCTTCCGCAACGGGGTGGACCTCACCGATCTCACCTACCACCGACACGTGGGCGAGGGCCGGGTCAACGGGATCGTGCGCATCGCCTTCGACCGGCCCGACGTCCGCAACGCGTTCCGCCCGCACACGGTGGACGAGCTGTACCGGGTGTTCGACCACGCCCGCCGCTCCCCCGACGTGGGCACCGTGCTGTTCACCGGCAACGGGCCCAGCTCCAGGGACGGCGGCTGGGCGTTCTGCTCCGGAGGCGACCAGCGGATCCGCGGGCGCTCCGGGTACCAGTACTCCACGGAACACAGCGCGGACGTCGCGGGCGCCACCGCCGACAAGGTGGACGAGGCGCGCGTCAAGGCCGAGGGCGGCCGCCTGCACATCCTCGAGGTGCAGCGGCTCATCCGCACCATGCCCAAGGTGGTGATCTGCCTGGTCAACGGCTGGGCGGCCGGTGGCGGGCACTCGCTGCACGTGGTGAGCGACCTGACCCTGGCCTCCCGCGAGCACGCCCGCTTCAAGCAGACCGACGCCGACGTGGGCTCCTTCGACGCCGGCTACGGCAGCGCGTACCTGGCCAAGCAGGTCGGCCAGAAGTTCGCGCGCGAGATCTTCTTCCTGGGCCAGCCGTACACCGCCGAGGAGATGTTCCACATGGGCGCGGTCAACCGGGTGGTGGACCACGCCGAGCTGGAGAGCACCGCCATCGAGTGGGCGCGGCAGATCAACGGCAAGTCGCCCACCGCGCAGCGGATGCTCAAGTTCGCGTTCAACCTCACCGACGACGGCCTCATGGGCCAGCAGGTGTTCGCGGGCGAGGCCACCCGGCTGGCGTACATGACCGACGAGGCGGTGGAGGGCCGCGACGCGTTCCTGGAGAAGCGCGAGCCCAACTGGGACGACTACCCGTACTACTACTGAGCCCCGACCGGTGAGCCCGCGTTCGCCCATGCCCGCCTCCCGCGAGCTGCGCACCCTGGCCGTCCCCGGCGGGCCGGCGGTCGCGGAGGTGTTCCCGCAACTCGCCGACCTGCTCGCCGACCGCGGTCCCGCGCTGCTGCCCGTCCCGGCCGACGACCCGGCCCGGACGCGCCTGCTCGTGGACGCCATGCGCCCCGGCGAGCCGGTCGACGACCGCGCCGCCCTGGTGGTGAGCACCTCCGGATCGACCGGGACCCCCAAGGGCGCGATGCTCTCGGCGGCCGCGTTGGCCGCGTCGGCCGCGGCGACCGACGCCGCCCTCGGCGGGCCGGGCCGCTGGCTGCTCGCGCTGCCGGCGCACCACATCGCGGGGCTGCAGGTGATCCTGCGCTCGCTGCGCGCCGGGCACGAGCCGGTCGTCATGGACGTGACCGGCGGATTCGACCCTGCCGCCGTGCCCGCGGCCGTCGAGGCCTGCACGGGCACCGGCCCGGGGAGTGGCCCGGGCGGGAGCGGCCGGGCCAACACCCGCGCGTACACCTCGCTCGTGCCCGGCCAGCTGGCCAAGGTCCTCGACGAGGGACCGCCCGAGGCCGCCGCCGCGCTCGCCCGCCTGGACGCCGTCCTGCTCGGCGGGGCCGCGGCCGCGCCTGACCTGCTCGACCGCGCCGCCGACGCCGGCATCCGGGTGGTCCGCACCTACGGGATGAGCGAGACCGCCGGCGGGTGCGTCTACGACGGGGTGCCGCTGGCGGGGGTGGAGGTGGAGATCGACGACGACGAGGGGCGGGTCTGGCTGGCCGGCCCGCAGGTCGCCCTGGGGTACCGGAACGCCCCCGGCCACCCCGCCTTCGCCCGCGCGGGGTGGTTCCGCACCGACGACGCCGGGCGGGTCGGCCCCGACGGCCGGCTCCGCATCCTCGGCAGGCTCGACGAGGCGCTGAGTGTGGGCGGGCTCACGCTCCTCCCGCAGGCGCTCGAGGACGCATTCCGGCGGCACGCCGCGGTGGTCGACGTCGTGGTCGTCGGGATCCCCGATCCCCGCCTGGGCACGCGCCCGGTCGCGGCGGTCACGCTCCGGTCCGGGGCGACCCCCGACGAGTTGCGCGCGCACGTCACCGGGCTGCTCGGGGAGCGCTCCGCCCCCGCCGCCGTGGCCGTGGTGGGGGCGCTGCCGACGCTTCCCGGCGGCAAGGTGGACCGGCGGGCGGTCGCGGCCGGGTTCGTCGATGGGACAATCGCAGAATGACCCGCGAGCACTCCCGGTCCCCCCAGCGCCCCCGGGCGTCCGAGGACTCCGCCCACTCCCCCGCCGAACCCGCCGAGCCCCGGGGTGCCACCCTGGCCGACTGGCTCGAGGGCGCCCGCCCGAGGACCTGGCCGAACGCGGTCGCGCCGGTGCTCGTGGGCACGGCGGCCGCGGGGCTGGGGGGCGGTGCCGTGTGGTGGCAGGCGCTCCTGGCGCTGCTCGTGGCGTGGTCCTTCATCGTCGGGGTGAACTACGCCAACGACTACTCCGACGGCATCCGCGGCACCGACGACGACCGCGTGGGCCCGCTGCGCCTGGTGGGCTCGGGATTGGTCCGGCCGGCGACGGTCAAGCGGGCCGCGTTCGCGTTCCTCGGCCTGGGCGGGCTGGCCGGGCTGGTGCTCAGCGCCACGTCCGCGCCGTGGCTCATCGTGGTGGGCGTGCTGTGCATCCTGGCGGCGTGGTTCTACACGGGCGGCCGGAGCCCGTACGGCTACCGCGGGCTCGGCGAGGTGGCTGTGTTCGTGTTCTTCGGGCTGGTCGCGGTGATCGGCACGCAGTACACCCAGCTCGGGACGGTGACCTGGTACGCGGTGGTCGCGGCCGTCGCGGTGGGCAGCTTCTCGAGCGCGGTCAACCTCACCAACAATCTGCGGGACATCCCCTCGGACACCGAGTCGGGCAAGGTCACGCTCGCCGTCCGGCTGGGCGACTCCCGGACCCGGGGCCTGCACGCCGTGCTCGAGCTGCTGGTCCCGCTGGTGGCCACGCTGGCGCTGATCCCCGCCACCCCGTGGGCGCTGCTCGGGTTGCTCGCGATGCCGGTGGCGTGGAGGGCCAACGCCCCGGTCCGCGCGCGGGCCACGGGCGCCGGGTTGATCCCCGCGCTGACGACCGCGGGGATGGCGATGCTGGCCTGGAGCGTCCTGGTCAGCGCCGGGATGCTGATCTCGGCGCCGTAGGCGTCACCTGCCGAGCGAGCCGGGGGGGACGGCGTTCCACGCCGCCTGGATGCCGTTGTTGATCGCCAGCGCCGCACCGAGGATCGCGTCCTTGACCGGCTGCGGCAGGGGCAGCGCCTGGATGTCGGCGATGGAGATCGTGCCGGGGGCCGGCGCGGGCGCCGGACCCGGGGCGGGGACCTGCACGGGAGCGGGGACCGGGCCCGGGCCGGGGGCGGCCCCGCCACCGGTGACGGTCACGGTCGTGGTCTCGGTCCGCACGGGGATGCCCCCGAGAAAGGCGGTCGCCACGGGCTGATAGACGCCCGGCGTGGTGGGCACGCCCCTGATGGCGGTGGTGCGCGGGTCGTAGGTCAGTCCGGGCGGCAGGCCCCGGAAGCTGATGGTGGCCCCGGGCGGGATCGTGACGTGGTCGCTGATCCGGTTCTCCGTGTACACCCCGACCGGGAACGTCAGCGAGGGCAGCGCCGAGGGGGTGAGGTCCGACGCCTCGACCACGAGGGGCGCGGTCTCGGGCGCCTCCGCCAACCCCGACGCGACCCCGGCGCCGGCCATGGCGAACAGGGCGAGGGCGGACGCGGCTATCGGGCGGGAGATGCGCATTCGGGGCCTTTCGAGAGCGTGCGGCGCGGCGACTCCCGCGACCTTACGCCCACGGTAACGCACCCAGACGGTTCACCCCGGTGGGGATCTCACGCACTGAGATCACCACCGGGGTGGACGTGGTCACCGGCGACCTGCGCGGCCGCCGGGAGTCGGAGGGTCAGCCGCGGCCGTTGGCGACGGTCGGGCCGGGGGCCTGGACGGGCTTGGGGGCGCCCGCGGCGACGGTCGGGGCGGTCGAGCCGGACGACCCGCCCGTCGTCGTCCCGCCACCGTTGGTGGTCGATCCCGGCAGGGCCGGCAGGAGGGCGGAGGAGCCCGGGGTCGAGGACCCGCCGCCCAGGATCAGGCTGAGGCCGGCCAGACCGAGCAGTGCCGCACCCGTCAGGGCGAGTCCGGGGGCCAGATTGCCGAGCGAGCCGGTGTCCCCGGTGGTGGTCGACCCCGGGATGGAGATCTGGCCTCCGGTGGTGAGGTCACCGCCCGTGGTGCCGTTGGTGGTCGAGCCGGTCTGCCCACCGGTGTCGAGGAGCGAGCCCAGCGGCCCCAGGCTCTGGGTGTCGAGTCCGCCGGTGGTCTCACCGGTCACCTCGCCGCCGGCCGTCGTGGAGGACCCCGGGAGGTCGAGCGAGCCGGAGTCCGGCACCTCAGGGGAGTCGACGACGGGCAGCAGTTCCGGGCTGTCACCGGTCAGGCTGCCGAGGTCGATCGGGCCGCCCGCCAGGCTGGACAGCGGGCCCGTCGGGGTCTCCGGGGTCCCGTCCTCGCCGGGGGTCATCCCGCCCTGGCCGGTCGACCCGGCCGCGAGCTCCGCGGCGGATCCGGCGTCGCCGCCGAGCGAGGTGACGATGCCCAGCACCGCGCCGAGGATCGCGTCCGTGCCGTCGGAGCCGGTGGTGAGCTGGCCGCCCGCCTGGGCACCCGCCTGGGCGCCCGCCCGGGCCTCCGCCTGGGCCTCGCCGCCGAGGCTCCCCTCGACCGCGGCCGCCGAGCCCGCCTCGAGACCGGCCGGGGCGGTGCCGTCGGCGTTGTTGATGGTGAGGGTCACGGGGACCTGGACGGGCTGGTCGTTGCGAGTCCCGATGACCGTCACGGTGTACACGCCGGCGGCGGCGTTTCCGGAGATGACACCGTTGCCGTTGTAGGTCAGCCCCGCGGGCAGACCCGTGATGTCGGTGATCTGGACTCCGGCCAGCTCCCCGGCCCCGAGGGCGGCGCTGAAGTTGAAGGAGAACCCGGCGCCGGCGTTGCCCGCCGGGACGGTCAGCGCGACGGTCTGGACACCACCGCGCACGGTGGGGGCGTCGGGGGCGGCGACGACCATGCCGCCCACGAGGGCGACCGCCGCCGCGGCTGCGACGGGGGCGACGAGTCGACCCCGGACGATTCGACGAGGGCGGGCGAGGCGAGCACGCATCGGCTGGTTCCTTCCGGAGGGTTCGGATCGCTCACTCCACGTATTCGGGAGCGCAGACCATTACCCGGATAACCCTAACCCCACGCGCACCAGCTGTCTACTTCTGTCACACAAGTCTCATAGTCACCATTAGTCCCCATCGTCACATACCCCTGGGGGTTCAACGGCGGCGGGTTCCCGCACCCGCACGACAGCGGCCCGGCCCCCCGGAGGGGAGCCGGGCCGCGTAGAGGTCCCGTCGGGCAGCCGTCAGGCGTCAGGCGCCGGGGGTCGGGACGCTGGTCGGCAGCGCCACGGTGCCCGTGCCGCCGGGTGCACCTGCCGGACCGGACGGGGTGGAGGCAGCGGTGGAAGTGGAGGTGTGGGTGACCGCGCTGGTGCTGCTGCGCACGACGGTCCCGGTCACGGTGGTGATCGGGGTGCCGGATCCGTCGACGATCACGGTGACGGGCGGCAGAATCATCTCCCCGCCGAGGATCGAGGTGCACAGGGGCCCGGCGAACGACCCCGTGTCCCCGAGGAGGGCGGCGCCCCCGCCCTCGCCCGCCACCACGTCGAGGAGGTTCGGGAACGAGCCGAGCGCCGAGGTGACCAGGTTGATGACGGCGGTCGGGATGCCGGAGATGCCGAAGAGCGGGTAGAACTTGGCGACCGATCCGCCGAGATCGGGGAGTTCGCAGACGCCGTCGGGCTCGGGGACCAGGTCCCCGACGCTGGTGTCCTCGCCACTGCCGGAGTCGAGGCTGCCGGAGTCGAGGCTGCCGGACCCGGAGGAGCCGTCCTCCTCCGAACTCCCCTCCGCGCTGCCACCGGACTCGCTGCCGTCGGACAGGCTGCCCTCGAGGCTCCCGCCCTCCAGGGAGCCCCCGTCGAGGACGCCCGACCCGGCGGAGCCCGACCCGGGGCCCTCGCCCTGCGCGTTGACGACCGGGACGGCCAGGGCGAGCAGCGTGACCGTTGCCGCGGAGGCGGTGACTACCTTGCGAACGAACATGACGAGAGGACCCCTTCGATGGCCACGGACGCTGTGACGCGCCGCCGATCGGGGCGCCTGCTATCGGTAGGAGGACTCTAACCCGGCCGACGGCCCACCGTGTGCACCTTTCGGCAGCGCGCCCTGCCGGCCGTCACCCGCCGGTCAGTCGCCGGCGCTGCCGGTGCCCGAGGTGAGCAGTCCGAGCAGCGCGGCGGGCGCCCCGCCGACACCGGCGGCGCCGGTGGTCGTCGCTCCGGTCCCGCCCCCGGCCTCCCCGGAGGACTCCCCTCCGAGGAGGGACGGCGCGAGGGTGCAGAGGATCTGCCCGGCCGAACCGAGGTCGTCCGTCGAGCCGCTCTCGCCGAGCACCGACGGCAGCAGGGTGAGCACCGCGTTGAGCACCACCATCACGAGACCGGTCGAGGCCCCCTCCTCGTTGCCGAGGACCAGCGGCAGCAGCTGCGAGACCGAGGCGCCGTCCACCCCGCCGTCCCCGAGGACCGCACACAGGTCGGGAGCGGGACTCTCGTCGTCGTCGCCGGTGGTGTCACCCGGATCTGCGTCACCGAGGGCCGCGACGCCGGGGGCCGCGGACAGGGTCGGATCGGCCGCGGTCGTGGTCGTGGTCGTGGTGGCCGGATCCGAGGCGGGCCGCGTCGTCGGCGTCTCCGCGCCCCGACCCTCGGTGGTGGCGCCGTCGACGGTCTCGTCGTCCGCGGCGGGCGCCGCAGCGGTGGTCGTGGGGGCGGCGGTCGTCGTGGCGGCCGCGGCGGCGCCGGGCGCGCCGGTCACGGTGATCGTCACCTTCTCCGACTTGGACACGCCGCCGTTGGAGACGGTGATCAGCACGTCGTAGTCGCCGGCGCGGGAGGGCGTGCCGGAGATGACCCACCCGTCCTGGGTGAGCCCGTCCGGGAGGCCCGTCACCTGGACGGTCGTGCCGGCGGGGATGGTGCCACCCGCGGCCTGGGCCACGACCGGCTCGAGGTCGAGGTCGACGGGCACGCCGAGGGCCATCTCCTGCGGGCCCGCGTTCTGCGCCAGGAGGATCTCGCCGGCGGACACCTCGGTCGGTGCGGACACCGCGACCACGGCCCCGCCGCCGACCACGGCGAGGACCGCGAGGGCGCCACCGAGGGCGAGCGAGCTGGTGCGGGGGGCGGAGCGGTGCGAGCGGCGCAGGAACATGGGATCACCTTGTCGTTCGAGGGCGGGGCACGACCGGGCCGCGCCCAGTCACATGAGCACCATACGTCACAAAATTCACATGAGCCACAGATTTCGTCGTGGTGTCCGAGGCTGTCCCTACACTCGGGCCGGACCCCACGCCCCAGGGAAGGACCCCGGTGACCCCAGCTCCCGAGATCGCGATCCGAGCCCACGGCCTGCGCAAGACCTACTCGCACGGGCGGGTGAGGGTGCGCGCGCTGGACGGGGTGGACGTGGCGCTCGACAGGGGGCGCTGGACCGCCGTCATGGGGCCGTCGGGCAGCGGGAAGTCCACCCTCATGCACTGCCTGGCCGGGCTCGACACCCCGGACCACGGCACCGTCACGATCGGGGACACCGAGGTCACCCGCCTGGGCGACGCGGGGCGGACCCGCCTGCGGCGCACCCGGGTCGGCTTCGTCTTCCAGTCCTTCAACCTGGTCCCCTCGCTCTCGGTCCGCGAGAACATCGTGCTGCCCGTGCGCCTGGCGTTCCGCCGCCCCGACGGACGCCGCCTCGACGGGCTGGTCGGCGAACTCGGGATCGGCGACCTGCTGCGCCGGCGGCCGCACGAACTCTCGGGCGGGCAGCAGCAGCGCGTGGCCATCGCCCGGGCGCTGCTGCCCCGCCCGGACGTGGTGTTCGCCGACGAGCCCACGGGCAATCTCGACTCGGAGTCGGGCGAGGCGGTCCTCGGGCTGCTCGGTGCGTGCGTCCGCGACCACGGGCAGACGGTCGTCATGGTCACCCACGACGCGCACGCCGCCGCGCACACGGACCGGGTCCTGGTGCTGGCCGACGGCCGGATCGCCGACGAGCTCGACTCCCCCACCCCGGACTCGATCGACGCCGCGATGCGGGCCGCCGGCCGCCGCCCGGCCACGGCGTGAGCCCCCGGCTGGTCCTGGGGCAGCTGCGCGCGCACGCGGGTCGCTACCTCGGCACGATCCTGGCGATCGCCGTGGCCGTCGGGTTCGTCCTGGCCTCCGTCGGCGTGCTGCGCACGATGTCCGCCAGCGCGGAGGCCACCTTCGGCATGCGGTACGCCGACACCGCCGTGCTCGTGCAGAACCTCGGCGACCGCACGTCGGCGGGCACGGAGGCCGCGCGCGGGGAGGCCGCCGAGGCGCAGCGGCTCGGTCTGGAGACCATCGCCGCCACCCCGGGGGTCCGGGCCGTGACGGTGGATGCGCAGACGTACGTCCGGGTCCGCGTGGACGGACGTGCCCAACAGATGACGACGACCACGGTGCTGTCCACCGATGACGGCCTGCGGTGGCAGCCCCTGGCATCGGGGCGCCTTCCCGGCGGGCTCGGCGAGGTCGCCGTGCGCGCCGACTCCGGGCTCCCCCTGGGCGCGGCCTTCGAGGTGCAGCCGGCCGGGCGCGGCGAGCCCGGGACCGTGACCGTGGTGGGCCTGTTCGACCTCGCCGGGCAACCCGATCTCGAGGCGTCGTTCCCGCTCTACGCCGTGGACGAGCAGGTCCAGCTGTGGTCCGCGGACGGCGCGGGCGGGGACGTCCGGGTGGCCGGCGACGGATCCGTCCCCGACCCGGTGCTCGCCTCACAGATCGGCGCGCGGCTCGCCGGGATCCCCGGGACGTCCGCCGTCGAGGTCTCCACCGGCGCCGCCGAGGCGGACGCCCTGGCGGAGTCGTTCGTCGGGGGCCGTGACGTCTACGCCCGGGCCCTGCTCGCGTTCACCGTGTTGGCCGTGGCGGTGGCCGCGCTCGTGATCGCCACGACCTTCGCGGTGGTGTTCGCCGCCCGGGTCCGCGAGACCGCGTTGCTGCGGTGCCTGGGCGCCTCCCGACTGCAGCTGCGCGCGTCCGGGATGGCGGAGGCGTCGGTCGTGGCGGTGGTGGCCACGGCGATCGGCCTGGCCCTGGGCCGGGTCGGCGTGTCGCTCGCGTCACGGGAGGCGCCTCGCCTCGGCGTGACCATCCCGCTGCAGGAGGTCACCGTCCCCCCGGCCGCGTACGCGCTCGCCGCGGCGGTGGGGGTGGGAGTCACCCTGCTCACCGCCCTGCCGGCGCTGTGGCGGGCCACCTCGGGCAGCCCCCTGGAGGCCCTGCGCCCGGCGGACGTCCGGCCCGACCCGTGGTGGCGCCGGGCGGCGATGGTCGTGGGCGGCGGGGCCGTGGCGCTCGTCGGCCGGGCGGGGATGATCTCGGCGGTGGACTCCCGGGCCGTGGTGGAGGCCGGGGCGTGGGGCGTCCTGACGTTCCTCGGCGTGCTGGCCGTGGTCGCCGGCGCCCTGCCCACGCTGCTCGGCGCGGCGGGAACGGCGGTGGGCGTCCTCCTCGGACCGATAGGACTCCTCGGCGCGCGCAACACCGCCCGGAGCCCGCGCCGCACGGCCGCCACCTCGGCCGCCGTGCTGGTCGGGGTGACCCTCACCGCGACCATGGTCACGGGGATCGCCCTGCTCGGGCCCGCCATCCAGTCCCGGCTGATCGACCGCGTCCCGCTGGACGTGGTCGTCACCTCGCCCGACGGCGTCCTGCCCGCCGAGCTGCCCGCGCAGCTGGCCGGCCTGCCCGGGGTGGCGGACTCCCTCGTCGTGGTGGACATGTACGCCGAGGACGCGCAGGGGCGGCGGACCGTCCTGCGCGTGGCCGACCCCGCCCGGGTCCGCGCGGTGCTCCGACGCGACGTGGTCCTTCCCGGGCCGGGCGAGATCGTCCTGCCCGAGTCCTCCCCCGTGGCCGCCGACGCCCGCGACGGCGACACGGTCCGGTTCACCTTCTTCTCCGGCGACGACGGGCGGGACCTGGTGGTCCGCCGGTCCGCCGACCCGTGGGCGCTCGCCGCCCCGGGCAGCGTCCCCGGGTGGCCCGTCGCGCAGGCGCCGGACGGCTCGCCGTGGCCCCCGGACGTGGAGGTGCCCGCGCAGTTCGTCCCGCGCACCGAGCAGTGGCTGCGGATGGACGAGGGGCTCGAGGGCGAGCGGCTCGAGTCCGCGCTTGAGGGGGTCCGCTCCACCGTCGTGGGCGCGGGGCCCTCGTTGGCCGTCACCGAGAGCTTCGCCTCCCGCGAGCAGATCGCCGGGTCCGTCCGGACCGTGCTCACGTCCAGCTCGCTCCTCCTGGCGGTGGCCGTCGCCCTGGCGCTCGTGGGGGTGGCCAACACGCTCACGCTCGCGATCCGCGAGCGGAGGCGGGAGATCGCGCTCCTCAGGGGTGTCGGCGTCACCCGCACCGGCGTGTGGCTGATGCTCGTCCTGGAGACCCTCGCGGTGGCGACCTGCGCCGCCGCGCTGGGAGTGGCGCTCGGCGCGGCGTTCGGCCGACTCGGCGCGGACGCCCTCGTCGGCCCGGGGACGGCCGGTAACACCGCCGCGTCAGCGGGCGATCTGGTGGTGGTGGGGGTGGGCGGGGTCCTCGCCGCGCTCGCCGCCGCGGCGGTCGCCGGGCTGGGCGCGGTCCGAACCCGGGAGACCCGGCACTGACGTCCGGCGGGATGCCCCTGCGTCCCTGCGGTAGCCAACCAATGACAGAACTGAGACACTATCGTTATGCGAAATCGGCTGCTCCTCTCCGCCGGCGCGCTCGCGCTGGTGGCCTCGTCGTGCGCACAGCCGGACCCGCAGATCCTCTCCGACGCTCCGCGGTCCGCCACTGCCACCGAACTGACGACGTCGACCGAGTCGCGAGATCGTGAACCCCAGCAGGGCCGGTTCATCGCCCGGTGCGCCACGGAGGCCGATGGCGGGACGCCGGGGATGACCTTCTTCACCGACGGCACCCAGAACGTCACCGATCACTGCCTCAGCCGCTACTACATCGGCGTCCAGCCCGCGCCCGGCGCGCTCTACGTGGCGGACGAGGACGCCGGGGCCTACGCCCCGACCCGCGGCACCGAGGACACGTCCGGGACCTCCGCCGCCCAGTGGACCCCCGCCCAGCCGCGCACGGACGCGGGCCCCCGCGACCCGCTGCTCGACGGGCCCGACGGCCGCGAACCCGGCACCGGC
>DIAZ01000134.1 GCA_002415925.1 Dietzia sp. UBA5065 | reverse complement strand
CCTTTTCGCGGGGAGAGTCAGATGTGTATAAGAGACCGCCCCCGGCCCGCGCGCCAGCGAAGTCCGCTACTCTCCGGCCGGACCCGCTACCCGCATCGAGGTAGCGGATCCGGCCGGAGAGTAGCGGATTTGGTCGTGTGCGGGCGGGCCGGGTCAGACCGCCCAGCGGCCGCCCGCGCTCCACGGATCGCCGGACTGCGGTCGGCCGCGGCGGGCGTGCAGGAACCTGCCGACCACGGCCGCGCCCAGGTCGTCGACGTCCGGGGCGACCACCGTGCCGCCCACCCGGCGGGCCAACGCGTCGAGGAAGCGCCCGAGCCCCGGGTCGTGGCCCAGCCGGAAGAAGGTCGTCTGCGTCCCGAACCCCGCCACGCGGTCGAGTTCGTCGACCGTCGCCCGGAGGGTCTCGGGCGCCGGCGGGTACCCGAACCACGGATCCCCGCTGCCCAGCAGGTGGGCGGTGGGCTCGCCGTCGGTCACCACCAGCAGCACGGGTTGCATCGACGGGTGCCGGCGGAAGAACCGGCCGGCCAGCAGCAACGCGTGGTGCAGGTTGGTGCCCATCTCGTAGCGGGGATCGAGCGAGAGCAGCTCCTCCATGGTCCTCGTCTGCGCGACGCGGCCGAACGAGATGAGCTGTAGGCGATCCTGCCGGAACCGCGTGCCCACCAGGTGGTGCAGGGCGAGGGCCGTGCGCTTCATCGGCACCCACCGCCCCTCCATCGCCATCGAGAAGGACGTGTCCACCAGCAGGGCCACCGCCGCCTGGGTGCGCGCCTCCGTCTCGCGCACCTCGATGTCGTCCGGGAGCAGCCGGATCCCGGAGCCCGGATCGCCCCCGTCGGCGGCGACCCGCGAGATCGCGTTGGAGATGGTCCGGGGGACGTCCCACGACTCGACGTCGCCGAACCGCCACTCGCGGCTGGACCCCGTCTGCTCGCCCGCCGCCCCCGACATCCGGGTGTCGCGGGACCCGGTGCGGCCCGAGAGCCGACGGGCGGCGTCGCGGAGCAGCGCCCCACCGAGCCGGCGCAGGGCCGCCGGGGACAGCCTGAGGTCCCCGTCCGGGCGCCTGCTGAGGTACCCGGACTCGCGCATGGACTCCTCGAGCCGCGCCAGCGTCCGGAGGGAGACCGCAGCGTCACCGCCGAGGTGACGGGCCACGGCGTCGAGGTCCAGCTCCGACAACGGCGACCCGGCGCTGCCCTGCGCGAGCTGCTCGGCCAGCGCGTCGAGGTGGCCGAGCTCGGCCATCGCGGCCGCGCCCTCGGACACGCCGAGCCCCTGATCACCCTCGAACTCGGCGGAGCCGTCCCAGTCCTCGCCGGGACGCAGCGTCTGCAGCAGACCGTCGAGGCGCCCGAGCTGCTCCATGAGCTCCGGGGAGCCGAACGCCTGCCGGGAGAGCGCCATGAGCTCCTCGCGCTGCTCCGGGGTCATCGACCGCATCATGCGCTGCGCGGCGGCCGCCCGCGCGGCCAGCGCGTCGATCAGCTCGTCGATGTTCTCCGGCCGCTCCGGGAACGCGTCCGCGTGTGCGTCCATGAAGCGCCGGAAATCCTCGGGGGTGTCCTCGCCTCGGGAGTGCTTGTCGAGCAGCTCGGTGAGGTCGGTGAGCATCTCGGACACGGCCGCGCGGTCGGCGTCGGTGGCGTTCTCCAGGGCCTGCTTCATCCCGGCGAACCGCGCGTCCAGGGCCTCGGCACCCAGCAGGTCCTGGATCCGGCGGTAGGCGTCCCGGGCCTCGGGGGACGCCCAGTCGTAGTCGGACAGCTCCCCGACGGCGGCGGCCGGGGAGGCGGGGAGGGTGTCGATGGTCATCTCCCGCAGGGTGCGGTCCATCGGATCCATCCGCGTGTCGCGGGCGAGCTGCCCCCGCTCGGCCGTCAGCGCCCTCTCCAGCAGCGCGGCCACCTCCTCCAGGGTGCCGCCCAGGTGGTGCCGTTCGAGAAGCTCGCGACGCCGCCGCTGCACCCTCCCGGCGAGCTCGTCGAGGCCGGCCTGCCCCCGTCCCCCGCGCCGCAGGAACTCCCGCATGGACTGCTCGGGCGAGTACCCGGCCATCACCCCCTCGGACACGGCGTCGAGCGCCTCGGACAGGTCGAGCGGGGGCGCGAGCGGGTCCGGTCCGCCGGTGAACCGCCCGTAGCGGGCCTCGCGTTCGTGTCGTGCCATCGCGCACCTCCTGATCCGGTGGGCCTCTCGGCCCCGGTCGTCTCAGCCGTAGACTGCCGCGCCGTCCCCGGTCTCCTTGGACAGCCGCCGCGAGAGGTACAACCCCTCCAGCGCGAGTTCGATCGCGCCCGCCCGCTCCCCCACCGTCGCGGCACCGAGACGGTCGGCGATCCGGTCGTACAGCCCGGGGTCGGCGAGCCCGGGCAGATCCCCGAGGAACTCCTCGGCGGTGACGCTCGCGCCGGTCGTCAGCGTCACCGAGCCGTCGAACGCCTCGACGAGCGGCGCCAGGTCCAGCCCGCGGAACAGGTCGCGCACGACGTCGACCGTGGCGCTGCGGAGCAGGTAGCGCAGGATCTCCGACTCGCGGCCCTCCTCGCCCGGCTCGAACTCGATCTTGCCGCGCAGGACGTCCACCGCGGCGTCGACGTCCACCAGCCGGGCGACCGCCTCCCCCGGGTCCCGCGTCCCCCGGACGGCGGCGCGCCGCCGGGCCGCGGCGGCGACGGTCTCCGCGCCCGCGATCGCGACTCGCGCGGACACCCCCGAGGCCTGGTTGACCGAATCCGAACCCCGCAGCGCGCGCGTGAACCGGGCGAGCAGCTCCATGAGCGCGTCCGGCACGGCGGCGGTGAGCTCGGCCTCCTGGCGGATCACCTCGATCTCGTCGGCCAGCTCCAGCGGGTAGTGGGTGCGGATCTCGGCTCCGAAGCGGTCCTTGAGGGGGGTGATGATCCGGCCGCGGTTGGTGTAGTCCTCCGGGTTGGCGGAGGCCACCACCAGGACGTCGAGCGGCAGCCGCAGCACGTAGCCGCGGATCTGCACGTCGCGCTCCTCCATGACGTTGAGCAGCGCCACCTGGATGCGCTCGGCCAGGTCGGGGAGCTCGTTGAGTGCCACGATCCCGCGGTTCGCGCGCGGCACGAGCCCGTAGTGGATGGTCTCCGGGTCGCCGAGTCGTCGCCCCTCGGCCACGCGCATCGGATCGACGTCGCCGATCATGTCCGCCACGGAGGTGTCCGGGGTGGAGAGCTTCTCCACGTAGCGCTCGGAGCGGTGCCGCCACTCGATCGGCAGCGCGTCCCCCTCGCGGGCGATCCTCTCCCGCGTGGCCTCGGTGATCGGGGCGAGCGGGTCCTCCCCCAGCTCCGAGCCCGCGACGACCGGTGACCACTCGTCGAGCAGCCCCACCAGCGTGCGCAGCAACCGGGTCTTGCCCTGGCCGCGCTCGCCCAGCAGCACGATGTCGTGGCCCGCGATGATCGCCCGCTCCAGCTGCGGGATGACGGTCGTCTCGAAGCCGTGCATCCCGGGCCACGGGTCCCGGCCGGCGGCCAGGTGCGCGAGGAGGTTCTCGCGCATCTCCTCGCGCAGGGTTCGGCTGGCGTATCCGGCGGCGCGGAGCCGCCCGAGGGTCTGGACGTCCGGGGTGTCGCTCACCCCGCCCACGGTAACCCTGCGGCGCCGCCCGTGCCGGGGTCATAGGATGGCCGGATGCGTAGCGTCCTCACCCTGGTCCTCAACATCGTCTGGCTGGTGACCGCCGGAGTCTGGCTGTTCCTCGGCTATGTGGCCGCCGGAATCCTGGCGTTCATCTTCATCATCACCATCCCGTTCGGCGTCGCGAGCTTCCGGATCGGCGCATACGTGCTGTGGCCGTTCGGTCGGGAGGTGGTCGACACCGGCCGCTCGGGCGGGGCGAGCACCGCCGCCAACGTCATCTGGTTCCTCGTGGCCGGTCTGTGGCTGGCCCTGGGGCACGTGGCCACCGCGCTCGCCCAGGCCGTGACGATCATCGGGCTCCCGCTGGCGTGGGCGAACCTCAAGCTCATCCCCGTGACGTGCTTCCCCTTCGGCAAGGAGATCGTCCGCTCCGACCGCGCCACGATGGTGCCGGTCGCCAGGCACTGACCGCGCGGACCGGCCGCCGGTGCGCGGTTCGACCGGGCGGCTCGATCGGGCGGCTCGATCGCGCGGCTCAGTCGCCCGTCCGGGGCTGGTGGTGGCTGGCGATGGACACGCGGTTGAACGCGTTGATGAGCACGATCGTCCACTCCAGCGCGGACAACTGCTCGGTGTCGAAGTGCTCCGCGGCGGCCTCGGTGGCGGCGGTCCGTTCGGTGACGTCGTCCAGGCGGGTGAGTGTCTCGGCCAGCCGCAGCGCGGCCCGCTCGGGGCCACCGAGGGCGTCGAGGTCCCGCCAGGCGGGGAGAAGGTCCAGGAGTTCCCGGGAGACCCCCGCCTTGCGCGCCGCCGGGACGTGCGTGGCCAGGCAGGCGGCGCACCCGTTGAGCTGCGAGACCCGCACGTTGACCAGCTCGAGCAACGAGTGGTCCAGCCCGGCCTCGACGGACGCCTCGCGCGAGGCGACCGCCGTGCGTACGAGCTGCCTGTAGACCTCCCGCTGGGCGCGGTCCAGCTGCGGCACGCCCACGTCAGGCGGTCCCGCCGCGCGACCACGCGCGGTCAGCCACGGGCTCGCGGGTCCGGGTTGACCCGTGGTTTGAGGGTGGTGCCGGGCAGCCGCGGCGCGGGCAGCCGGGTCAGCCCGTGCGGGTCGTGGCCGATGTAGCCGTCGACCCGGCCGAACCTCTCCGAGCCGGACTCCCACTCCTGCCGGTAGCGCGCGATCTCGTCGTGGCTGCGGCCGATGAAGTTCCACCACATGACGATCTCCTCCCGCAGCGGCGTCCCGCCGAGGAGGATCATCCTGGCCGGGGTGGACCCCGCGTTCCGGAGGGTGAGGGTGGCCTCCCCTACGCCCGTATAGGCCAGCTGGGCGTGCTCGACGGTGACGCCCTCGAGCGTGACGTCGCCGGCGTCCACCAGCACCCCGTGTTCGAACTCCGGGTCCACCTCGAGCCGGACCGCCGCGCCGGGGTCGAGCCGGAGCTCCGCGCCGAGCAGGGGGGTGAACGTCGGGATCGACGACGACGAGCCCAGCAGCGACCCGATGAAGACCAGCGCCGAGCCACCCTCGAAGGTCACCGGCTCGGGCGCATGATGGTCGAACCTGCGCCCGCTGGTCTCGCGGTCCGACTCGGGCAGCACGATCCAGAGCTGCACTCCGTGCAGCACGGTGGTGTCCTGGGTCGACACCTCGGTGTGGCAGATCCCGGCGCCGGAGGTCATGAGGTTGACCTCCCCCGGGCGCACCACCGCGTGGTTGTCCCCGGAGTCGTGGTGGGTCACGGCGCCCTCGAACAGCCAGCTGACGGTCTGGAGCCCGGTGTGCGGGTGGGACGGCACGTCCATGCCGCCGGTGGCCGAGACGTCGTCGGGTCCGTAGTGGTCGACGAAGCACCAGGCCCCGATGAGCGAGCGCTGCCGCTGCGGCAGCGTCCGCCTGACGGTCATGGCCCGCGGCCCGCCGAGCGGGACGTCCCGGGAGGTGATGATCTCCACGGCCGCTCCGCCGTGCGCGGGCCCGCCGGGTGCCCCGCCAGCCCCGCACCCGATCTCCGCCGGACGGGTCTCCAGGTTGCTCATCCGATCCCCCCGCTCACCCGGTGGCCGCGCTCATTCGGCGACCTCGCTCATCTCGGCCCGGGCCTCGGCGGCCTCGCGGCGCAGCTCGAGCTTCTTGGCGTTGATCCTGCCCCCGAGGGCCAGGGTGAGCGCCTTGTCCACCACCGTGACGGGGAGGTGATCCAGGAGACGGCGGCCCAGATCCCACCGCACGGCGTAGCGGTGGCGGGGCCGGGGGGTCGTGCCGGCGGTCCACACGGCCTGCGCGAGGACCGCCGGGTCGGTGGCCTTGTCGTCCTCCCCCGCCGCCATCTCCCCCATCACCGCGGCCATGGCCGCGAAGGGCGAGCCCGGGAGCGTGGACTCCTGGAACCGGCGGCGGATCGAGGCGGTCATCCCGGTGCGGAACGGGCCCGGCTGGATGATCACCACGTCCAGGCCGAGGAACATGAGCTCGCGCCGCAGTGCGTCGCCGTACGCCTCGATCGCGTGCTTGCTCATGGCGTAAGCGCCGTTCATGGGCATCCCGTGCTGGGGGCCCGTCTCGGAACTGATGAGCACCACCCGCCCGCCACTGGCGCGGAGCAGGTCGAACAGCGCGTGCACCGTGCGGACGGTGCCCATGACGTTGACGTCCAGCACGTGCTGCACGCGGTCGGGGTCGGTCTCGCCCAGCGGACCGATGCCCAGGACCCCGGCGAACGTGATCACGGCGTCGAGTCGGCCGAACTCCTCGCGCACGCGGTCCGCCACCTCCTCGAGCGAGACGGAGTCGGTGACGTCCGCGGCGAGCGGGGTGATCCCGGCCCCGCCGGGGGGTGCCGTGAGGTCCACGGCCACGACGCGCCACCCGTGGCTCGCGTAGAGCGTCGCGGTCGCGGCCCCGAGACCGCCTCCGGCCCCCGTGATGACGACGACGGGATCGGTGGTTGCGGTGGTATCCATACCCAGACCGTACCGCCGGGGTCAGACGCCCGCCGTCAGACCCAGCTTGCCGGCCAGACGATCGATGTACGCCAGCACCTCGTCCTCGGCCCGGTCCGGGGTGCCGTAGACCAGCTCGTGGACCCCGAGCTCGCGGTACGCCTCGATCGTCTCGGGCATCGGCTTGCCGTCGAGCACGACGATGTACGGCTCTCCCTCGCGGCCCGCCTCGGCCCAGAGCTCGCGCAGCAGCCGGACGCTCCCGGCGATGTCCCGGGAGATCGGGGTGGTCATCCAGCCGTCGGCGCTGCGGCAGATCCACTTGAAGTTCTTCTCGTTCCCGGCCGCGCCCACGAGGGTGCGCGGGCCGGGCCGCTGGACGGTCTTGGGCCAGGCCCAGCTGGGGCCGAAGTCCACGAACCGGCCGTGGTACTCGGCCTCGTCGTGGGTCCACAGCTCCCGCATCGCCTCGAGGTACTCGCGGAGCATGGTGCGGCGCAGCGCCGGCGGCACGTCGTGGTCTGCCATCTCGTCGAGGTTCCAGCCGTAGCCCACCCCGAGCACGGTGCGGCCGTCCGAGAGGTGGTCCACCGAGGCGATGGTCTTGGCGAGGGTGATCGGGTCGCTCTCGACCGGGATCGCGACGGCGGTGCCGAGGCGGATTGTCGACGTCACCGCGGAGGCGGCCGCGAGGGCGACCCACGGGTCCAGGGTGCGGCTGTACCGCTCATCGGGCAGCTCCGCACCCCCGGTGCCCGGGTGTGCGGCCTCGCGACGCACCGGGATGTGGGTGTGCTCGGGCACGTAGAACGCGGAGAAGCCCGCCTTCTCGGCGGCCACGGCGGCGGTGGTCGGCCGGATCCCACGGTCGCTGGTGAACAGGGTGAGTCCGAATTCCATGTGTCTCCTCGTGCGCGTCCGCCCCGCCTGCCGACACCTGACCAGACAGGTGTCCAGCGACGGCTGCCGACAGACTAGCGCACCACCGCGACGGGCGGGCAGACCTCACCCGGACCGCACACGGCGGGATCACCCGGCCCCGACTGCAGCCGCTGCATGGTGTGGTCCGAGACGTAGCGGAAGATCTCGTTGCCGGGCGTGGTGCGCGAGAGCGCGTCCGCCGCCAGCAGCATGACCGCCCCCGTCCAGGTGCTCAGCTCGACGGGCCACCGCTTGCCGTCGGCAAAGACGAGGCCGGTCCAGTACGAGCCGTCGGTGTCCCGCAGGTGCTGCATGTTGGTGAACTGCTCGAGCGCCTGCTCGTGGCGCCCCGCCGCCTCCAGCGCGATCACCAGCTCGCACGTCTCGGCGCCGGTCACCCACGGCCGGTGGTCCACGCAGCGGATGCCCAGGCCGTCCACCACGAAGCGGTCCCACGCCGAGTCGAGCCGGGCCTGCGCCTGCTCCCCCACCATGACGCCGCCGAGCACCGGGTAGTACCAGTCCATGGAGAACTCGTCCTTGGGCGTGAACAGCTCGGGATGCGCGCGCAGCGCGTGGCCCAGCCGGTGGGCCGCCGCGTCCCAGTCGGGCGCGGTCTCGCCCAGTTCCTCCGCGATCGCCACGCCGCAGCGCAGGGCGTGGTGGATGCTCGAGGAGCCCGTGACGAGCGCCTCGTCGGTGAACCCGCCCTCCCCCGAGCCCCACCACATCTGGCCCTGCGGGCCCTGGAAGGTGAGGACCAGGTCGAGCGCCCGGCGCACGGTGGGCCACATCGATTCCAGGAACCCCGGCCGCGCGGTGACGAGGTGGTGGTGCCACACGCCGACGGCGACGTACGCGCAGAAGTTCGAGTCGGTGTCGGAGTCCACCACCTCCCCGTCCTGCCACCTCACCGGCCAGGATCCGTCCGCGCGCTGGGTGTCCCGGAGGAACCCGTAGGCCTTCTCGGCGGCCTCCCACTGGCCGGCCACCGACAGCCCCATGGCCGACTCCGTGTGGTCCCACGGATCGGTGTGTCCGCCGGTGAACCACGGGATCTCGCCGCTGGGGCGCTGCACGGACGCGATCCACTCGCCGGTCGCCCGCGCCGCGTCGGCGTCGAGGACCCCGGGCACGCCGGGGATCGGACGGGCGGGCCCGGTCCCGTTGCTCTGGGTGCGCACCACCGATCAGGCCTCCGCGGGCTTGCGCAGGTAGAAGACGATCGACTTGCCCATCACCGGGTTGAGGACCTTTTCCGCCGTGCGCGTGATCCAGGGGCCCTTCATGAGGTCCCACACCAGGAGCTTGTGGTACGCCTTGGGCAGCGGGTGGTCGTCGTTCTCCGTCCCCACCGCGCACTTGAGCCACCAGTACGGGGCGTGCAGGGCGTGCGCGTAGCCCGTCCCGGTGACCTCGAGCCCCGCGGCGCGGAGCTTGAAGCCCAGCTCCTCGGCGGTGTAGATGCGGCAGTGGCCACCCGGGTTCGAGTGGTAGGCGTCCGAGAGCTTCCAACAGAGCTTCTCGGGCCATTCGCGCGGCACGGTCACGGCGGCGACCCCGCCGGGCTTGAGGATGCGGACCAGCTCCGCGATCGCCTTGGTGTCCTCGGGGACGTGCTCGAGCACCTCCGAGATCAGCACCAGGTCGAACGTGGCGTCCTCGTACGGCATGTTCAGCGCGTCGCCGGTGACGGCCTCGCCCCTGGACTCCGGCAGGCCCTCGCCCTCGGCCTCCATCGCCGCGAGCATCTCCGACACCTGGCGCATCTCGTCGGCGTTCTGGTCGAACGCGGTGACGTCGGCGCCACGGCGGAAGAGCTCGAAGGTGTGGCGGCCGAGGCCGGCCCCCACATCGATGGCTCGCATGCCGGGGGTGACCCCCAGACGGGAAAAATCAGCGGTCAGCATGCGGCGTCCTCCTGCTCACGTATGTCGCGCTCACCGGAGGCCGGGAGCACCTCGGGCACATCGTCGGTGATGTGCTCGTCTATCTCTGCCTGATCCGGTCCGATGACCGGCCCGGCGGTGAGGTCCGGCAGCGCCTCGCCGCGGACCCTGGCGATGGCCGTCTCGTAGACCTCGACGGTCCTCCTGGCGACGGCCGCCCAGCTGTAGCGCTCCATCACCCGCGCGCGACCGCCCGCCGACAACCGCCGGCGCTCGTCCGGGTCCGCCAGGAGCGCGCCGATCTCGCGGGCGAGCTCGTCGACGTTCCCGGGCTCGACCAACCGGGCGGCGGAGTCGTCGGTGCCCACGACCTCCGGCAGGGCCCCGGCCCGGGTCGCGACCAGCGCGCAGCCGCTGGACATCGCCTCGACGGCCGGGAGCGAGAAGCCCTCGTACATGCTCGGCACCACCGAGATCTCGGCCCTGCCGACGAGATCGGCCAGCTCGTCGTCGTCGACCCCCGACACCAGGTCCACCGCGTCGCGCAACCCCAGCGAGTCGAGCAGCCTGGCCGCCTCGCCCTTGGGCTTGAGCTTGGAGATCAGCGTCAACCGCACGTCCGGGTGCTCCTCGCGGACCTTCGCCAGCGCGCGCAGCAGCACCGGCACACCCTTGAGCGGCTGGTCGGCGCTGGCCACGCACACCAGGCGGCCGGGCTCACGCCGGCGCCGGTCGTGGAAGCGGTCGGTGTCCACCCCCAGCGGGATGGTGACGATCCGGTCCGGGTCCACGCCGAAGTCGGTGGCGATGTCCTCCGCCGAGTTGCTCGAGACGGTGATGATCTCCTCGAGCTTGCGGGAGACCCGCATCTGCATGCCGAGGAAGCCGAACCAGCGCCAGGTGGTGATCTTCTTCCGGAGCGGGGCCTCCTTCATCGCCAGGCCGCGGTCCCGGGTGATGGGGTGGTGCACGGTGGCCACCACCGGGAACCCGGCCTTCTCGAGGTCGAGCAGGCCGGTGCCGAGGCACTGGTTGTCGTGGACCACGTCGAAGTCCGCGAGGCGGGACCGCAGGGTCCGGGCCGCCCGCAGGCTGAAGGTCCGGGGCTCCGGGAAGCCGGCCGTCCACATGGTGACCACCTCGAGCACGTCGATCCAGTCGCGGATCTCCCTGGGGTGCGGGGTGCGGAACGGGTCGGCGTCGTTGTAGAGGTCCAGGCTCGGGACCTCGGTGAGCGTCGGGCCGGGATCGAGCTCGGGGTACGGCTGACCGGAGAACACCTCGACGGTGTGCCCGAGCGCGGCCAGCTCACGGCTCAGGTGCCGGACGTAGACGCCCTGTCCACCGCCGTGGGGCTTGCTCCTGTACGAGAGCAGTGCGATTCGCACGGGTCGAGCCTCCTTCCGGTCATCGGGCCCCGGTCGCGACGCGGTGCACGCGGCGGGTCGGGGCACATCGAGCAAGTCTAGAACACGTTCGGGTCCAGCGATAATGCGGCCGAACGAACGACCGGACCCCCGGGCGCACGAGGCGCCCGGGGGTCCGGTGACAGCCGCGAGGGCTGTCGGCAACCGATCCGTCGAGCCGGATCAGTAGCCCAGGTCGTCCAGTCGCACCGACGCGCCGGTGGCGTCGCCGAAGCCGTCCTCGGGACCGTAGAAGCCGTCGCCGTAGTCCGGGATGGAGTACGCGGCCGCGCGGGCCTCCTCGGTGGGCTCGACCGTCGAGTTCCGGTACCGGTTGATGCCGGTGCCCGCCGGGATGAGCTTGCCGATGATGACGTTCTCCTTGAGGCCCACGAGCTTGTCCGACCGCTTGTTGATGGCGGCGTCGGTGAGCACGCGGGTGGTCTCCTGGAACGAGGCCGCCGAGAGCCACGAGTCCGTGGCGAGCGAGGCCTTGGTGATGCCCATGAGGACCGGTCGCGCCGAGGCCGGCGAACCGCCCTCGGCCAGCACGCGGCGGTTCTCCGCCGTGAGCTCCGCACGCTCGACCAGGGCACCGGGCAGGAACTCGGTGCTGTTCGAGTCGTTGATCGCGACGCGGCGCATCATCTGCCGGACGATCACCTCGAGGTGCTTGTCGTGGATCGACACGCCCTGCGCCCGGTAGACCTTCTGCACCTCGTCGACGAGGTGCTTCTGGACGCCGTTCGGGCCGAGGATCGCCAACACCTCGTGCGGGTCCGCCGGACCCTCGAGGAGAGCCTGACCCCGCTCCAGGTGGTCACCGTCGACGATCGGACGGGACGAGCCGTCCTCCAGGATGACGTGCGCGAGCCCCTGACGCTTGGACAGCTTCTCGTACACGATCTCGTCCGCGCCGTTGTCCGGCACGATCGTGATGGTGTAGAAGCGCTCCTCCTCCTCGAGGCGGATCCGGCCCGCCTCCTCGGCGATCGGAGCCTTGCCCTTGGGCACGCGGGCCTCGAAGAGCTCCTGCACTCGCGGCAGACCACCGGTGATGTCGTCGCCGACGCCACCCTGGTGGAAGGTGCGCATCGTGAGCTGGGTACCCGGCTCGCCGATGGACTGGGCG
>DIAZ01000001.1:32762-34874 GCA_002415925.1 Dietzia sp. UBA5065 | reverse complement strand
ACGGGCCTGGCCGCGGCGATGCTCGACGTGATCGCCTGCACCTCTCTCTACCAGTGGATCCCGGTGCCGGCGGCGTACATGTTCGTCGGCGGGCTGGCCCTGGCGGGCATGGCGCTCGCGCAGCGCTGGTCCTCCGGGCTCCTCGCGTGCCTGGTCTCCGCCGGCACCATGCTGCTCGCGCCGCTCATCTCCACCGGCGTGGAGCTGCCGGTGTTCCTGGTCATCCTCGCGATCGCCACGGCCGTGCTCGCGTCCGACCTCGGGGTGGCCGTCCGCGTGGTGTGGTCGGTGTTCCCGGCCCCGGTACTCCTGGGCTACCTCGCGCAGGCCGCCCTCCACGATCGCGGCGAACAGATCGCGCTCATCGTGGCCGCGCTCGTCTTTGCCGGAGTGGGCGTCGGGGTCGCCTGGTCCGACTCGGTCCGCCGCAGCCCGGCTCCGGAGAACGCGGCCCTCGTCGTCGTCCCCACCGCCGTCCCCCTCCTCCTGTTGGCCACCCTCGACCTCCTCCGGCCCGGTTGGCCGGTCGGGCTGGTCCTCGCGGCGGCCTACCTCGCGGTGGCCGTGGCGGCCGGGCGGCGCCCCGGGGACCCGGGACCCGCCCTGCTCTCCGCGGTGACGGGATACGCCGGGAGCGCACTCCTGCTCGGGGCGTGGGTGGAGCTCGGCGGACGGGAGGCGACGGGCCTGGCGGTGACCCTCTCCGCCACCGCGTACGTCGTGGCCGCCGGCCTCTGGGCGCGCCGCTGGGTGGGGTGGGTGGCCGCCATCGGCACCGCGATCGCGATGAGCGTCTACCTCGTCGTGAACCTCCCGTTCCTCGCCCTGAGCGAGCGGCAGGCCGGTCGCCAGTTCGACTACTGGGACGTGGTGTCCGCGTTCGCCGTCACGGTCCTGGCCGTGGCCGTGACGTGGTGGGCGGCCCGCAGCCGGCCGCGCGCGGCGTCCCGCGTGGTGATGGTGGGCGCCGTGGTGGCGCTGCTGACGTTCTCGGTGCTGGTGGTGGCGTCGGGGGTGGTGATCGGCGACCTCGCCGGGGCGACCCGCAACGGCTTCCTCGCGGCGCACCTGGTGGTGACCGTGCTGTGGATCAGCTGCGCGGCCTGGCTGATCCTCACGCCCAGCCCTCGGATCTCCGAGGCGCGCAGGCTGGGCTTCGTGTTGGGCTCACTCGCCCTGGCCAAGCTCCTGTTCCTCGACCTGGCCACGCTGCCGGGGCTGTTCCGGGTGCTGGCGTTCGTCGCCGTCGGCGCGGTGATGTTGGCGGTGGCCGTGCGCTACCGCAACGAGACCGAGCCGTCGGGCAGCGGCTCCCCGACGTAGACGCGGAACGCGCGCGGCTCGGCCCCGGACATCAGCACCTCGACCTCGGGATGATCCACCTCGTCGGGGTCGTCGGACGGGAGGCTCCACACCACCTCGCCGGCGTCGGTGAGCTCGCGCAGCGCGAGGCGGGTGGCACGGACCCAGCGGACGTGCCGGAGCGCGGGCTCGTCCCGCAGGTCGTCCTCGGCCATCCCCTCCCGGTCGCGCAGATCCACCATCAGACGCTCGCCGGCGGGCGCCTCGTACGCCGTGCAGACGTGGTCGACCAGCACCGCCAGCGGCCAGGACGGTTCGGAGCCGAGCAGGTCGATGACGATCATGCGCGCGTCGCCGACCTGGCCGGCCGTGGGCGTGGTGAGGACCTGAAGCCTCTCGGCCACGTCCTCCGTGATCTCGATGAACTGGACGGTCATGGCGAACCCCTGTTCCGACGGGACGGTCGACGTCAGGGCTCGCGGCGCGGCCCCGGCCGTCCCGACTGTGGCGTAGATCATATCCCACCCGTGTGTCCCGTGGATCTCGGCTCGATGACGATCGTGGGAACAGAGTCGGTAGACGGCCGCCGGGCGCAACCCCAGTGGATAGGGTCGGACGGGTGATCACGCCGCAGTCCGGACCCGCCACCGACGCCGGGGCCCAGCCCGATGCCTTCACCCTCTCCTACGCGGGGTTCCAGCCTGTCGAGGAGGGGCTCCGCGAGACGCTCACCTCGACGGGGAACGGGTACCTGGGCACCCGCGGGGCCGCCGAGTGGGAGGAGTCCGACGGGGTGCACTACCCCGGTAC
>DIAZ01000001.1:27493-32558 GCA_002415925.1 Dietzia sp. UBA5065 | reverse complement strand
CCCAACTGGCTGCCGCTCAAGCTCCGGATCGGCGGGGCGGAGGTGCTCCGGCTGGCGGAGCTCGAGCTCCTGGACTACCACCACGAACTCGATCTGCGGACGGCCCTGCTCACCAGGCGGCTCCGGTTCCGGGACAAGGAGGGCCGGGAGACGGCGCTGGTCAGCCGCCGGTTCGTGTCGATGACCTCCATGCACCACGCGTACCTCGAGTGGACCCTCACGCCGCTGAACTGGTCGGGGGAGGCCGAGGTGGTCACCGCGCTCGACGGCCGGGTCGTCAACGGGGGCGTGCCCCGCTACCGCCAGCTGGAGAGCGATCACCTGCGCCCCGGGAGCACCATGGTCCCGGAACCCGCGGTCCTGGCCCTCAAGTCGGTCACCCGGCAGTCCGAGGTGATCGTCGGCGTCGCCGCCCGCACGCTCGTCCGGGTCGACGGGCGCGAGGTCGACGTCCCCCGGTCGGACTTCGGGACGACCGACTACGTCCAGCAGACCCTGCACCTGGACCTCGAGCGGGGTGTCCCCGTCACCATCGAGAAGGCGGTCTCGATGTTCACCTCGCGGGACCCCGCCACCGGGGACACGATCGTGCGCGCCCACCGGTCCGTGGCCCGTTCCCGCTCCTTCGAGGCCGCCTACGACCACCACAGCGCGTCCTGGGCCCGACTGTGGCGGGCCTGCGACATGCGGGTGTTCGGTGACGACGAGGCGCAGCACCTCCTCCGGATCCACATCTGCCACATCCTGCAGACCTGCTCGCACAACACCGCGGACCTGGACGCCGGGGTGCCCGCCCGCGGGATCAACGGGGAGGCCTACCGCGGGCACGTCTTCTGGGACGAGCTGTTCGTCTACCCGTTCCTCACCTTCCGCACCCCGGACGTCACCCGCGGCCTGCTCATGTACCGGTACCGCCGGGTCGCGGAGGCCCGCTCAGCGGCGAAGGCGGTGGGGTACGAGGGGTTCATGTTCCCGTGGCAGAGCGCGTCGCTCGGCACCGAGGAGACCCAGGAACTCCACCTCAACCCGATGTCCGGGCGGTGGGACGAGGACCTCTCGCACAACCAGCGCCACGTGAGCGCCGCCATCTTCTACAACGTCTGGCAGTACGTCACCCTCACCGAGGACACGATGTTCCTCGAGTACCGGGGCGCGGTGCTCATGCTCGGTATCGCCCGGTTCTGGGCGTCCATCGCCCACTACTCACCCGAGCGGGACAGGTACGAGATCCACGGGGTGATGGGGCCGGACGAGTACCACGAGAAGTACCCGGGCGCGTCCGAGAGCGGGTTGCGCAACAACGCGTACACCAACATCTTCGTGGCGTGGATCTGCGACATCGCGGCGCACCTGCTGGAACTCCTGCCCGAACCCCGGGCCAAGTCGGTGCGGGCGCAGCTCGAGCTCCGCGACGAGGAGATCGTGCGGTGGAAGGACATGAGCCGCAAGATGTTCGTCCCGTTCCACGACGGGATCATCAGCCAGTTCGAGGGCTACGAGGACCTCGAGGAGCTGGACTGGGACGGGTACCGCGCCAAATACGGGGACATCCAGCGACTCGACCGGATCCTCAAGGCCGAGGGGGACACCCCCGACCGCTACAAGCTGGCCAAGCAGGCCGACGTCGTGATGCTCTTCTTCCTCTTCAGCGACCCGGAACTCAAGCGGGTGGTCGAGCGCCTCGGGTACGAGTTCGCGGACGACTCCGCCGAGCGCACCATCGAGTACTACGACCGGCGGACCTCGCACGGCTCGACCCTGTCCTACATCACGCACGCCGGCGTGCTCGCCCGCTTCGACCCGGACGCCTCCTGGGACCGGTTCAAGGTGGCGCTGGGCAGCGACGTCAACGACATCCAGGGCGGCACCACCCGCGAGGGCATCCACATGGGGGTCATGTCCGGGACGGTCGACCTCATCCAGCGGTTCTACGCGGGCATGCGGGTCAGCGACGGCATGCTGCTGCTCGACCCCAACCTGCCGGCGGCCGTCGACGGGTTCGCGTTCAACATGACCTACCTGCGGTCGCCGCTCACCGTGACGATCATGCGGGACCGGGTCACGGTGAAACACCGCGACGGGGTGATCGACTCGGTCCCGGTCCGGGTCCGGGTGGCCGGTGAGGAGCGGATGGTCCAGGTGGGCGGCGAGGAGACGTTCAGCCTGGCGTGAGGATCAGACCGGCGTGACGCCGTGTCGGGCCCGACGGCGCTCGTCCTTCTCCCGCCTCCGGGCGGCGTGGCGTTCGCGCTCGCGCGCCACCTCCGCCTCGTGGTCGTACGGCGTGCCGCGGAACCGGCGGATCGAGTAGACCAGCAACGCCAGGCCGATCAGCCCCGACGCGATCAGGCTCCCGCCGGTTCCCCAGCCGCCGAAGAACCACAGGTCGCCGGAGAAGGGCCACCAGGCGGGTGCCGGGGGGTGCTCACCCCAGAACACGCCCAGCCCGATGAGCCAGGTCACCCCGATCGCCGACGCCGCGAGCCGCGGCCACGTCTGCACGCCGCGGGACGCGCCCTCCAGGGCCAGCCGCTTGACGGGGTCGACCCGCTTCTCGAACCACGTGTACTGCTGGGAGAGCACCACCATGCCGCCGAACAGCATGAGCAGTCCGGGGCCGGGCAGGAACAGCGCGGCGATCCCGAGCACGACGAGCGTCCACCCGAGGGTCTCGAGCGCGAGGCGCTTGACCGCGACGTAGCCGAGTCTTCTCACCGGACCATGGTGACAGAGTTCCACCCGGCGGCGCAGGCGTGCGCCGCCGCCACTGGTCAGACGACGGCGGTGCCCAGGAGAGTACCGATCCCGTACGTCGCGACCATGGCCGCGAGTCCGCCCAGGAGGAGCCGGCGGACGGCCTTGCCCCGATCCGCGTCACCGAGCCGAGCGGACACGTAGCCCGCGATCGCCAGACCGACAAAGGTGAGCACGGCGATCGTGGGCACCCGCAGGGACGCGGGCGCGAGGATCGCGAGGAGCGGGATGATCGCCCCGAGGGTGAACGCGATGGCGGAGGAGATGGCCGCGTGCATCGGGTTGGTCAGGGACTCCTGGTCGATGCCCAGTTCGGCGTCGAGGTGCGCCGCGAGCGGATCGACGGCGTGGAGCTCGGTGGCCACCAACCGGGCCGTGTCCTGGCTGAGCCCCTTGGCGGCGTAGAGCCCCACCAGCTCCTCGAACTCGGCCTCCGGCTCCTCCGCCAGCTCGCGGCGCTCCTTGGCGATGAGGGCCTCCTCCGTGTCGCGCTGCGTGCTCACCGACACGTACTCGCCGACGGCCATGGAGAAGGCGCCGGCGGACAGCCCGGCGATCCCCGCGACCATGAGGGCGGAGCGGTCGGTGGTGGCCGCCGCGACCCCCATCACGAGTCCGGCGGTGGAGAGCAGGCCGTCGTTCGCCCCGAGGACGGCCGCGCGGAGCCAGTTGAGCCGGTCGCCGACCGACGCGTCGTGCGGTTCGGCGGCGAGGTGGGGGGCGGATCCGGGGGCGTCCATGCGCTCACGGTAGGAGTCGGACCGCGACGCGGCAAGCGTCGGAAGCCTATCCTTACCAGCGCGTTCCCGACCCACGGGGCGCGACTCAGGCCGGAACCGTGGCGCCGAACTCCCGTGCGGCGCGGACGCCGGCGTCGAGGTCGACCTCCGGCCACCCGTCGGGGGCGTGGAGGACGGCGGCCAGGTCCGAGGTGCGCAGTCCGGAACCGGCGGTGATGAGGCGGTCGACGGCATCCGCTGCGGGGGCGTCGAGCAGGGTGTCGTCGGCCAGTCGGTCGATGATGTCCCGCAGCGCCGACCGCGTGACGGGGAAGAGTTCGGGATCGAACCCGTCGTCGGCAGGTTGGTCGAGCCGCCACCACCCGGCGCCGTCCCAGCCGTAGAGGAAGCCCGGGTGGTCACCGTGGGACCCGGCGTATTCGACGCCGCGCCGCCACCAGCCCGGGGCGTCCCCCACGAGGTCGCTGCCCGTCTCGCCCGCGCTCCCGCCGTCCTCGGTGAGCGAGAACTCGGGGTGGCGGCCGACGACGAGCGCGCGCCCCTCGCCGGGCCGCAAGAGCGCCATCCACTCGCCGTCGTCGCCCGCCCAGTGCAGGGCCGCGGCGGAGGGCGGGCACGGCTCCACCCCCACGGCGGCGCGGACGGCGGCGTCCACGGCGAGGAGGGCGGCGATGGTGTCGGGTGTCGAGTCCAGGTCCACGGGGAACAGGGCCATGCGGACCACGGTAGACCCCGACGGTGACCCCCACGAAGAGATCCCGGTGAACGTCCGGCGACCGCCCGGTGGCGCGGCGGGGTGGCCCCGGCGGTCGGCCGGGCCTCGCCGGTCGGGCTGCGGCGCCACCGTTCGGCTCGTACGGTGTGGCCATGACCGCCGAAGTTCCCCCCGGACCGCGACTGCCCGGTCTGGTGCAGGCCCTGCTCACCCTGTCGGCCCCCACCGTGGTCTTCCCCGCGGCCGCGCGGCGATACGGGGTGCCGTTCCGGCTCGAGCTGATGCCCAGGGGGCGGACGGTGGTCGCGCTGGCCGATCCGGCGGACCTCAAGGACGTGTTCGCGGGCTCGCCGTCGGTCTTCCACGCCGGCAAGGGCAACGAGTTGCTCCGGCCGCTCCTCGGCGGGGACTCGCTGCTCCTCCAGGACGGTGACGCGCACGCCCGGGCCCGGCGGCTCCTGGCGCCCGCGTTCGGCCGGCGGGAGATCGCCGGCTACCGCACCCTGGTCGAGGAGGTGACGGCGGAGCAGCTGGGCAGGTGGCCCCGCTCGGGTCGGATCCGCGCCCACATCCTCCTCAACGAGCTCACGCTGGAGGTCATTCTGCGGGTGGTGTTCGGCGTGACGGACCCCGCGCGTCTGGACGAGATGCGTCCGGTGGTGGCCCGGGCGGTCGATGCCGGTCCGGTGATGATGATCGGGCTGGCCATCCCCGCGCTGCGCCGACTCTGGCCCTGGACGCGCGAGATCCGGGACCTGGCGACCATCCACGACTTCCTCGGCGAGCAGATCGCCGCCGCCCGCCGGGACCCGGCGCTGCCGGACCGCCGGGATCTGCTGGCGCTGCTGGTCCGGGC
>DIAZ01000001.1:24294-27319 GCA_002415925.1 Dietzia sp. UBA5065 | reverse complement strand
TCGTCCTGGCCCACCGCGCCCCCGCCGCGTATCCGCGCCCGGCGGACTTCGACCCCGAGCGGTTCCTCGGCGACGTCCCGACCCCCACCACCTGGCTGCCGTTCGGCGGCGGCGCGCGGCGGTGCATCGGCGCCTCGTTCGCGATGATGGAGGGTGAGGTGATCCTCCGGCAGGTGCTGGGGCGCTACCGGCTCGAGCCCGTGGGCAGCGGCCGGGAATGGCCCAGGGCACGCAATGTGACGCTGTATCCGTGGCGGCGTGCCCGTCTGGACCTGCGTCCGCGATGACGGCCGGGCGGGCGGGAGCGGACTCAAATGTGCTTTATAGCGCGGACTTTCCTACCGTAGGAGGGGTGAACGCTCCCCAGTCGACCTCGCCGCAGACCGAAGCGCAACGCGCTTCGGGTCCCCGCATGTACACGTGGATCTCCGAGACCGGGAGATTGATCGAGCAGGTGAGGATCGTCCCCAAGGGTGAGTCCACCCGGGCCCGTGGTCGGATCGTCTCCGCCGCGCATTCGGATCACCGGGCCTTCTCGGTGGAGTACGAGGCCGAGATCGGCTCGGATCGCGCGCCCCGCCGGGTCCAGCTCACCGTGTCGACGGAGGAGTACGAGCGCACCATCGACCTGGTCCGCGTCGACGACGGGTCCTGGCTGCTGGACGATCCCACCGACACCCGGTCGCGGGTGGGCGGCGAGGGCGTCCTCGACGTGGACATCACCTTCAGCGTGTACTTCGCCAGCGTCATCATCCGGCGGCTCGACCTGCACTCCCAGCCCGGCTCGGTCGAGCAGCGGGTCCTGTCGGTGGACTCCATGACGCTGGAGGTCACCGAGGACTCCGTCACCTTCTCCAGCGACGACGAGAAGGTCCACGGCATCACGGCCACCGCGGCCACGAGCGCGACGGTCGACCCCGACGGGTTCATCCTCGACGTCGCCGGGCTCAGCCGGCGGGTCTGACCTCCCGGCCCGCGGACCCCGCCTCGCGCAAGGCCTCGAGCCACCCCGGTGCGCCCGGGGTCACGGTCACCGCCGCCCGGCCGCCCGGGGCGTCGCCCCCGCCGGCCGGCCGCGCGGCCTCGTAGGCGAGCCGCGCGCGGTGCCCCTCGTCGACCAGCGGGCCCAGCGTTCCCGTCGAGGCCAGCGAGTCCCGCGCGGCGCCGAGGTCGGCCAGGCAGTCGTCGAGCGCGGCCACCAGCGCGTCCCGGTTGGGCTCGCAGATCGCCCGCACCAGCGCGGGCGCGGTTCCGGCCACCCGGGTGCCGTCCCGGAACGACCCGGCCGCCAACGCCAGGGCCAGGTCCCCGCCCCGGCCGCCGGCCAGCGCGAGCGCCTCGGCCAGGACGTGCCCCAGGTGGGAGATCCGGGCGACCGCCGCGTCGTGGTCGGCGGAGGTGGACGCCACCACCCGGGCGCCGCTGTCCAGCGCCATCCGCGCCACCCGCGACCAGGTGTCGGGGTCGGCGTCGTCGTCCGCCGCCACGAGCCACGTCGCGCCGCGGAAGAGCTCCGGGTCGGTGGCGCCCCACCCGGAGTGGGCGGTGCCGGCCATGGGGTGGCCCCCCACGAAGCGCGCGCCCAGCCCCCGCGCGCGCACCGCGTCCAGGACCGGGCCCTTGACGCTCACGACGTCGGTGAGGGCGACCCCGGGAGCGTGCTCGGCCACCGCGTCCAGGACTGCGCCGAGGGCGGGGAGGGGGACCCCGACGACGACGAGGGCGTCCCGCCGCGCGGCCCGGCGGAGCGTGTCGGCCAGATCCGTGGAGACGTCGAATCCCGCCTCCGAGGCCGCGGATGCGGTGGGGGCCGACCGGTTCCAGCCGAACGCCCGCGTCGGCCCCAGGACCCGCAGCAACGAGCCGCCGATCAGGCCGACCCCGAGCACGCACACGTCCGCCGTCACCGTCACCTGACAAGGTTCTCACAGCAGACTACGGTTGAGTCCATGGCCAGCTCCCCCGACCGAAGTCCCCGCGACAGTGACGGCCGTGGCGACAACCGCGACGAGGACGACGCCGTCACCGGCTACGCGCTCGGGGTCCTCCAGGAGGGCGGGGCCTGGCAGATCACCCGCCTCGACGACTCGGCGCTCACCAGTCTCGACGACGCCGCGAGGCAGGTCCGCTCGTTGCGCACCGAGGGCGCCTCGTTCGGGCTCGTGGACGTGGACCACGAGTTCTTTGTGATCCTGCGGCCCGGACCCTCCGGGATGCGGCTCATGCTCTCCGACGCCACCGCGTCCCTGGACTACGACCTCGCGGCCGACGTGCTCGACGAGCTCAACGTGGACGTGCCCGACATGTCCGACCAGGAACTCGAGGACACCGACCCGTGGGGCGAGGGTGACATGGCGATCCTCGAGGACCTGGGACTGCCGTCCGGGGTCCTGGAGATCATCGTGTCCGAGACCGACCTCTACGCCGACGAGCAGCTGCAGTCGGTGGCCGAGCGGATGGGCTTCGGCGACGAGCTCGAGCGGCACCTGCCGGACTCGTGATCCGGGGCGGCGGTGACCCCGCCCCGGCGCCCGACCCCGCCCGCGCGGGCGGGGGGCGGGCGGAAGACCGGGCCCTGGTCCGCCGGGCGCTCGAGGTGGCCGCGGGGACGCCAGGGGAGGACGTTCCCGTCGGCGCGATCGTGGTGGGCCCGGACGGGCGTGAGCTGGCCGCCGCCACCAACCGCCGGGAGGCCGACGGGGATCCGCTCGCGCACGCGGAGGTCCTGGCCCTGCGCGGCGCGGCCCGGGCCCTGGGCGACGGTTGGCGCCTCGAGGACTGCACCCTCGTGGTGACCCTCGAACCGTGCACGATGTGCGCGGGGGCGGCCGTGGCGGCGCGGGTCGGGCGCATCGTCTTTGGTGCGTGGGAGCCCCGGACGGGCGCCTGCGGATCGCTGTGGGACGTGGTCCGCGACCGGCGGCTGGTCCACCGGCCCGAGGTGCGCGGCGGGGTGCTAGAGGCCGAGTGCGCCGCGCTGCTCGAGGAGTTCTTCCGCTCCCGGCGGTGACGTTGCGCCGCTCGC
>DIAZ01000001.1:17537-24153 GCA_002415925.1 Dietzia sp. UBA5065 | reverse complement strand
CGTTGCGCCGCTCGCGGCGGTGACCCGATCGTGACCTCCCACCGGTGGAGGCCCGCCGCCGCCCTCCGTACGGTGGGCGGGGACAGGCGCCGGGCCCCGGCGCCGTGATCGAGAGGAGCACCACATGGGAGTGGGAGACAAGTTCTCGAACAAGGCCGAGGAACTCGGCGGCCGCGCCAAGGAGACGGCGGGTGCCGCGACGGGCGACCGCGACCTCCAGGCCGAGGGTCAGGCGGACCAGGGCAAGGCGAACCTCAAGCAGGGCGCCGAGAAGCTCAAGGACAAGGCCAACGAGGTCGCCGGCAAGCTCACCGGCAACAACTGACCCAGCCGATTTTCGTATGCGGGCACTCGTCGAGTAGCCTGATCGGCGGTGGCGTGTCCGAGCGGCCGAAGGTGCAGCACTCGAAATGCTGTGTTGGGTAACCCCCAACCGTGGGTTCAAATCCCACCGCCACCGCCCCGGGAGAGCCCCGGATCCCAGACGGGATCCGGGGCTCCTCTCACTCCGCGGGGTCGGCGGGGTGGTCGGTCCGCCCGATTCCCGCGACGGAATCCGGCAGGGCCGCGATCGCGCTGAGCGAGGCCAGCGACGAGTCGATCACCGCCTTCTGCGGAAGCCCCGATTCCTCTCCCAGCAGCGCCAACTCCTCGCAGCCGGCCAGCCAGGCGCGGGTCAGCACCAGCGTCATGGGTCCGGGCCGGGCCACCCCGATGCTCTCCAGGATCCGGAGGCTGATGGTGCGGTGCATGCCGTCGACCACCTTCTCCAACACCGGGTCGACCGACCTCCCCGACCGCAGGACGGCCACGTAGTTGTCCCGGCGGCGCTGGATGTAGCGGACCAGGGCGGTGACGATCGCACGGGTGCGGTCCTCCGCGCTGGTGCCCTCGGGGATCTCGGTGAGAACCAGGACGTGATCGGCGGCCGCCTCCACCACCGCGATCAGGTAGTCCAGCTTGGTGGGGAAGTAGTGGAACAGCAGGCTGCGCGACACTCCGGCCCGCTCGGCGACGTCGTCCATCGACAGGGCGTGGAACGGCACCGTCTCGAGCAACCTCACCCCCAGGGAGACCAGTTGCGCGTGGCGCTCGGGACGGGTGAGTCGGCGGCCGGTCGCTGGGGTCATGACCCACCTCGTCTCATGGCCCACCTCGTCGTCGTCGACTCGACCCACCGGTCGAGTTCTCCCATCGTAGGGCCACGGCGGGGGCGGGGGGGCGCCGGGGNNAGTTGCGCGTGGCGCTCGGGACGGGTGAGTCGGCGGCCGGTCGCTGGGGTCATGACCCACCTCGTCTCATGGCCCACCTCGTCGTCGTCGACTCGACCCACCGGTCGAGTTCTCCCATCGTAGGGCCACGGCGGGGGCGGGCGGACGCCGTGCCACGATGGAGCCCATGTCGGACCACTCCTCCACCCCTGCGCTCGCCACCACCTTCGACGTGGGCTCCCGGATGGTCCTCGACGGCACGGCGGGCGGCCGGACGGGCGTCATCCGCACCCCCCACGGCGACATCGCCACCCCGGCGTTCATCCCCGTCGGCACCAAGGCCACCGTCAAGACGCTCACCCCCGAGCAGGTCCGCTCCACCGGCGCCCAGGCCGTGCTCGCCAACGCCTACCACCTCTACCTGCAGCCCGGCCACGACGTGGTGGACGCCGCCGGCGGGCTCGGCGAGTTCATGCGCTGGTCAGGGCCCACCTACACCGACTCCGGCGGCTTCCAGGTGATGAGCCTGGGCGTGGGGTTCAAGAAGGTGATCGAGATGTCGGCCGGGACCGAGCCCGACGACAAGGCCACCAACAAGAGCCAGGGGCGGCTGGCCAAGGTCGACGAGGACGGCGTCACGTTCACCTCGCACCTCGACGGCTCGCGGCACCGGTTCTCGCCCGAGGTGTCCATGCAGATCCAGCACGGGCTCGGCGCCGACATCCTGTTCGCGTTCGACGAGCTCACCACGCTGATGAACACGCGCAAGTACCAGGAGAGCTCGGTGGAGCGGACCCGGCGCTGGGCGCAGCGGTGCCTCGACGAGCACGAGCGGCTGTCGCTGGAACGGACGCACCGGCCCGGCCAGTCGCTGTGGGGCGTGGTGCAGGGCGCGCAGTTCGAGGACCTGCGGCGGCAGGCCGTGCAGGGGCTCGTGGAGATGAGCGACCGGGCCGAGGGCCAGGGGCGGCGCGGGTTCGGCGGCTACGGGATCGGCGGCGCGCTGGAGAAGGAGAACCTCGGCACGATCGTCGGCTGGTGCACCGAGGAGCTGCCCGAGGACCGGCCGCGGCACCTGCTGGGGATCAGTGAGCCCGACGACATCTTCACCGCCGTGGAGAACGGCGCCGACACCTTCGACTGCGTGGCCCCCACCCGGCTTGCGCGGCACGGCGGCATCTACACCCTCGACGGGCGCGTGAACATGACGCGCGCGCAGTTCCGGCACGACCACTCGCCGCTGGATGCCGAGGGGCCCTCCGAGGTCTCGCGCGAGTACAGCCGCGCCTACATCCACCACCTGTTCAAGTCCAAGGAGTTCCTCGGCTCCACCCTGTTGACCCTGCACAACCTCGCCTTTGTGGTGCGGCTGGTGGACGAGGTCCGCGCCGCGATGGACGCCGGGCCCGACGAGTACGTGGCCTACAAGGAGCAGTTCCTGGGGCGGTACTACTCGGGGCGGTGACCGGGTGCGGAGCGGGGGCGCGGGCGCGGGCGCGGGAACGGGAGGCCCGGCCCTTCGCGGCGAGTGCGTCCAGCCCTGTGGCTCGATGAATGGGACCCTGCCCCGCGGCCTGGCCCCCGCAACCCCCGAAAAACCGTGATACGGTTTCGAGGTGAAAGTGGTGATCTACACGTCTGCGCGTCGGCACGGCATCGCAGACGACGAGATCAGGGCGGTACTGGAGCATCCGATCGTCCGTATCGGCTGACACCTCGGTTCGAGCCTGATGCGCAATTGATCCGGATGGTCGGGGACCCACATGGTGGGCCTCTGGTCGAAGTGGTCGCAGACCAGGTTGATGCCGAGGAGTTGCACGTGTTCCACGCGATGCTGCTGACCTCGGCAGTGGTTCGCGAGGTGCTCGAGGCCACCGGAGGGCACCTTGACCTGACCGACGGGGTCAGTCGCCGACAGAGAACGCAGCGGGAGGGACCATGAGCAACCCCAGAGATGTCGAGGCGCGCTATGCCCGGCTTGCTGATGCGGTGGAGGCGGGCGACTACCTGGTGGTCGATGGCTCCGTGGATGTTCGTCCGGACTATCGTCCTGGCAGGCCGCGCAAAGGTGACGCGGGCGGAGAGACCCGGCCGTTGGCCGTTCGGCTCACCGACGCCGATCGGCAGCGGCTGGCGGACTATGCGGAGCGCACGGGGCGGCCGATGAGCGCAGTCGTCCGAGCGGCCATTGACGAGTACCTCGGCAGGCATCCCGCGGCCTGAGCCGGCACCGGAAGTGGATGGGTAGTGCCTCCAGCGGACCGCGGAGGCGTTTCAGGCGGAGGAGGCAGCCGGACATGAATCACGACGTCAGTGACGTGGGTGGCCCGCACGCCGAGACCTGGTGGCATGCGCGCAATACCCGGCTACGAGAACTGCCGTGGACCGACAGTTCGTCCCTGTTGCCAGATCATGTGTGTGGACTCCTGGATGAGGTCGAGGCCGCGTTCGCGATGACCGGCGCCCGTACGCCCGCGTGGGAGGGCCGGCCAGTGGACCAGTCGCCGGCCGAGGAGGAGTACAGCCGCTGCCTGGACCCTGGCAAGTTCAGGATCATCCAGTCAAGGATCGACGCCTGGGCGAAGGTACTCGTCGATCGGGGGTGGGCACACCTCGAGACGGATCCTTCGAATGAGCGGCGCGGCAGCCACGAGCATTCGCAGACCACGCTCGTCCTTCGCCCGACTGCAGAGGCGCATACAGGCGGCGCAGTGCCGCTGTCCTACCTCGTGTACTACTCAACGGATCTCGAGGCCACGCTCAACGTCGAAGTATGCGCTGGTGAACCGCCGTACGTACTCGCCGAACTGCCCGGCTGTGGGTGTGATGCCTGCGATTCGGGATCTGCCTGGCTGCTCGAGGAGCTGGACCAGTGGACACTGTCGGTCGTCGATGGGTCTCTCGTCGTGGATCCCGCCGCGACGTGGCAGGTCCAGACCTCGTTCGGGGGCCACGGATCCAGTGGGGGATCGAGCGGCGACTCGAAGTCGGCCGCAGCGTTCACCGCCGCCCCGTGGGCGACGGGCTGGAATCCGCTCCGCATCCCCGATCGAGATGAGACCGCGTTCCCACCGAGTTCGAGGCGCGGACTGCGGATTGCCGTCGGAGAATGGTTCCGTGAACTGATCCGCCGGTTGCGCGGCCAGCCGAGGCTGGAGCAGGGGTGGACGATCTACGGCCCTGTCGATCGCGGATAGAGCTACGGAGCGCCTGAGGCTCAAAACGGCTACTCGAAGTAGATCGAGTGGTGCAGCGAGCAGCCCGGGTTGAACGGTGAGGCGCACGACGGGCAGGCGCTCGCCGCGAGGTAGTCGTTGATCGCCAGCGTTGAGCGGCACACCCCGCACAGGATCGCGTGCTCGTCGAACCGGCCCGCCGGCCACGCCGAGACCGGGTGGTCGGCGGCGTCGGCGTGGCAGCGGAAGCACGGGTAGAAATCCCCGCAGCAGTGGAAGCGGATCGCGACGATGTCCAGCGGGCTGCGGTAGTGGACGCAGCGGGTCTGGTCGTCGACGGTCGGGCCGAGGACCCGGACGGCGGGGTCGGAGGTCATGCAGCCGAGTCTGCCAGCGCAGACTGGTAGGTGGGCTCGCGCTTCTTGATCCACGCGATCACCACGTATGTCACGGGCAGCAGGACCGCTTCGACGAGGGTTTTCCACACGAAGCCGATCACCACGTAGTTCCAGTAGTCGCCCGAGCCGAGCACCATGCCCAGGGCCGGGGCGGCGATCGTGCAGAACACGAGGGTGTCCGCGAGCTGGCCGACCACGGTCGAACCGAGCAGGCGAGCCCAGAGACTCTGCTCGCCGGTGCGGCGCTTCATCCACACCAGGACGTACGAGTTGAGCAACTCGCCCACCACGTACCCGGCCAGGCCGGCGAGGAAGAACTGCGGGATGACCCCTGCCACGGCCTCGAACGCGTCCTGGTTTTCGTAGAACGGGGCGGCGGGCAGGTGGACGGTGATCGTGAAGCTCAGGGCTGCCAGGGCGAGGACGATGAAGCCGGAGATCACGGCACGGCGCATCGACCGGAACCCGTACACCTCACTGATCACATCACCCAGCACATACGCCAGCGGGAAGAGCAGGAAGGCCCCGTCGGTGACGAGCCCGTCCATCGACAGGAAGCCGAGGTCGAAACTCAGGTCGGGGAAGAGGAGGACGCCCTTGGTGCCGGTGACGTTGCTGATGAGCATCACGCCGACGAACAGGGCGATGAGATAGCCGTAATAGGTGCTGCCGACGGTCGCGAAGGCGGCCCGGCCGGCAGAGGGGGTGCTGCGCGCCGGCTCGGGAGAGTCCCCGTCCGGCCGCCCAGTCCCGAGTCGTTCGGAAGGTTGCGGTGAAGTGGTCACGGGCGTCGATTATCCGCGCAGACGCTGCCGGGTGGCGAATTCAGCTCGCCGGGGTGGGTGCCCCGCCAGCTAGGCCACCACCCAGGGGCCGGATCGCAAGGACTCGGTGGTGACCAGCCCGCGCAGTGCCTCGATCGAGTCCGCGCCCTCCGGTCCACCGAGTGAGGCCACGATCCGGACGACGGCGGCCCTCGTCGTCGTCCCCTCCCGGGCCAGATCGGCCAGGGTCACCGCGCCGTCCCGCTTGGCCAGGCGCTCACCGGCTGCGTTCACCGCGAGCGGCACGTGGACATACTCCGGATGAGGCAGACCCAGCAGATCGGCGAGATGGGCCTGGCGGGGAGTGGAGGAGAGCAGATCCTCGCCGCGCACGACCTGGTCGACACCCTGCTCGGCATCGTCCACCACCACCGCGAGGTTGTACGCCCACACGCCGTCCCCGCGACGCAGCACCACATCGTCCACCACACCGGTGTAGGGCCCGTGGATCAGATCGGTGACCGTCAGCTCTGCGACCGTCGCGCGCAGACGCAGCGCCGGCACCCGCCCCGGGCCGAGTTCCTCACGGCGGCGGGCGCGTTCGGATTCGGCCAGGTCACGGCAGGTGCCGGGGTATGCGCCCGGCGGGGAGTGCGGTGCCCGCGGGGCCTCGGCGATCTCGCGGCGCGAGCAGTAGCACTCGTAGACCAGGCCCCGGTCGGCGAGCCGGTCGGCGGCCGCGGCGTAGGCGGGGAAGCGCTGGGACTCCCACATGATGTCGCCATCCCAGTCGATGCCGATCGCTGCCAGGTCCGCCAGCTGGCGTTCGGCGATGCCGGGGCGGGCGCGGGCGGTGTCGAGGTCGTCGATGCGCATCCGGAAGGCCCGACCCGAATCGCGGGCCAGGACCCACGCCGCCACCGCCGTGCGCAGATTGCCCAGGTGCAGGTCCCCGGACGGGCTGGGCGCGTACCGGCCGACGCCGGGGGGCAAGGGGCTGGCGGGGGCTTCCACGCTGAACAGAGTAGGCCGCGCGACCGGGAGGGGCGGACGCGGCGGGAGGTGCC
>DIAZ01000001.1:9166-17402 GCA_002415925.1 Dietzia sp. UBA5065 | reverse complement strand
CGCGGCGGGAGGTGCCAGACTGGACGGCATGAGCGCAGATGCCGACAACGCACGTCCCGACGCCGCAGGCCCCGGCGCCGACGACAACACCCGCCTGACCGAGGAGCAGATCGCCGAGGGTCTGGCCGACCTGCCCGGCTGGGCCCTGTCGGAGGGGTCGCTGACCTACACCGCCGTGTGCGAGACGCCGCAGGCCGCGATCAATCTGGTCGCCGCGATCGGGCAGGCCGCCAACTCGCAGAACCACCATCCCGACCTGCTGTGGAGCTACGACGAGGTCACGTTGGATCTCCGCAGCCACGATGTCGATGGCGTCACCGTGCGGGACCTCCGCCTGGCCCGGTCGGTCTCCGCGCTGTCCGGGGAGTTCGACGCGACCCCGCTGGGGCTGGGGGAGTAGGCCGGCTCGATAGTCCCGGACGCCGCTGGCGCCGCCCCGGCCCGGCCCCCCTGACGCCCGAGAGACTCCTGACGCCGGGAAGAGGAATTCGTGCGGATGTACTCGGCCGATACAGGCGAATTCCTCTTCGCGGCGGGGCGGGTAAGCGGGCGCGGCCCGGCGACAGCGTGTGCGTCGTTGTCAGGGCTGGATCAGGTCGATGGTCGCGTGAATACCGGGTGCACGCGCGAGTTTCGCGTCAGCGGTGAGTAGAGGCGCGTCGAGCAGTTCGGCGAGTGCGACATACGTGGCGTCGTAGGCACTCAGATTGCCCCTGAGAGTCCACGCTCGTCCCGCCAGGAGCATGTGGTCGTGAAAACTGAGATCGAGTTGCTCCAGGAGGTCCAATGCCTCCACTGCATCGGTGGTACTCGTCGTGCCGGCCGCCACACGTCGTCGTAGAACCTGTAGGACCTCGACAGGGAGCAGGTGTGGTGCGTGCAATTGGAGATCGGAGTCAGCGAGGCGGCGTCGTACCTGTTCGCCGAGGGGGAGATTCAGCAACAGTTCCACGGTGACAGAGGCGTCGAGGACGATCACCGGGCGTCTCGCTCGGCGCGAACAGATTCCTCGGCGGTCTCCCCCTGGTAATCGCGGGCTGGAAGCGAGGCGATCCGTTCGAGCAGTTCACTGCGGGTGGGGCGTTTGACCGACCGCGTCAGCTCGGCGAGAGCGAGATCTGACAGGGTCTTGCCCTCGCGGGCAGCGCGCTCCTTGAGGATGCGGTGAACCTCTTCGGGGACGTTACGAATCTGGATGAGCGACATGCATTGATGATGAGATCATCAGAGTTGCATGTCAACGGTTGTGTGGCCGATCAGCAGGCCGAGCCTGCGCCCCTGCGCGACGTCGGCCCGGGCCCCCGGCGGGGGGCGGGGCGCGGGAGCGAGGTGGGCGGCTGGCTACCCTCCGAACTCCGCCCCCACGAACCAGGATGCGGCGGTGGCCAGGTCAAGCAGCGGCTGCGGCATGATCCCCAGCAGGATGGTCACCACCACCGCGACGCCGACCACGGCGTACGTGACGGGGCGGCGGGCGAACGCCACCTCGCCGGCGGCGAGCGCGCCGGGCGCAGCGGAGCCGGAGCCGGAGCCGGAGCCTGCGTCGCGGAAGAACATCACCACGATCACGCGGACGTAGAACGAGGCCGCGATCGCGCTGGTGAGCACGCCGACCACCACCAGGCTCACCGCGCCGCCGGCCACCGCCTCGGAAAACACGGCGAACTTGGCGATGAACCCACTGGTCAGCGGGATACCGGCCAGTGCGAGCAGCAGCAGGGCGAACGCGCCCGCGACCACCGGCTGACGGCGGCCGAGCCCGGCCCAGGCCTGCAGGTCGGTGATCTCGGCGCCGTCGGGATCGCGGACCAGCCCGGCCACGGCGAAGACGCCAACAGTGCTGACCGCGTAGGCGGCGAGGTAGAACAGCACGGCGGAGGTCCCGGCCACCGGCGGGCCGAGCACTCCGGTCAGCAGGAAGCCGGCGTGCGCGACGGAGGAGTAGGCCAGCAGGCGTTTGACGTCGTTCTGGGTGACGCCGACGACCGTGCCCACGATCATCGTCAGGGCCGCGATCACCCAGAGCACCGGCGCCCAGTCTGCCTCGAGTCGGGGCACGGCGACGTGGAAGAACCGGAGGATCGCCCCGAACGCGGCGAGCTTGGTGCCGGCGGCCATGAACGCGGTGATCGAGGTGGGCGCGCCCTGGTACACGTCCGGGGTCCAGGTGTGGAACGGCACCGCTCCGACCTTGAACAGCAGGCCCACCGACATCATCGCCACGCCGATCAGGGCCAGCGAGCTGCCGCCCTCGGTGGCGACGACCGCCGCGATGCCCCTGAACTCGACGGTCCCGGCGTAGCCGTAGATCAGCGCCGCGCCGTAGGCGAAGAACGCCGAGGAGAACGATCCCAACAGGAAGTATTTGACCGCAGCTTCTTGCGAGAGGAACCGCCGCCGGCGGGCCATGCCGCACATGACGTACAGCGGCAGGGACAGCACCTCGAGCGCGATGAACAGGGTGATGAGGTCGTTCGCCGCGGGGAACAACATGAGTCCGCCGGTGGCGAACAGTGCCAGCGGGAACACCTCGGTCTGGGTGACGCCCGCCCGCTCGGCCTCCCGTTCGGCGTCGCCGCCCGGGGCCAGTGCGGCCTGCGGCGCGAAGCCCGCGAGCACCGGGGGACGCGACCCCGCCGCCACCCGCGCGCGTTCGCCGATGAGCAGCCCGGCCCCGATCGCCACGAGGACCGTCGCCCCCTGCAGGAACAGCGCCGGCCCGTCCACGGCCACGGCGCCGCCGGCGGTGACGGTCCGCGTCCCGGCGAGCAGCGCCACCGCCACCAGCGCGGCCCCGAGCCCGCCGAGGTACAGCACCATCTGCGTGATGTAGCGGTGCCGGGCCGGGGCGAATGCCTCGACCAGGACCGAGACGATCGCCGCGCCGAGCACCACGAGCAGCGGCAGGAGCGAGGAGTAGGCGATGTCTGGGGTCATCGGGTGGCACCTTCCACGTGGGCGACGGTGTCGGCGACCGCGGGATCGATCACGTCGAGCGCCGGCTGCGGGTAGAAGCCGAGCACGATCAGCGCCACGACCAGCGGGGCCAGGACCACCTGCTCGCGCAGCCCGAGGTCCGGGGTGCCCGCGAGGCCGGGCGCGACGGGCCCGCCCATCACCCGTTGGTAGGTCCACAGAATGTAGACGGCCGCGAGGACGAACGTCGCGGTCGAGAGCACCGCCGCGACCGGGAACACCGCGAACGTGCCGACGAACACCAGGAACTCGCTGATGAACGGCGCCAAGCCCGGTAGCGACAGGGTGGCGAGCCCGGCGACGAGGAACACCCCGGCCAGCACCGGCGTCACCTGCTGGACGCCGCCGAACCGCCCGATCTCCCGCGTGCCGCGGCGGTGCACGAGGAACCCGGCCACGAGGAACAGTGCGGCCGTGGCGATGCCGTGGTTGACCATGTACAATGCCGAACCGGTCGCGGACTGCTCGGTGGCGGCGAACACGCCCAGCACGATGAACCCGAAGTGCGAAATGGAGGCGTACGCGATGAGCCGCAGCAGGTCGGTCTGGGCGATCGCCATGACGCCGCCGTAGACGATGCTGATCACCGCCAGCGTCACCATCACCGGCGTCGCCGTGGCCGCGGCCTCGGGGTACAGCGGCAGGCTGTACCGCAGCATCGCGAAGGTGCCGACCTTGTCCACCACGGCCATCATGAGCACCGCGGAGGCGGGGGTGGCGGCGACGGCGGCCCCGGGCAGCCACGTGTGGAACGGCCACAGCGGCGCCTTGATCGCGAACGCGAGCGTGAACCCGGCGAACAGCAGCAGCATCGCGCCGGGCGGGATCTGCAGGCGACCGTCGGCGATGGCGTCGGTGATGAGGCGGTAGTCGAAGGTGCCGCGGCCGTCGGGTCCGAGCCTGGCCCAGTCTGTGTACATGTAGAGCCCAAGGACCGCCGCGAGCATGACGAGGCCGCCGAGCAGGTTGTAGAGGAGGAACCGCACGGCCGCCCGCGCCCGTTCGGAGCCGTCGGTCGCACCGCCGCCGAAACCCCCTGTACCGAAACCCCCGATGAGGAAGTACAGCGGGATGAGCATCGCCTCGAACGCCACGTAGAACAGCAGCACGTCGAGGCTGAGGAACGTCACCAGCGCCAGGGCCTGCGTGGCGAGCATGAGTGCGGGGTACGCCTGCGCGCGCCGACCCCCGTCGACGTCACGCCACCCCGCCAGCAGCAGCAGCGGCATGAGCGCGGCGGTGAGCAGCACCAGGACTAGCGCTACGCCGTCGAGTCCGAGGGAGTACGTCGCCCCGAATGCCGGGATCCACGGCCGAGATTCGACGAACTGGTACCGGTCGCCGCCGGGGTCGAACCCGACCGCCAGCGCGATCGCTACCCCCAGGACGGCCAGGGACGTGACCAGGGCGAGGGGCCTCGCCGCGCGGCGCGCGCTCTGAGGGACGACGACGACTAGGAGGGCACCGACCAGGGGCGTGAGCCACAGCGCGGTGAGCAGTCCGGGGCCGGTCACAGCGCGCCACCACCCAGCATCGCCGCGATCACCAGAACCGCGCCGATCAGCATGTACAGCGCGTAGGAGCGGGTGAGTCCGGACTGCAGGAGTCTCGTCCGGGCGGACAGTTCACCGACCGCGGTGGCGACGCCCGTCGCGGCGCCGGCCAGGACCCGGCGGTCGACCACCGCGGTGCCGGCCACGAGGGCCTGCCCGGGGCGCATGAACACCGCCTCGTTGAGGCGGTCGGCGTGGAGGTCGCGCCGCGCGGCCCGGGTGAGCGCAGAGCCCTCGGGGGCGGTCACCGGGATCTCGCTACGGGCGTAGCGGCGGACGGCGAGCGCGATTCCCGCCGCGACGACGAGGAGTGAGGCGGCGGTGACCAGCCACACGGGCAGGACGTGCTCGGGGTGGTGGTCCCCGACGACCGGGGCGAGCCAGTCCTGCAGGCGGCCGCCGATCGCGAGCAACGCGCCCGACAAGACCGACCCCACGGCGATCGCGATCATCGGCGCGGTCATGATCGCCGGTGACTCGTGGGGGTGGGCGCCCGCGGCCCAGCGCCGGGGGCCGAAGAAGGTCAGGAGCATCACGCGGGTCATGTAGAAAGCGGTGAGACCCGCACCGAGCAGCGCCACCGCCCCCAGCAGGTAGCCGAGCGCCGATCCCGAGGAGCCCCCGCCGGTCGCGGTGCTCCCCACGTCGAAGGCGGCGGAGATGATGCCCTCCTTGGAGTAGAAACCGGCGAAGGGCGGGACGCCGATGATCGCGAGGTAGCCCAGCCCGAAGGTGACGTAGGTGACCGGCATGACCGCGCGCAGGGCCCCGTAGCGGCGCATGTCCACCTCGTCGTTCATCCCGTGCATCACCGATCCCGCGCCGAGGAACAGGCCCGCCTTGAAGAATCCGTGGGTGAGCAGGTGCATGATCGCCAGCGCGTACCCGGCGGGGCCGAATCCGGCGGCCATGACCATGTAACCGACCTGGCTCATGGTGGAGGCGGCGAGCACCTTCTTGATGTCGTCCTTCGCGCAGCCGATCACCGCGCCGAACAGCAGCGTCACCGCGCCCACCGCGATCACCGCGGCCCGCGCGGCCGGGGCGGCGTCGAAGATCGGGTTGGCCCGGACGACGAGGTAGACGCCCGCGGTGACCATGGTCGCGGCGTGGATGAGCGCCGAGACCGGGGTGGGGCCCTCCATGGCGTCGCCGAGCCACGACTGCAGCGGGACCTGGGCGGACTTGGCGCACGCGCCGAGCAGCAACAGCAGCCCGAGCGCGGTGACCAGCCCCGAGCTCATCGCTGGACCGGTGGCCCCAGCCCCGACCGCCCCGGACCCCTGGACGCCTGAGAACACGCCCTCATACGACAGTGTCCCGAGCTGGGTGACCATGACCATCAGCGCCACACCCAGACCGATGTCGCCGACGCGGTTGACGACGAACGCCTTCTTCGCTGCGGTGGCGGCCGACGGCTTGTGTTGCCAGAACCCGATGAGCAGGTAGGAGACCAGGCCCACGCCCTCCCAGCCCAGGTAGAGGCCGAGGAAGTTGTCTGCCATGACCAGCAGCAGCATCGCGGCGAGGAACAGGTTGAGGTAGGCGAAGAACTTCCCCCGGGCGGGGTCGGCGGCCATGTAGCCGATCGAGTACACGTGGATGAGCAGGCCCACGCCCGTCACGAGCAGCACGAACATCAGGGACAGCTCGTCCAGACGCAGGCCGAAGTCCACGCGCAGGTCGCCGACCGAGACCCAGGTGAACAGGGTCTGGGCGGCGGCGCGGTCGCCCGCCTCCCGGCCGGCCATCGCGGCGAATTGCCACACCGCCACGGCGAACGAGCCCAGCGCGGTCGCGCAGCCGAGCAGGTGGCCCCACCCGTTCGCGCGCCGACCGAGCAGCAGCAGGACCGCCGCCCCGAGCAGCGGCAGTGCGGGGATGAGCCAGAGCGCGGGCTCGGTGATGGCGGGCGCCAGGGCGGCTGTGGTCGTCGTCGTCGTCATCGTCGTCCCCCCTAGTACCTGAGCAGGTTGGCATCGTCGACGGACGCCGATCGGCGGGAACGGTAGATGGCCATGATGATCGCGAGGCCGATCACGACCTCCGCGGCGGCGACGACCATGATGAAGAACGCGAACAGTTGGCCGGTGACGTCGCCGTGCATTCGCGCGAACGCCACCAGGGCGAGGTTGGTGGCGTTGAGCATGAGCTCGATGCACATGAACAGCACGATCGCGTTGCGCCGCAGCAGGAATCCGGCCGCGCCGATGGTGAACAGCACGGCCGAGAGGTACAGGTGGTACTCGGGGGTCACGGCCGTCCCTCCTCGCCGTCGCTGAGCTCCCGGTCCGGGTCCGCCCGGTCGGCCGCGTGCCGGCGCAGGACCTCGCTCACCGAGTCCTCGGCGTCGGAGCCGTCGGGCAGGCGGGCGGGGGTGTCCGCGGAGTTGCGGCGCGCGTAGACGCCGGGGCCGGGCAGCGGCGTCACGCGGGCGGTGTCGTCGTGCTGCCAGTCGAGGAAGCGCTGCTCGGACATCTGCCGCTGGGTCAGGCGCCCCGTGAAGCGCTCACGGTGTGCGAGCACCATGGCGCCGAGGGTGGCGATGATGAGCAGCACACCGGTCAGCTCGAACGCCCACACGTGCCGGGAGAACAGCAGCTCCGCCAGCGCCGGCACATCCGAGTAACCCGGTGCGAACCCGGCGAACGGTGGCAACTCCGCCCGCGCCAGCCCGGTGGCGAGGAGGATCCCGAAGCCCAGCCCCGCGACGATCGCCGCCACCCGGTGCCCGCGGATCCGCTCCACCAGCGAGTCCGAGGACTCCACGCCGATGAGCATCACCACGAACAGGAACAGCATCATCACCGCGCCGGTGTAGACCACGATCTGGCCCACCCCCAGGAACACCGCGCCCTGCGCGATGTACAGGACCGCGAGCGAGACCATCGTGGCCGCCAGGCACAGCGCCGAGTAGACCGCCTTGGTCGCCGAGACCACGCCGAGCGCCCCGGCCACGGCGATGGTGGCCAGCACCCAGAACAGCACTGACTCCCCGGTGGTCATGAGGACCCCTCGTACGGCTGGCCCTGCTCGGGCGCGGGCCCGGTGATCTCGCCGCGGTAGTAGTCGGCGTGCGTGGACCCCGGGACCATGTCGTGCGGGGCGGGGATCATCCCGGCGAGCATCGGTCCCAGGAGGTCGTGCTTCTCGTAGATCATGCCGGCGCGGTCGTCACCGGCCATCTCGTACTGGTTGGTCATGGTCAACGCGCGGGTCGGGCAGGCCTCCACGCACAGCCCGCAGCCGATGCAGCGGAGGTAGTTGATCTGGTAGACCCGCCCGTAGCGCTCGCCGGGGGAGTAGCGCTCCCCGGCGGTGTTGTCGGCGCCCTCGACGTAGATCGCGTCGGCCGGGCACGCCCACGCGCACAGCTCGCACCCGATGCACTTCTCCAGCCCGTCCGCGTAGCGGTTGAGCTGGTGCCGCCCGTGGTAGCGGGGCGCGGTGGGGACCTTCTCCTCCGGGTACTGCTCGGTGATGTTCTTGCGGAACATGGTCGCGAACGTCACGCCGAACCCGGCGATCGGCTCGAGGAACCTCGGCACCCTAGGCATGGCGGGCCTCCTGGGTCGGGGCGGGCCCCGCGGGCGGGGATCCGCGCGGTGCCGCGCGCTGGTGGGGGAGCGGCGGGACGGGGAACCCGCCGGCGACGGGGTCGAACGACACGGCGCCCCGGGCGGCGCGCGTCCGGGCGGCGGTCCGGG
>DIAZ01000001.1:8051-8968 GCA_002415925.1 Dietzia sp. UBA5065 | reverse complement strand
CGGAGCCAGATGAACAGGAACATGAAGCCCCACACCTTGACCACGAACCACAGCAGCGCCCACCAGCCCGAGTCGGCGCCGGGGAGCAGGGAGAACGGCAGGGGGGCCCGCCAGCCGCCGAGGAACAGGGTGGCCGCCAGCGCGGAGACCGTGGTCATGTTGACGTACTCGGCCAGCATGAACATGGCGAAGCGCAGCGACGAGTACTCGGTGTGGAAGCCGCCCACCAGCTCCCCCTCGGCCTCGGGCAGGTCGAACGGGGCCCGGTTGGTCTCGCCGACCATGGAGGTCACGTAGATGAGGAACGAGGGCAGCAGGAGGAACACAAACCAGACGTCGGCCTGCGCGGCCACGATCCCGGAGGTGGACATGGTGCCGGCGAAGAGGAACACGCCCACGAAGGACAGGGCCATGGCGATCTCGTAGCTGATGACCTGGGCCGTGGAGCGCAGGCCGCCGAGCAGCGGGTACGTGGACCCGGAGGACCAGCCGGCCAGCACGATCCCGTACACGCCGATCGAGGTCACGGCCAGGACGTAGAGCACGCCCACGTGCAGGTCGGTGAGCTGCAGCGGGGTGGCGTGCCCGAACATCGAGACCACGGGGCCGAACGGGATCACCGCGAACGCCATGAACGCCGGGATCACCGCGATCACCGGCGCGAGCAGGTAGATCGGCTTGTCGACCCCCGCGGGCGTCAGGCCCTCCTTGAGCGCGATCTTCACCCCGTCCGCCAGGCTCTGGAGCATGCCCAGCGGGCCCACGCGGTTGGGCCCGACCCGCATCTGCATCCAGGCGATCACCTTGCGTTCCAGGTAGATCGCGGCGAGCACCGTCAGCACGAGAAAGGCGAAGACGGCGATCACCTTGACGAGCACCAGCCACCACGGGTCGGTGCCGAACGCGGACAGGTCGGT
>DIAZ01000001.1:0-7944 GCA_002415925.1 Dietzia sp. UBA5065 | reverse complement strand
GGTCGGTCATGGCGAGGCCTCCCCGGCGGTGACGGCGACGAGGTCCCCCGCGGCGGCGGCGAGCGTGGCGTTGACGGCCGAGCCGCGCGAGTTCTGGGGCAGCCACACCACGCGGTCGGGCATCGCCGTGATCGCGCACGGCAGGGTGATCGCGCCCCGCTCGGTCGACACGGTCAGCGGTGCGCCGTCGGCCACCCCGATCTCCAGCGCGGTGGCCGGCGACACCCGCGCGACCGGTCCGCGGGCGGTCCCGGCCAGGTGCGGTTCCCCGTCCTGCATACGGCCGGCGTCGAGCAGCATCCGCCAGGTGGCCAGGACGGCCTGCCCCGCGGCCGGCGCGGCGGGTGGGGAGGACTGCCTCGTCGTCGTCCCCGTCTGGTCCGACGCGCCCGCGACCGACCCGCTCGCGACCGTCTCGACCGCCGCCCCGTCCACGAGGGCGAGCTCGCGGCGCACGGACTCGACGTCGGCGAGCCCCAGCCCCCTGCCCATCTCCGCGGCGAGGGCGTCCAGGACGCGGTGGTCCGCCATGGAGTCGGCGCGGGTCAGGGCCGCGGCGAACGGGCGCTCGCGGCCCTCCCAGGTGAGGTAGGTGCCGGACTTCTCGGCGGCCGGGGCGATCGGGAGGACCACGTCGGCGCGGTCGGTGATCTCGCTGCGACGCAGCTCGAGGCTCACCACGAACCCCGCCGCCTCGATCGCCTCCAGGGCGGCCCGTGGGTCGGGGAGATCGGCGGCCTCGACCCCGCCCACCAGCAGCGCGCCCAGCTCGCCGGCGGCCGCGGCGGCCAGTTGCCCGGAGGTGGATCGCCCGGGCGCGGCGGGCAGGTCGCCGCAGCGCCACAGCTCGGCCAGCGCGCGGCGGGCACCTGCGTCGGCGACCGGGCGACCGCCGGGCAGCAGTCCGGGCAGGCACCCCGACTCGAGCGCCCCGCGGTCCCCCGCGCGGCGGGGGACCCACGCCAGTCGCGCGCCCGTCGCGTCGGCGAGCGCGGCCGCGGCGGGCAACCCGCCGGGGATCGCGCCCAGCCGCTCGCCCACGAGGATCACCGCGCCCGGCTCGCGGAGCAGGGCGCGGAGGGTGTCGCGCACCGCGACGGCGGGGTCGCCTGCGTCGGCGGGGTCTGCCGTGGCGCCCGGGTGTGCCGCGAGCGCGGCCAGGACGTCGGGTTCGGCGCCGGGGACGGTCGGCAGGAGGGTGGCGGAGGTCTTGCGCACGGCGGGCGAGGCGAACGGGGACACGGAGAAGACCCGGAGCCCCCGGTCGCGCGCGGCCCGGCGCAGGCGCAGGAACACGATCGGCGACTCCTCCTCGGGGTCGAAGCCCACGAGCAGCACCACCGGGGCGGTCTCGAGGTGGGCGTACGTGACCGCGTCGGCGTCGCCCGGGCGGCGGCCGGCCACGCGCCCGGCCAGGAACCCGGCCTCCTCGGCCGAGTGGTGCCGGGCGCGGAAGTCCACGTCGTTGCTGCCCAGGACCATGCGGGCGAACTTGGCGTAGGCGTAGGCGTCCTCGCGGGTCAGGCGTCCGCCGGTGAGGACCCCGGTCCGCCCCCCGGCGGCGGCCAGGCCCGACGCGGCGGCGGCGAGCGCGGTGGGCCAGGGGACGGGGACCAGGCCACCGTCGCGGCCCCGGACCATCGGGGTGGTGAGTCGGTCGGGCTCCGTGGCGTACGTGAACGCCCACCGGCCCTTGTCGCAGTTCCACTCCTCGTTGACCGCCGGGTCGTCCCCGGCCAGCCGGCGCAGGACCGTCCCGCGGCGGTGGTCGGTGCGCTGGCCGCAGCCGCTGGCGCAGTGCTCGCACACCGCGGGGCTCGAGACCAGGTCGAACGGCCGGGCGCGGAACCGGTACGCCGTCCCGGTGAGCGCGCCGACGGGGCAGATCTGGACCGTGTTGCCGGAGAAGTACGACTCGAACGGCTGGTCGCCGTACACGCCCACCTGCTGCCGCGAGCCGCGCTCCATGAGGTCGATGAACGGGTCCCCGGCGATCTGGTCGGAGAAGCGGGTGCACCGGGCGCACATCACGCAGCGCTCGCGGTCGAGCAGCACCTGCGGGGAGAGGGCGATCGGCTTGGGGAACGTGCGCTTGACCTCGGTGAACCGCGAGCGGCCGTGCCCGCTGGCGAGCGCCTGGTTCTGCAGCGGGCACTCGCCGCCCTTGTCGCAGACGGGGCAGTCGAGCGGGTGGTTGATGAGCAGCAGCTCCATCACCCCGCGCTGCGCCCTGTCCGCGATCTCGGAGGTGACCTGGGTGCGGACCACCATCCCCTCCGCGACCGGGGTGGTGCAGGAGGTCACCGGCTTGGGGGCGCCCTCCACCTGGACGATGCACTGGCGGCACGCGCCGGCCGGCTCGAGCAGGGGGTGGTCGCAGAAGCGCGGGATCTGGACCCCGAGGCGCTCGGCCGCGCGGATGACGAGCGTGCCGGGCGGGACGGAGACCTCGCGCCCGTCCACGGTGAGGGTGACGGGGTCGACGGCGGTCACCGGGCCACCTCCCCGGTCCGGGCGAAGAGCGTGGACCGGCTGTGGTCGAAGGGGCAGCCGTCGGGGACGTGGGCCAGGTACTCGTCGCGGAAGAGCGCGATGGAGGAGATGACCGGGGTGGCCGCGGCGTCGCCCAGCGCGCAGAACGACTTGCCGAGGATGGCGTCCGAGATGTCGAGCAGCCGGTCCAGGTCGCCCTCCGTGGCGGTGCCGTCCTCGAGGCGTCGCATGATCTGGACCAGCCAGGACGTGCCCTCCCGGCAGGGGGTGCACTTGCCGCACGACTCGTGGGCGTAGAACTCCGACCACCTCAGCACCGCCCGCACCACGCAGGTGGTGTCGTCGAAGATCTGCAGGGCCTTGGTCCCGAGCATGGTGCCCTCGGCCGCGCAGCCCTCGTAGTCCAGCGGCATGTCCAGCTGGGCGTCGGTGAGCAACGGGGTGGACGAGCCGCCGGGTGTCCAGAACTTCAGGGTGTGGCCCTCCCGGATCCCGCCGGCGTAGCCCAGCAGCTCGCGGAGCGTGATCCCGAGCGGCGCCTCGTACTGGCCGGGCCGGGTGACGTGGCCGGACAGCGAGTACAGGGTGAACCCGGGGGACTTCTCCGAACCCAGCGCCCGGAACCAGTCCGGCCCGTTCTGCAGGATCGAGGGCACGCTGGCGAGGGACTCGACGTTGTTCACCACGGTCGGACAGGCATAGAGCCCCGCGACGGCGGGGAACGGCGGGCGCAGGCGCGGCTGCCCCCGGCGGCCCTCGAGGGAATCCAGGAGCGCGGTCTCCTCGCCGCAGATGTACGCGCCCGCCCCGGCGTGGACCACCACGTCCAGGTGGAACCCGCTGCCGAGAATGTCACGCCCCAGGTACCCGGCCGCGTACGCCTCGGCCACCGCGGTCTGGAGCCGGCGCAGGACGGGGACGACCTCGCCGCGCAGGTAGATGAACGCGTGCGAGGCCCGGATGGCGTACGCCGCGATCACGATCCCCTCGATCAGCACGTGCGGCGTGGCGAGCATGAGCGGCATGTCCTTGCAGGTGCCGGGCTCGGACTCGTCGGCGTTGACCACCAGGTAGTGGGGCGTGGCCGTCGCGCCCGGGCCCGCGTCGGCCTCCTGCGGGATGAAGCCCCATTTGCGGCCGGTGGGGAACCCCGCCCCCCCGCGGCCGCGCAGGCCCGAGGCGAGCACGGTGGCGATCACCTGGTCGGGCTCGGCGGCCAGGGCGGCCCGCAGGCCCACGTAGCCGCCGTGCTCCAGGTGGGTCCCGAGGGTCCAGCTCTCCGGGGCGTCCCAATAGCGGCTGAGGTACGGGGCGAGTGGCATGTCAGGCCTCCTCGTCCGGGCGGGGACGCGGACCGCCGGGCGCCGTGGGGACCCGCATCCCCCGCTCGCGCGCGCTGCGGAGCCCGGTCAGGGTGGGCTCCCCGGGGGCGAAGTCGTTGGCCCCGGGCCGGGGGTCCGGGAAGCCCGCGAGGATCCGCGCGGTCTCCCGGAAGGTGCACAGCGTGGCGCCCCGGGTGGGGGTCACCGGGCGACCGGCCCGCAGGTCGTCGACCATCCGCCGGGCCGAGGCCGGGGTCTGGTCGTCGAAGAACTCCCAGTTGACCATCACCACCGGCGCGTAGTCGCAGGCCGCGTTGCACTCGATGCGCTCCAGGGTGATGCGGCCGTCGTCGGTGGTGCCGGGCCCGTCGAGCCCCAGGTGGTCGGCGAGGGCGGCGTAGATCTCGTCGCCGCCCATCACCGCGCACAGCGTGTTGGTGCACACGCCCACCAGGTGGTCGCCGGTCGGCGTGCGGCGGTACATCGAGTAGAAGGTCGCGACCGCCATCACCTCGGCCGCGGTGAGGTCGAGGATCCCGGCGCAGAACGCGATACCGGCCGGGGTGATGCACCCGTCCTCGGCCTGGGTCAGGTGGAGCAGCGGCAGCAACGCCGACCGGGCCTGTGGATACCGCGCGACGATCTCGCCGGCGTCCGCGGTGAGCCTGTCGAGGACGCCGGGCGGGTACTCCCGCCGCGCGCCGGGGCGGACGATCGCGCCCGGCTCGTCCGGCCTCCGGCCGAACTCCAGGAAGACCGGGTCGCCGCTCATCGGTCCACGCCCCCCATCACCGGGTCGATGCTGGCGACCGAGGCGATCACGTCGGCGAGCATCCCGCCCTCGCACATCGCGGCCACGGCCTGCAGGTTGGTGAACGACGGGTCGCGGTAGTGCACCCGGTACGGGCGGGTCCCGCCGTCGGAGACCATGTGCACCCCCAACTCGCCGCGGGGGGACTCCACCGGGACGTAGACCTGGCCCGGGGGGACGGCAAACCCCTCCGTGACCAGCTTGAAGTGGTGGATCAGCGCCTCCATCGAGCCGTCCATGATGTGCCGGACGTGCTCGGCGGAGTTGCCCAGCCCGTCGGGGCCCACCGCGAGCCGGGCGGGCCACGCGATCTTGGGGTCGTCCACCATCACCGGCCCCGGCCGCAGGCGATCCAGGCACTGCTCGACGATCCCCAGCGATTCCTTCATCTCGTCCACGCGGATGGTGAAGCGGTCGTAGCAGTCGCCGCCCGTCCCGGTCACCACGTCGAACTCGTAGGTCTCGTAGCCGCAGTAGGGATCCGTCCGCCGGACGTCGTGGGGCAGCCCCGTCGCGCGCAGGACCGGGCCGGTGACGCCGAGCGCCATGCACCCGGTGAGGTCGAGGTGGCCGACGCCCTCCAGCCGCATCCTCCAGATGGAGTTCTCGCGCAGCAGCAGCTCCATCTCGCGGATCCGCCCGGGCATCACCTCGAGCAGTTCTCGGACCTTCGGCACCGCCTCGTCGGGGAGGTCCTGGACCACCCCGCCGGGCCGGACGTAGGCGTGGTTCATGCGCAGGCCGGTGATGATCTCGAAGACGTCCAGGACCAGCTCGCGCTCGCGGAAGCCGAACAGCATCGGGGTGCTGGCCCCCAGCTCCAACGCGCCGGTCGCGAGCGCGACCATGTGCGAGGAGATCCGGTTGAGCTCCATGAGCATCACCCGGATGACCGACGCCCGCTCGGGGACCTGCTCGGTGATCCCGAGCAGCGCCTCCACCCCGAGGCAGTACGCGACCTCGTTGAAGAACGGGGAGAGGTAGTCCATCCGGGTGACGAACGTGACGCCCTGGGTCCAGTAGCGGTACTCGAGGTTCTTCTCGATCCCCGTGTGCAGGTAGCCGATGCCGCAGCTCGCCCGGGTGACGGTCTCGCCCTCGATCTCCAGGATCAACCGCAGCACCCCGTGCGTGGACGGGTGCTGCGGGCCCATGTTGACCACGATGCGGTCGTCGTCGGAGTTGCGCGCGGCCTCGCTGATCGCCTCCCAGTCCCGTCCGGAGGCGGTGAGGATCGTGTGGTCCCCGGTCGCGCGGTGGCCGCTCACGAGTACGCCCTCCGCTGATCCGGGGGCGCGACGGTGGCGCCCTTGAACTGCACGCCGATCCCTCCGAGCGGGTAGTCCTTGCGCTGCGGATGCCCCTCCCAGTCGTCCGGCATCTGGATCCGGGTGAGTGAGGGATGGCCGTCGAAGTGGATGCCGAAGAAGTCGTAGGTCTCGCGCTCGTGCCAGTCGGTGGTCGGATACACGCGGGTCAGGGAGGGGACGTGCGGGTCCGCGTCGGGGGCGGAGGTCTCCAGCAGCACCCGGCGGTTGTGGGTGATGGAGTGCAGCGGATACACCACGTGCAGCTCGCGGCCGGTGGCGTCGGGGTAGTGGACCCCGCTCGCGCCGAGCGACATCTCGAATCGCAGGTCGGGGTGGTCGCGCAGGGCCAGCGCGACCGCCGGCAGGTGATCGCGGCGCACGTCGAGGGTGAGTCGGCCGCCGTGGACCACCGCCCGCTCGACCGCCTCGTCGAAGGTCGGCCCACCCCGCTCCAGCAGGGCCGCGGTGAGCGCGCGGACCACCTCGTCGTCGTCCCCCTGTGGCGGTGGGGTCCCGCCGGGTGTCTCCGTGGGGCGCACCAGCCCGCCGAAGCCGGAGGTGTCCCCCGATCCGCGCACCCCGAACATCCCGTGCCGGGCCCCCGTGGCGTCGCGGTGGGCGGGCGGCTGCTCGAGATCGGGGCCGGGCTCGCGGGCGGGGTGCGTCGGGCGGCCGGGTCGATCCGTCATCGGAACATCCCCTCGACCGGGATGAGCGGGCGCTGGTCGAGGGCGGCCTGCTCGGCCGCGCGGACCGCCTCGGCACGGTTGGCGCCGAGGGGCATGTGCTGGATCTTGTCGTGGAGGGTGAGGATCGCGTGCAGGAGCATCTCGGGCCGCGGCGGGCACCCCGGCAGGTAGATGTCCACGGGCACGATGTGGTCGACGCCCTGGACGATCGCGTAGTTGTTGAACATCCCGCCCGAGGACGCGCACACACCCATGGCCAGCACCCATTTGGGTTCGGCCATCTGGTCGTACACCTGGCGCAGGACCGGGGCCATCTTCTGGCTGACCCGGCCGGCGACGATCATCAGGTCGGCCTGGCGCGGGGAGGCCCGGAAGACCTCGGTGCCGAACCTCGCGAGGTCGTAGCGGCCGCCGCTGGTGGCCATCATCTCGATCGCGCAGCACGCCAGGCCGAAGGTGGCGGGCCACAGCGATCCCTTGCGCATGTACCCGGCCAACTGCTCGACGGTGGTGAGCAGGAACCCGCTCGGCAGCTTCTCCTCCAGCCCCATGACCGATCGCCTCCCCGCGCTCCGCGTCAGTCCCAGCTCAGCCCGCCCCGACGCCACTCGTAGGCGTAGGCGACGGAGACGTTGACGACGAACAGGGCCATGGCGAGCAACCCGGACAGGCCGAGGTGGTCGAAGTGGACGGCCCACGGATAGAGGAAGAGGATCTCGATGCCGAAGATGATGAACAGCATCGCCGTGAGGTAGTACTTCACCGGGAAGCGGCCGCCCCCGACCGGCTTCGGGGTGGGCTGGATGCCGCACTCGTACGCCTCGAGCTTCGCCCGGTTGAACCTGGACGGACCGGCGTACGAGGACACGAGGGACGAGAACACCGCGAAGGCGACGGCGACGGCCCCGAGGACCAGGATCGGCACATACTCGTTCACTCTCGCGTCACTCCTCGCGCGTCCCTCGAGAAGGCGCCTGTGGGCGCGCCTCTGCTGCAACCGCATGGGAATCAGGTGACCGTGTGAGGTGGGTTCACGGTCCCCCGGATCCCTGACGGGTCGGACGGTGCCCGACCCGCGACTGTGACTCTACTCACATCACGTCGGCCGGCGTCGGCACTTTTCGCTGTCGGCGTTTCGCCTCGTCAGTCGGCCCTGAGGAGTACGGTCACGGCCTCCCGGAGGCGCAGCGGGTCGACGGGGTGGGGGACCGCGGCGTCCGCGCGGGACCAGTCGGCCAGCCACCGGTCGTCGGGCCGGCCGGTGAGGACGAGGATCGGCGGGCAGGGGTCGAGTTCGTCCCGGAGCTGCTTGGCCAGGC
>DIAZ01000147.1 GCA_002415925.1 Dietzia sp. UBA5065 | reverse complement strand
GGGGCGGAGATCACCGTCGCCGACACCGGCCTGGGCCTGGAACCGGAGTCCGCCGACCGGGTTTTCGAGCGGTTCCACCGCGGCCCCGGCGGTCACGCCGGGGGCTCCGGCCTCGGGCTCACAATCGGACGGCAACTGGCCCGGGCCCACGGGGGCGACCTCACGGTCAGCTCCCGGGGCCCGGGCCACGGATCCACCTTCGTGTTCAGCCTCGCTCGAACGCCCGGAGGTGATTCTCCGACCCTGCCCTGAGGTGGTCGTAGACGGCGTCCAGATCGGGCTGGTCGGTGGCCGCCATCGCGGCCCCGAGGTCGGCGACGTCGCGCCGCTCGAGCTCCGCGCCCACGGCCAGCGCCTCGGACTTGGAGGTCAGGCCCCGCTCCAGCCAGCCGTCGTAGAGCGCCTGGAGCTCCGGGTAGGCGTACACGCCCGGGGTGGACCCGGCGGTCGGATCGGGCAGGCCGTGGTTGGCGAGCAGGGTGGCCACCGCGTCGCCGTGCTTGGTCTCGGCGGCGGAGATGTTGTCGAAGCGGCGGTCCGGCCACGCCTCACCCAACGCCACGTAGAGGTCGTGGGCGAGCCGCTCCTCCTCGCGCATCATCGACAGCGTCTCGGCCTCCTCCGCCGACAACGTGCCGACGGGCGCGGGGACCGCGAGCGCCTGGCCCTGCTGGCCCTGGCCCTGGCCCTGGCCCTGATGACCGTGGCCGTTGCCTCGACCCTGCAGGCCCCCGTTCGGCCCCTGGTCGGCGACTGTCGCGATGCGGGCCTCCTGGGCGGGCCAGTCGGTCCCGGCCAGCGCGTATCCCCCGGCACCGGCGAATGCCAACGCTCCCGCTGCCGCGACCGCCGTCACCGAGCGCCGGATGGTCTTCTTCGAGTCAGTCCTCATCGTTCCCACCTCGTTCCGGCCCCGTCATGGGGCCTCGTGTGCTGCTTTTCCCGACACCTCGATTCCACCGCGCGGGTGTGAAGCATCGGCGGGCGCTGTATGTGGATCGCGTGAAGATCGCCTCCCGGCCGACTTGCCCCGCGGCCCGTGACGTGGCATTCTTCTTCCATCGCGCGCACACCAGCGCGCTTCTGGTCGAACAGTCAACGGCGTATCCGCCGAGTGCGTTCGATTCCGCGGGAGCGATCCGTTCCGGCCACCCCATCTCCACACGGCGTCCACAACACCACGTTCGCGCCGATCCCCGGGTGAGTCGCCGTCGCCTCCACCAACGCATCAGAGTCGAGATCGTCGTCCCCACCGTGGGTGGGCCCTCGTCGATTCCTCTCTATCCGACCAGGAGGAACCCCCATGTCCCAGTACCGCAACTCCGCCCTGAACAACGCGCCGACCGCCTACTCGTACACGCCGACCGGCCGGGCCATCCCGCAGTCGTCGCCGCTGCGTACGCCCAGCCGCCGCCCGGCCGCGCCGTCCTGCACCCCGACCGGCCGCGTGGTCCTCTCCGCACCCACCACCCGCGTTTCCGCGTAGTCCGGCCCGTCCCTCCCGGCCGCCGACCCCCGGCAGTCACAGGCGGTCGGCGGCCACCAGCACGGTGGTCACCACCAGCGCGATCGCGCCGCAGGCCAGGATCCCGGTCGAGACGAACAGCTGCATCACGCCCGCCTCCCACGGCGCCGCGCCGCCGAGAACCATTCCCACGAACGCGCCGGGGATGGTCACCAGTCCGATGGTCCGCGTCTGGTCCAGCGACGGGGAGAGCGCGGTCGCGGCGGCCTCGCGGCACACCATGAGCCGCGCGGGCTGCCGCGTGAAGCCGAGGGAGAGCGCGGCCTCCACCTCCCCGCGGCGACTGTCCAGCTCGTCGTGCGCGCGCCGTCCGGCCAACCCCACGATCGCCATCGAGTTCCCCAGGAAGATCCCCACCACGGGGATGATCGACAGGCCGTTGGGCCGCACCACGCCCGCCGCCATGAGCCCGGCCACCAGGAGCACCGGCGGCAGGGCGACGGGGACCGCGCACCAGAGCGCGTCGCGCACCGTGGCCCGGGCCCGCCGCGCCTGCGGGTCGCTGCGCTGCGCCAGTCGCCCGGCGGCCGCCCACGACGCGGTGATCACCATGACCACCGCGAAGAGCGCGACCAGCCACAGTCGGTCCGCCACGTAGCCGATCACGAGCGCCAGGAGGACCAGTTGCACCGCCGCACGGATCGAGGTCCACGGGATCTCGCGTTCCAGCCCGGTCCTGCCCACCCACGCGGCCACAGAGCCGATCACCACGAACAGGACGACGGCCACCGCGAGGGCCGGCCCGATCTCGATCATCGTCGATCCCACGCGGGGAACCCTACGTAGTCGCGGGCCCCGGGAGGGCGAACCCGTGCCATCGGATCTCCCGAGCCGGCCCCGAAGTCGCGATACCGTTCACCCATGTGGTCGCGACGCCCCCTCCGTCCCGGCACCGCGATCGCGGCGGCAGCCCTCGCCGCGGCCTGCGTGCTCGGCGGCCTCCCCGCCGCCGTCCCGGCGCTTGCCCACCCCCTGGCCGCGCTACAGCCGGTCCCGCCCCACGAACGCACGCCGGCGCGGTACCTGCCCAGCCCGTCGCCGGACCCGTGGTACTCCTCGCCGCCCGGTGTCGATCCCGCCACGCCGCACGGGACCGTCCTCGCCTCCCGTCCGGTGACCATCCCGACCCACAACGTCCGCAACTTCGGCCGCGGCTGGCAGGTCCTCGTCCAGAGCACCGACTCCCACGACCGCCCCCAGCAGATCGTCTCCACGATCATCGAGCCGGCCACCCCGTGGTCCGGACCGGGCCCGCGTCCGCTGGTCGCGTTCAACGCGACGATCGACTCGCTCGGGCTGACCTGCATGCCGTCGTACGCGCTGCTCCACGAGTTCAATCTGGAGATGCCCCCGTACCTGCAGATCCTGGCCGAACGCGGGTACGGGCTGGTGGTGACGGACTTCGAGGGCCCCCGGGCCGCGTACGCGGCGGGGCGGGCCAACGGTCGGGCCGTCCTGGACGGGATCCGGGCCGCGCGCGGGTTCGTCCCGCCCGGGCACGCCGGGCCCCTGTTCGCGGACTCCCGGGTCGTGCAGGTGGGGTACTCGGGTGGGGGGATCGCCACGGGCTGGGCGGCCCAGCTTCAGCCGGTCTACGCCCCCGAACTGACCGGGGTCCTGGTCGGCTCGTCGCTCGGCGGGGTCCCCGCAGACTACGCCGAGCTGTTCGACACGATGGACGGGACCGTGGCGGCCGGCCTCTACCGGGCCGCGGTCCTGGGGCTGGCCCGTGAGCACCCCGAGCTGTACCCCCTGCTCTCCGACACCGGCGACGTGGTGGCCCACGGCCTCCGTGACTCGTGCGCGGCCGCCAACACCGCCGGGGGCCTGGTCCCGGCACCGCTGTCGGCGCTCACCCACGTCGACCCGCGCACCGACCCCACCGTCCTGAGGATCATGGCCCGCAATCGGCTCGGCCGCCCCGATCCGGCCCACGGTGCCGACCCACGCGAGGTCCCCACCGGTCCGGTGCAGGTCTGGAACGGCGACGCGGTGGTCCCGATCGGGCCGGCCCCCGGCTCCGAGCAGGGGCCCGGCGATCGCCACATCCCCGCGTGGACGGCCCGCCGACTGGCCGCCGAGTGGTGCGCTGCGGGGGCCGACGTCGAGTACACGCCCGTGGCGGGCGAACACGTCACCGCCGCGTACACCGCCGTCGGCCCGGCCCTCGACTGGGTCGACGACCGGGCCCGCGGGCGGGCGTTCACCTCGGGGTGCCGCTCGTGACCGCGAATGTCGACGTGCGCCCCACCGCCGTGCACCCAGTCGACTCGTGTCACTTCGACTTGCGCTGGCCGAGTGCGCGGAAATCCGGCACCCGCGCTGGGCGAACGGACCAGAGAGGCAGCGCACCCCGGGGGTGCGGCGCGGGTGACGCGGGGGATCGTCGGCCGGCGGGCCCGGGGCGGTAACCTCGACTGCGTGAGCACCGCCCAGAACTCCGCCCCGGCCCCGTCCTCGCTGGACACCGAACTCAAGCGCCTCACCGGCTGGGGACGCACCTCGCCGGCCATGAGCCACGTGCTCACCCCACGCTCGGTGGAGGAGATCGCCGCCGCCGTCGCCGCGGTGAACGACGCCAACGCCTCCAGCCCCGCGCACCTGCGGCGCGGCGTGGTGGCCCGGGGGCTCGGTCGCTCGTACGGCGACAGCGCCCAGAACTCCGGCGGGCTCGTCGTGGACATGAGTCGCTTCAACCGCATCCACGAGCTCAGTGCGGAGAAGGCGCTCGCGGTGGTCGACGCCGGCGTCAACCTCGACCAGCTCATGCGGGCCGCGCTGCCGTTCGGGCTGTGGGTGCCGGTGCTGCCGGGCACGCGTCAGGTGACCGTCGGCGGCGCGATCGGCCACGACATCCACGGCAAGAACCACCACTCGGCCGGGTCCTTCGGCAACCACGTCTCCCGGATGGAACTGCTCGTCGCGGACGGCCGGGTCCTCACCCTGGAGCCCGGCGGGACGTCCGACGACCCGGAGGGCACCCTGTTCTGGGCCACCGTGGGCGGCAACGGCCTCACCGGCATCATCCTCAAGGTGTGGATCGCCATGACCCGCACCGAGACGGCCTTCTTCCTCGCGGACTCCGATCAGACGGCCTCCCTCGACGAGACCATCGCCCTGCACACCGACGGCTCCGAGTCGAAGTACACCTACTCCTCCGCGTGGTTCGACGCGATCAGCGCGCCGCCGAAGCTCGGCCGGGCCGCGGTCTCCCGCGGGTCCCTCGCCACGCTGGCGCAGCTCGAGGAGTACGCCCCCAAGCTCGCCAGGGACCCGCTGGCGATGAACGCCAAGCCCCTGGTCACGTTCCCGGACGTGTTCCCCAACGGGTTGGCCAACAAGTACACCTTCGGCCCCATCGGCGAGGTCTACTACCGCCTGGGCGGCACCTCGAGGAACCAGATCAAGACGCTGCCGGCCTTCTATCACATGCTCGATCTCTTCGGCGAGTGGAACCGGGCGTACGGATCGCACGGTTTCCTGCAGTACCAGTTCATCGTCCCGCCCGGCGCGGTCGACGGGTTCAAGGAGATCATCGGCGACATCCAGCGCTCGGGCCACTACTCGTTCCTCAACGTGTTCAAGCTCTTCGGCCCCGGCAACCAGGCCCCGCTGTCCTTCCCGCTGGAGGGCTGGAACGTGTGCGTCGACTTCCCCATCAACGACCGGCTCAACGCGTTCGTCAACGAGCTCGACGCCAAGGTCATGTCGATGGGCGGCCGGCTCTACACGGCCAAGGACTCGCGGGTCCCGGCCGAGCGTTTCCACGCGATGTACCCGGAGATCGACTCGTGGATCTCGACCCGCCGGGGAATCGACCCCAACGGGGTGTTCGTCTCCGACATGGGCCGCCGCCTCGAGCTGCTCTGACCCGCCGCGATCCCGCCTCCCGCCCATCTAACGGCACGGATAAGCGTCTTTACATCGTTGGTGGACCGGCGCACAATGGGACCACCTCCGGGCGGCGCGGGTCGCCCGATCTGCCCTCGGAGAACGCCATGATCCGTCGCACCACGTCCGCTCTCGCTGTGGCCGCCGCAGCCGCCGTCACGCTCGCCTGCGCGGGGGCGGGCGTGGCGGGCGCCGACCCGATCACCGACAGCCTGGAGGCCCTGCCCTCCGCCGTCATCGGCGGGCCCTCGACCCTCACCTGGGTGCCGAGCGGCAAGGCGATGCCGGTCACGTACACCAACCGGACCAGGTCGGGCCAACACTGCGAGTTCAAGCATGCGGACCCCGGGGCCGTCCAGTTGATGCAGCAGGCTGCCACCGCGGCGGCGGGCATCCCGCCCCTGGCCAGGTTCGTCGTGGACGTCGCCGACTCGCAGATCGGGGCCGTGAAGGAGGTCGATGCGCCGGTCCACGTCGCCGCCGGGACCGGCTTCACCTGGATGAAGTCGTTGATCCCCGGGCGCGCCTACGGCATCTACTCCCGCTGCACGTTCGACGACGATCCGTCGACGATCGAGGTCGCCTTCACCTACTACCCGCCGCTCGGGTGACCACCGCGACCCGAGAAGCACCACCACGAGAGGCAGGACCATGTCCGACCACGACGTCCGGATGATCATGCTCAGCACCGAGGATCTGGACGCCTCGATCGCGTTCTACGAGTCGCTGGGGATGACGGTGAAGTTCCGGGACGGCACCCACTTCGCCGCGCTCGACGGCGGGTCCGTGACCCTGGCGCTGGCGACCGCGGTCGACCATCCCATCCCCGGCCAGGTGGTGGTGGGCATCAAGACAGCGGACGTCGACGCGGCGGCCGCCGCGGTCGAGGCGGCCGGCGGGGCGATCCTCCGGCCCCCGTCCGACGACGCGCACGAGCGCAGGGCGGTGGTGTACGACGTCTCCGGGAACGGACTGGTCTTCTACAGCCCGCTGAAGGGTTGACCGTCGGACCCCCTCGGTAGACTCCTGCCCATGATCAACGCCGTCGGAGTCCCACAGACCCTGCTACTGCTCGGAGGCACCTCCGAGATCGGCCTGGCCATCTGCGGGGAGTACCTCCAGCAGGGCCCGATGCGCGTGGTGCTGGCCTGCCTGCCCGGCGACCCGGGGGTCGAGGACGCGCGCGCCGAGATGACGGCCGCCGGGGCGACCGCCGTCGAGGTGGTCGACTTCGACGCCGCCGCCACCGACACCCACCCGGCCGCCTTCGAGCAGATCTTCTCCGGCGGTGACGTGGACGTGGCGATCGTGGCTTTCGGCCTGCTCGGGGAGAACGAGGAACTCTGGTCCGACCAGCGCAAGGCCGTGCAGATCGCGCAGATCAACTACACCGGCGCCGTCTCGGTGGGCGTCCTGCTCGCGGAGCGGATGAAGGCGCAGGGCTACGGCCGGATCATCGCCATGAGCTCGGCCGCCGGGCTGCGTGCCCGCCGCTCCAACTTCGTCTACGGCTCCACCAAGGCCGGCCTCGACTCCTTCTACACGGGTCTGGGCTACGCGCTCGACGAGCACGGTGTCGACGTCCTGGTGATCCGCCCCGGGCAGGTCCGCACCCGCATGTCGGCGCACGTCAAGGAGGCGCCGCTGACCATCAACAAGGACGAGGTGGCTCGCATCGCGGTGAAGTACTCGGGTGCGGGCAGGGGCGCGGTCTTCGCCCCGGCCGCGTTCGGCGGGGTCATGGCCGTGCTCACCCTCGTGCCGCGCCCGATCTTCCGCAAGCTCCCCTTCTGAGCATGCCGGTGGCGCTCCGGGGGCTCGGCCTGGCGGGCGCGGCGGCGCTGCTCGCCGCGGCGGTGACCGCGGTCGTGCTGGTGGGGTTCTCCCTCGTCTCCTTCCCCGCCTACGGCAACTCCAACGTCCTCCGGGCGCTCACCGTGGTGGGCCAGAGCGCGGCGTTCGCCCTGGTCGTCGCCGGGGTGCTCGGCACCCGGGCCGGCGAGCGTCCCGGCGGCCGGCCCGCGCTGGTCCGGCTGGGCAAGCTCGCCGCCCCCACCGGGTCGGCGCTGCTGGTGGCCTCCACGCTGGGGATCCCGCTCGCCGCCTCGCGCCTGTACCTGCACGGGGTGAGCGTGGACCAGGAGTTCCGCACCCAGTTCCTCGGCCGCTCGGCCACCTCGCTCGGCCTGCCGGACATGGCCTACGCGGACCTGCCGTCGTTCTACCCGTCGGCGTGGTTCTGGCTGGGCGGGCGGTTCGCCAACGCGACGGGGCTCGAGGGGTGGGCGGCGTTCAAGCCGTGGTCGATCCTCTCGCTGGCCGTCGCCGCCGCTCTCGTGACCGTGCTGTGGACCCGCCTGCTGCGCACCGACCTCGGAGCGGTCGTCGGCGTCGTCTCGACCTCCCTCATGTTGGCCTACGCCAGCCCGGAGCCCTACGGCGCGGTGGTGGCGCTGTTCCTCCCGCCCGTCCTGATCCTCGCCTGGCACGCGGTGGCCCCGACCACCCGCCACGGAGGCCGCGGCGCGACCGTGGCCACGACCCTCTTCCTCGGGGCCTCCGCCAGCACGTACACGCTGTACACGGGCCTCGCGGCGGGGACGGTGGTGCTCATGGCGGCGGTCGCCACCGTCGGCGCGCTGCTCCGCCGACGGGGCGGGAGCGCCGGTCCGGGCCCGTTCCCGCGGTCGTCGTTACCACTGTGGCTTCCCGCCGCCCGGCTCGCGGCGATCGGGGTCGGCTCGAGCGCCATCGCACTGATCGTGTGGGCGCCCTATCTGATCGCCTCGCTCCGGGGCGCCCCGGCCGACTCCGGCACCGCGCTGCACTACCTCCCCGACTCCGGCGCCCGCCTCCCGCTGCCCATGGCGGCCGGCGGCCTCACCGGCTGGGTGTGCCTGGCGGGCCTGGTGTGGATCGTCGCCCGCGCGCGGACCTCCCGTCGGGCCCAGGCCCTGGGCCTGGGCGTGGTGGCCGTCTACCTGTGGTGCCTGGCCTCCATGGCCGTGACCGTGCTCGGCACCACCATGCTGGGATTCCGGCTCGAGCCGGTGCTCATCCTGCTGCTCGCGGTGGCCGGGGTGTTCGCGCTCGCGGACCTGGCCGGGCTCGCCGTCCGCGCCGCCGGGCGCCAGGCCGGGACGGAGCGACCGGTCGCCGAGGCCCTCGACCGCCGCCGCCGGGCCGCCGCGGTGGTGGGCGTCCTGGCGACGATCGCCGGCCTGGCCCACGCCCAGTCCATCCCCGATCACCTGCACGAGGAGATCCGGCTGGCCTACACTGACACCGACGGCGACGGGATGCGCGCGGACCGCTACCCGCCCGGGCCGGAGTCCCACTACGCGGAGGTCGACCGGGTCATCCTGGAGGCGTTCCCGGGCCGCGACCGGACCGACCTCGTCGTCGTCAGCACCGCCGACGCGTTCCTGGCCTACCACCCCTACCTGGCCTACCAGGCCGTCACCAGCCACTACGCCAACCCCCTCGGGCGGTACGCCGAGCGCAACGAGGCCATGCTCGGCTGGGAGGACGCCTCCAGCGGCGACGAGCTCTTCGCCCTGATGTCCGAGACCCCGTGGCGCCGCCCGGACGCGATCCTCGCCCGCCCCTCCGGTTCCGGGTACGCGCTGCGCCTGGCCGAGGACACCTACCCCAACGACCCCAACGTCCGGCGCTTCGGCGTCACCATCCCCGCCGGGGCCGTGGACGGCCCCCACTTCGAGGTCCACGACGTGGGCCCGTTTGCCGTGATCGTGGTGCGGGGATGAGGCGGTGACGACGCGGGGGGCGGGAACCGCGACCGGCGACGACGACGAGGCGGGCTCGCGCCCGGGCGGTGAGCGACCTCTCGGGCTGCACCCCTACCCGGGGATGGACCGGGACCGCCGGCTGGCGGTGATCACCGGGTTCCTCGGCGCGTTCCTGGCGGTCCTCGCGGGGTTCCTGCCCGTCCACCAGGACACGACCGAGGTGCGGTGGTCCGCGGGACCGGACTTCACCTCCGTCACGGCACCGCTCGTCTCCGGCCGCCCGCTAGACCTCACGATCACCGCCCCCTGCGCCCCGCTCGCGGAGGTTCCCCCGAACACCGTCGTGTTCTCGACGCTGCCCGAGGGGGCGCCGGGGCGGATATCCGACGGGCTCGTGGTGCAGCGGTCCACGGGTGCCGCCGCCGAGCCCGCGATCGAGGTGGTGGTCCGCAACCTCACCCTGCTCTCGGTGCCGCTGTCCACGCTGCGCGACCCGGACTGCGAGTCGCTGCACGTGCGCGCCGAGACCGGGATCCTGCTGGCCGAGCTGACCGGGCTCGCTGACCCCGACACCGCGGACCCCGACACCGTGGACACCGACTCCGCGGACTCGGAGGACCCGGTCCGCGCCGCCCTCCCCGGCACCATGCGACCGCAGGTCACGGGCGTGTTCACCGACCTCACCCCGGCCACCGCGCCGGACGGGCTGGGCGCGGCGACGGTGGAGGTCACCGTCGACTCCCGCTACTCCTCCAGCCCCACGGCCCTCAAGCTGGTCCTCATGGTGCTGGGCGTCCTGGCGACCATCGCCTCGGTCCTCCTCCTGCACCGGCTCGACGGGATCGACGGCCGCTCCGACCGCCGGTTCGTGCCCCGCTCGTGGACCCGGTTGTCGGGTGTCGACGGGGTGGTGATCGGGGTCCTGGGCTTCTGGCACCTGGTGGGTGCCAACACCTCGGACGACGGCTACCTGCTCACCATGGCCCGGTCCGCCGGACCCAGCGGGTACATGTCCAACTACTTCCGCTGGCTGGGTTCCCCCGAGTCGCCGGTGGGGTGGTACTACGAGATCCTGCGGGTGTTCGCCGAGGTGTCCACCGCGAGCCCGTGGATGCGTCTGCCGACCCTGCTGTGCGGGATCCTGTCGTGGCTCATCATCAGCCGGGAGGTGGTCCCGCGGCTGGGTCGGCTCGCCCGGACCTGGCGCCGGCCGCGCTGGACCGGCGCCGCCGTGTTCCTGGCCTTCTGGATGGCGTTCAACAACGGGCTGCGGCCCGAGCCGATCATCGCGCTCGGCGCCCTGCTCACGTGGTCGCTGGTCGAGAGATCGATCGCCACCCGCCGGCTCGTGCCGGGCGTCGCCGCGATCGGGGTGGCCGCGTTCTCCCTCGGCGCCGGGCCCACCGGCCTCATGTGCGTGGCGGCGCTGGCCGCCGGTGCCCGCGAGTTCATTCGCATGGTCCGCAGGCGGGCGCTGGTGATCGGCTGGGCGCCGATCCTCGGCCCGGTGCTGGCGGTCGGGCTCGCCCTGCTGTACACGGTGTTCGCCGACCAGACGCTGGCCACGGTCCTCGAGGCCACCCGCATCCGCACCGAGCTCGGCCCCAGCCTGCCCTGGTACGGGGAGAAGGACCGCTGGGAGGCGTTGTTCGGGGTGTCCGCCGACGGCGGGGTGGCGCGGCGGTTCCCGGTGCTGCTCATGCTCATGTGCCTCGCGCTGGTCACGGCCGTGATGTTGCGCCGGGGCCGCATCCCCGGTGCGGCCGCCGGCCCGTCCCGCCGGCTGATCGGCGTGATCGCCGGCTCGCTGCTGTTCCTGGTGTTCACCCCGACCAAATGGACCCACCACTTCGGGGTCTTCGCCGGGCTGGCCGGGGCGCTGGCGGTCCTCGCCGTGATCGCCCTCCGGTCCTCGACCGTCTCGCTCCGGCGGAGTCGCTGGCTGGTCGGGGCCGCGCTGTGCCTCGTCGTGGGCCTGTCCACCGCCACCGACAACACCTGGTGGTACGTCTCCGACTACGGCATCCCCTTCTCCGACTCGTTCCCCGAGGTGCTGGGCGTCCAGGTCCAGTACCTCGCGTTCATCGGCGGCTTCGGGTGCCTGCTGATCGCCGGGCTCATCCACGCCGGGATCCTCCCCGACTCGCCCGACGGTGCGGCATCGCGCCGACTCTCCCGCCTCCTGCCCTTCCGCCGCACGGACACCGACACCCCCGCCGCGCGCACGCGCGACCGGCGCCGGGCCGATTCGGGTCGCGGCCCGGGCATCGACGGTGCCCCGCTGACGGTGGTGGCGTTCTCGGTGGTGATCTTCGAGCTCGTCTCCGCCGTCACCGCGGTGTTCGTCCAGACCCCCGCCTACACGGTCGGACGCGCCAACATGCGGGCCCTCGCGGGGGAGCCGTGCTCGCTGGCCGACTCGGTCCTGGTCGAGGAGGACTCCAACGACGGCCTGCTCAGCGCCATCGGCGCCGGGCCGGAGATCTCCCTCGGCGCCGGGGCGGTCAACGGCTTCGCCCCCAACGGCCTGCCCGACTCGATCACCGTCGACAGCGCGGAGCCCTCCGGCTCCCTCGCCCAGTCGGAGACCGGCGAACGCGACCCCGAGGACGGGGTCGACGCGGGCACCACCGGCGGCCGGGGCGCCGTCACCGTCAACGGCTCCACCGTCGCCCTCCCCTTCGGCCTCGACCCCGACACCACCCCGGTCCTCGGGTCCTACCGGCGCGGGCCGCAGGTGGCCGCCGAGCTCACCTCCGCCTGGTACCGCCTCCCCGCCCGCAGCCCCAACCGCCCGCTGCTGGTCATGGCCGCCGCCGGCCGCATCGGCCCGGGCGACCTCCGGATCGAGTACGGGCGCCCCGGACGGGTCGGGGCCTCGGGCCCCACCGACCTCGAGGTCATGGGATCCATGACCCCCCTCGACATCGGCCCGGCCCCCGCGTGGCGCAACCTCCGGATCCCCCTCGAGAACATCCCGGAGGACGCCGAGGTCGTGCGCGTGGTGGCCGGCGACGCCAATCTCGACCCCGACTGGTGGCTGGCCGTGACCCCGCCGCGGAACCCGCGGCTGCGGACCCTGGACGAGGTCGTGGGCCACACCAACCCGGTGCTGATCGACTGGGTGGTCGCCCTGGCCTTCCCCTGTCAGCGCCCGTTCGTGCACAACGGTGGTGTCGCCGAGATCCCCGCGTACCGGATCCTGGCCGACCGCGAATCCTCGGCCGCCGCCAACTGGTGGCAGAGCGCGGCGGGCGGGGGCCCGCTCCTGTGGACCACCCAGACGCTGGAGGCCGTGACCGTCCCGACCTACCTCGATCACGACTGGTCCCGGGACTGGGGTTCGCTCCAGCGATTCGAGCCACTCGACCCCGGGGCGGTCCCCGCGGACCTCGTCCGAGGCAGTTCCGTGAGGTGGGGCTGGACCACACCGGGTCCGATCGACTGATCGTCGCCTAGAATCGGGCGTCGTGTCAGACTCCACCGCAGCCTCCGGCCCGGTCGCCGCCGACGCCCGTGTCGCGAGGCTCCGCCTCGTCGCCATCGTCAGCGGCCTCCTGGGCACCCTGTGCTTCCTCTCCCTGCCGTTCCTGCCGGTCTCCCAGACCACCTCCACGGTCCAGTGGCCGCAGAACGGGTCGGTCAACTCGGTGACCGCGCCGTTGATGGCGCACTCCCCGCAGCGGTTCACCGCCACCGTCCCGTGCCGCCTGGTCGGGGACCTGCCGGCCGACGGCGGGATCCTGCTGTCCACCGCCCCGGCCGGCGGCGAGGAGGCCGGCGACCGGGCGCTGTTCGTCCGCGCCTCCGAGGACACCGTGGACGTGGTCTCCCGCAACCGGGTGATCGTCTCCGCCCCTCGGGACGCCGTGGCGGCCGGCGACTGCACGCAGCTCCGCGTGGTCGCAGCCCCCACCTACGTCGAGGCGGACTTCGAGGGCATCGACGGCGCGGCTCGTCGCGTCGACGCCGAGGACCTGCGGCCCATGGTGGTGGGCGTCTACACCGACCTGCCCTCCGACACGGTCGCGCCCGAGGGGCTCGACGTGGTGGTCGAGGTCGACTCCCGTTTCACCACCGAGCCCACCGCCCTGAAGTGGGCGGCGATCGTGGTCGGCCTGCTCGCCACCGCGGTGGCCCTGTGGGCCCTGCACGGGCTCGACCAGACCGACGGCAGGCGCTCCCGCCGCTTCCTGCCCCGGGGCTGGTTCAGGATCCGGCTGCCCGACGTGGCCGTGATCGGCACGCTCGGGGTGTGGCACTTCGTCGGTGGCAACACCTCCGACGACGGCTACATCCTCTCCATGGCCCGGGCCGCCGATCCCGCCGGGTACATGGCCAACTACTACCGCTGGTACGGGGTGCCCGAGTCCCCGTTCGGCTCCCCCTACTACGACCTGCTGACGCTGTTCTCGCACGTGTCCACCGCGAGCCCGTGGATGCGCCTGCCCGCCCTCATCGCCGCGATCCTGTGCTGGCTGGTCATCAGCCGGGAGGTCCTGCCCCGCCTCGGCCGCGCCGCGCGCACCACCCCGGTGGTGGTGTGGAGCGCCGCCGCCGTGTTCCTGGCGTTCTGGATGGCCTTCAACAACGGGTTGCGGCCCGAGCCCGTGATCGCGCTCGGCGCGCTGCTCACCTGGACCTCGGTGGAGCGGGCGATCGCCACCCGGCGGATGTTGCCGTTCGCGGTCGCGGTGATCATCGCCTCGTTCTCCCTGGCCACCGGCCCCACCGGCCTGATGGCCGTGGCCGCGCTCATCATGGGACTGCGGCCGGTCCTGCGCACGGTGGTGGTGCGCGGGCGCGAGGTCGGGTCCCGCCTCGCGCTCGTCGCGCCCGTGCTGGCGTCCGGGACGATGGTGCTCATCAGCGTCTTCGGCATCCAGTCCCTGGCCTCGGTGCTCGAGGCGATCCGGGTCCGGGGCGCGATCGGACCCAACCTCAACTGGTTCGAGGAGTTCGTCCGCTACTACTACCTCATGATCCCGACGGTCGACGGGTCGCTGTCGCGCCGCCTGCCGGTCCTCCTGGTCATGCTGTGCCTCATCATGGTCATCGGCACCCTGCTGCGCCGGGGCAAGGTCCCGGGTGCGGCCTCGGGCCCCGTCTGGCGACTGGTCGGCGTGGTGGTGGGCACCGCGTTCTTCATGATGTTCTCCCCTACCAAGTGGACCCACCACTTCGGTGTCTACGCGGGGATCGGCGCCGCCATCGCCGCGCTCGGCGCGATGGCGATCTCCGCCTCCGCCGTCCGCTCGGCGCGCAACCGCACGGTGTTCCTCGGCGTGATCCTCGTGGTGCTCGCCCTGGCCTTCGCCGGACCCAACGGCTGGTGGTACGTGTCGAGCTACGGCATCCCCTGGTGGGACAAGGCGCCCAGCGTCCGCGGGATCGATGCCGCCACCGTGCTGCTGGCGCTCGCGGTGCTGACGTTCGCGTACGCCGCCTGGCAGCACCTCCGGCAGGACTACACCGGGACCCAGGCCCCCAGGACGTCAGAGGGGCGCCGGCGCATGCGCACCGTCGCCGCGGCTCCGATCGCCGTGGTCGCGGGCCTGCTCGTCGTGTTCTCCCTGGCCTCCTTCGCCAAGGGCGTCCTCAAGCAGTACCCCGCCTACACGGTGAGTGCGGGCAACCTCTCCGCCCTCGCCGGGAACCCCTGCATGCTCGCCGACCGCGTCCTGGTGGAGCCGGACGCCAATGACGGCATGCTCACCCCGCTCGCCGCCACCCCGAGGCCGGACGGGTCGATCGACCCCGCCGCCAGGGCGGCCGCGCTCGACGCCGGCGAGAACACCGGGTTCTCCCCGAACGGCGTCGCGCCCGACCTGTCCGCGGACGCGGTCGTCGGCGACCCGGGTGCCGCCAACACCACGCAGGAACCCGGCGGCGGCCCCTCGGTCAACACTGGCGAGAGCGCGGGCACCGGCGGCGGCCGCGGCACGGAAGGTGTCAACTCCTCGACGGTCGCCCTGCCCTTCGGGCTCGATCCGGCCACCACCCCGGTGCTCGGGTCGTTCTTCGTGGGCCCGCAGCGCGAGGCCAACCTGGAGACCGGCTGGTACCGGCTGCCCGAGAACCGCGAGACGCACCCGCTCCTGGTGATCTCCGCCGCGGGCCGGATCGGCCGGTACGACGCCGACGGCCTGTACAAATACGGGCAGGAGGTCGTCGTGGAGTTCGGTCGCGCGACCGGCGGCCCGAACGCGGACCCGGTCGGCGCCCCCGTCACCCCGTTCGACATCGGCCCCGCCCCGACGTGGCGGAACCTCCGGGTCGACATGAAGGATGTGCCCGCCGACGCGGACGTCATGCGGATCCGGGTCGACGACGGCGACCTGACCCCCGACCAGTGGGCCGCCATCACCCCGCCGCGCGCGCCCGAGCTCGTCACGCTCCAGGAGCTGGTCGGTTCGGAGGCGCCCGTCCTGCTGGACTGGGCGGTGAGCCTGCAGTTCCCGTGCCAGCGGCCGTTCTCCCACTACGCGGGCGTCGCCGAGCTCCCGGAGTTCCGGATCCTCCCGGATCGCCCGCTGGCCGTCAGCGCGACGAGCACCTGGCAGTCCTACGAGTCCGGTGGTCCGCTCGGGTGGATCGAGACCGCGCAGCGTGCGCGGACGATCCCCTCGTACCTGCGCCACGACTGGAACCGCGACTGGGGCTCGATCGAGGCGTACACCCCGCTCGGGACCTACCAGGTCGATCCGCCCACGCCGGCGCAGGTGACGACCGCGACCGCGACCCGCTGGGGGTGGTGGAAGCCCGAGGGGCCGATCCTGGTGACCGACCCGGAGGCCTAGGACGCCGCCGCCCCGCCGGCGTGCGCC
>DIAZ01000014.1:50455-51102 GCA_002415925.1 Dietzia sp. UBA5065 | reverse complement strand
GCGTGGATCTTGTCGTCCACGAGGTGGTGCAGCTTGAGGATGTACATGTAGCCCACGGACACCGGGTACGGGAACGGCTCGCCGGAGCGGCCGTCCATCAGGGTGGCCTTGCCGTCGGCCTTGACCATCCGCTCACCGTCACGGTTCGGGAGGGTGCAGCCCAGCAGGCCGGTGATCTCCGTGTCCGCCGCACCGTCGAAGACGGGGGTGGCCGTGTTGGTGCCGGCCTCGACGTGGTGGATCTCCTCCGGCAGCTTGGTGGCCCACTCGGGCAGGGAGCCTTCCGTGTCGCGCGGCACCTCCCAGCCCGCCTTGGCCAGCCAGCCGAGGTGGGTCTCCATGATCTGACCGATGTTCATACGACGCGGGACGCCGTGCGTGTTGAGGATGATGTCCACGGGCGTGCCGTCGGGCAGGAAGGGCATGTCCTCGGCGGGGAGGATCTTGCCGATCACGCCCTTGTTGCCGTGGCGACCGGCGAGCTTGTCGCCGTCCTGGATCTTGCGCTTCTGCGCGACGTACACGCGGACCAGCTCGTTGACCCCGGGGGGCAGGTCGTCGTCGTCCTCGCGCGAGAACACGCGGACGCCGATCACCTTCCCGGACTCACCGTGCGGCACCTTGAGCGAGGTGTCGCGCACCTCGCG
>DIAZ01000014.1:49598-50242 GCA_002415925.1 Dietzia sp. UBA5065 | reverse complement strand
TCTCGCCCTTGGGCGTGACCTTGCCGACCAGGACGTCACCGTCGCGCACCTCGGCGCCGATGCGCACGATCCCGCGGTCGTCCAGGTCCGCGAGGACCTCGTCGGACACGTTGGGGATGTCGCGCGTGATCTCCTCGGCACCCAGCTTGGTGTCGCGGGCGTCGATCTCGTGCTCCTCGATGTGGATGGACGTGAGCACGTCCTCCTCCACGAGGCGCTGCGAGAGGATGATGGCGTCCTCGTAGTTGTGGCCCTCCCACGGCATGATCGCCACGAGGAGGTTCTTGCCGAGCGCCATCTCACCGTTCTCTGTGCAGGGGCCGTCGGCGAGGACCTGTCCGGCCTCGACGCGGTCGCCCTCGTCGACGATCGGCTTCTGGTTGGAGCAGGTGCCCTGGTTGGACCGGGCGAACTTGGCCAACCGGTAGGTGTTGCGCCCGCCGTCGTCGTCCATCACGGTGATGAAGTCGGCCGAGACCTCCTCCACCATCCCGGCGCGGGTGTTGACGATCACGTCGCCCGCGTCCACGGCCGCGCGGAGCTCCATGCCGGTGCCGACCAGCGGCGCCTCGGAACGGACCAGCGGGACCGACTGACGCTGCATGTTCGCGCCCATGAGGGCACGGTTGGCGTCGTCGTGCTCG
>DIAZ01000014.1:35630-49455 GCA_002415925.1 Dietzia sp. UBA5065 | reverse complement strand
GTCGTGCTCGAGGAACGGGATCATGGCGGTGGCCACGGAGACCATCTGGCGCGGCGAGACGTCCATGTAGTCGACGTCCGTACCCTCGACCACCTCGACGTCGCCGTGCTTCTTGCGCACGAGGACCCGGTCCTCGACGAAGCGACCGTCGGCGTCGATCTCCGAGTTGGCCTGCGCCACGACGTGGCGGTCCTCCTCGTCGGCGGTGAGGTAGTCCACCTGATCGGTGACGACCCCGTCGACGACCCGGCGGTACGGGGTCTCGATGAAGCCGAACGGGTTGACCCGGGCATACACCGAGAGCGAGCCGATGAGGCCGATGTTCGGCCCCTCGGGGGTCTCGATCGGGCACATGCGGCCATAGTGCGAGGCGTGGACGTCGCGGACCTCGAGGCCGGCGCGCTCACGCGACAGGCCACCGGGGCCGAGCGCGGACAGGCGTCGCTTGTGGGTCAGACCCGACAGCGGGTTGTTCTGGTCCATGAACTGCGACATCTGGGAGGTTCCGAAGAACTCCTTGAGCGCGGCGGTGATGGGCCGGATGTTGATGAGCGACTGCGGGGTGATCGCCTCGGAGTCCTGCGTGGTCATGCGCTCGCGGACGACGCGCTCCATGCGCGACAGGCCCACGCGGACCTGGTTCTGGATGAGCTCGCCGACCGTGCGCAGACGGCGGTTGCCGAAGTGGTCGATGTCGTCGACGTCGACCGGGACCTCGCGCCCGCCGGAGACCTGCATCGAGGACTCGCCCGCGTGGAGACGCACGAGGTACTCGATGGTCGCGGCGATGTCCTCGCGCGTGAGCGTGGTGGTGACGTCGCCCTCGGGGTCGGGCAGACCGAGCTTGCGGTTGACCTTGTAGCGGCCGACGCGGGCTAGGTCGTAGCGCTTCTCCTTGAAGAACAGGTTCTCCAGCAGCGCCTCCGCGGACTCCTTGGTCGGCGGCTCGCCGGGACGCAGCTTGCGGTAGATCTCCAGCAGCGCCTGATCCGTGTCCTCGACGGTGTCCTTCTCGAGGGTGGACATCATGATCTCGGAGAAGCCGTAGCGCTCCTTGATCTCGGTGGTGGTCCAGCCGAGCGCCTTGAGCAGCACGGTCACGGACTGCCGACGCTTACGGTCGATCCGCACGCCCACCGTGTCGCGCTTGTCCACGTCGAACTCCAGCCACGCACCGCGCGACGGGATGACCTTGACGGAGTGGACGTCCCGCTCCGTGGACTTGTCGCGGTTCCGGTCGAAGTACACGCCCGGCGACCGGACGAGCTGCGAGACCACGACACGCTCGGTGCCGTTGATGATGAACGTTCCCTTGTCCGTCATCATCGGGAAGTCACCCATGAAGACGGTCTGCGACTTGATCTCGCCCGTCTCGGTGTTCTCGAACTCCGCGGTGACGAACAGGGGCGCCTCGTAGGTGCGGTCCTTCTCGCGGCAGTCCTCCATCGAGGCCTTCACCTCTTCGAAGTACGGCTCCGAGAACGACAGGGACATGGAGCCGGAGAAGTCCTCGATCGGGGAGATCTCCCGGAGGATCGACTCGAGGCCTCCCTCGAGGTTGGTGACGCCGCGTGACGCGGCCCTCTTCTGCCACTCCTCCGACCCGATGAACCACTCGAACGACTCCGTCTGGAGGTCGAGCAGTCCCGGGACCGGCAACGGCTCCGAGAGCTTCGCGAACGAAACCCTCCGGGGCGCACCGGGAACGGTGGAGACTGACGTGGTCTGGCGGGAGACTGCCAAGATGGGTCCTTCCAGCACCTCACGTGATCACCACGGGCGGTGATCACAGATGTATCTGCGAGCGGTCCGCCGACGGGTATCCACCCCGGTCCGACCGCACGCGGGGGCTCGGGGATCGCCCGGAGAACCGGGGACGAGCCGCCACGGACGGACGGGAGGGCAAATAGCAGCCAGCGCAACGACCTAATCTAGTCGATGGCGGCGCGGAAGTCCAGCCGTCAACGGGGCGACCCGGAGGCTGTTCATGCGATCGGGTGCGGCGTCCGTCTCTGCGCTGGTTGCCCTCGTGGCTCTCGCCTCATCGGCCCCCGGTCGGGACATCGCACCCCGGGCGGACTCACGTCGCCCGATGCCCCTAAAGGGTGACTGCTCAACGCGCTTTCGTCAAGGATCTCGGCCGGTCCGGCCCGGGATCGCGCCGCCGGGGCCGCGCGTCAGGAGGGCAGGTCGGGGATGCGGGAGAGCTTCCACACCCCGTCGACCCTGTCGAGACCGACCAGGTAGGTGCCGCTGGTGCTGCCGGCCGCGACGCCGTCCCGGGTCATCGACACGTCCTGCACGAGCAGCACTTCCGCCTTGTCCCCCTCGAGGTACGCCAGCCCCGACTCGCGCACCTGCGCGTCGACGGTCGTCGCCGACTGCTCGTAGCTGTCCCGCAACGCCGGCCAGTTCTTGTCCAGCTCCGCCACGAGGTTCGGGGTGAGGAACTCCCCGAGCGAGTCGTGGTACTGGTCCAGCGTCTCGTGATCGATCGCCACGAGGCGCTGCACGTTGGTGCTCGCGGCCGTGAGCACCGCCTCGGTCGCCGCCTGGTCGACGAACGCCTGGTTGGCCGGCTCCGCTCCATCGGACAGTGCCAGGTAGATCAGGCCACCGGCCCCGCCGACGCCGGCGACCAGGCCGACGGCGAGCGCGCCGATGGTCAGTGGCCGTGCGAGCGAACGACGACGACGACGAGCCCCGTCCCCCTCGTCGACGCTCTCCGTGGCGTGGTCGCGCACCTCGTCGTCGTCGCCCTCCTCCGACTCCCACGGTCCCGCCTCGGGCCGGGTCGAGCCGGCGTGGCCGGCCAGGCGCCGGCGCGCCGGCGGGCCGGCGGGCTTCTGCGTCCTCTTGATGGGTGGCATCAGTAGATCCCGTCCTCTCTCATCGGCCGGCGGGCGTGGTGGGGGCGGGCGCCGCGGTCGAGCCCTGCTCGCCCTGGTCCGCCCCCGGCACCTCGAGGTTCTGGACCGACCGGCTCGAGCTCCCCACCGGCACCGTCACGCCCACCTGGTTGACCGCGTCGGCCTTCCACGCTCCGTCGACCCGGGTGAGGTCCACGCGCATCGCCTGCCGACCGGTGATGTCGTCCTGGCCCTCCCGCTCCGAGTGGGCGGTGAACACCACGAGCACCGCGGCGTCCCCGGCGTCCCGGTCCAGCGACTCGACCGCGGTGTGCGACACGGTGGCGGTGGTGACGGCCTTCTGCTCCACGACCCGCGTGCGGACGTCGCCCGCCCACTGCTCCTGCTCGACGAGGAAGTCCCCGGTGGAGGCGTCGGCGAGCTGCTGCAGCGACTGGTCCACGTTGCGGTGGTCGAAGCTGAACGCGTTGATGATCACCTGGGTCGCGACGTCGGAGACCGCCTCGCGTTCCGAGGCGACCTCCTGGGCCGCCCGCGCCTCGGAGTACCGCCACCCGAACACGCCCAGCGTCGCCAGCCCGGCGGCCAGCACGATCACCGAGACGATCGCCAGCCACCTCGGCACGGCCGCGCCGCCCCCGTCGTTCTCCTGCGAGCTCATGGCGGCGACGCTACCGGAACCGCCGCGCACCGGATCCTCGCCCGGTCCCGCCGTCACCGCGGGATCAGCCCCTGCAGGGCCGCGAGCTGCTCGGCGGCCACGGACAGGTTCAGCCGGTCCGGGTCGATCTTGGGCTTGGTGTCCCAGGGCTGCGGGACACCCGGGTAGGCGTACTCCACGCGCTCGGCACCGCGCACGGCGGTGGGGCTGCCCAGGGGCACCGTGCACCGGGCCTCGTAGTTGGGCGGGAAGTTCTGCTCCTGCGGATCGAAGCCCGGATCCTGCGCCTTCATCTCGTCGATGATCCGCTGGGTGCCCTCGTAGCCCTGCGTGCAGGGGGTGGGGTTGTCGTTCTCCAGGACCAGGCCGAAGTGGAGCGTCCCGTCGCCCGGCGCGGTCGACAGGCCTCCGGCCGCCAGGGCCGGGAGCAGCTGCAGCAGCACCTTGAACGACGGCGCGAGCGGGTCCACGGTCTTCATGGTGGCCGACAGGTTCCCCACCGCCCGGGTGAGGGGGGCGCCGGAGTTCTCCACCAGGTACCGGGCCTCGTCGGCGAACTCGGGGCCGGTGGTGATGAGGCGCTCGAGGTCGGAATCCGAGTCCCGCAGCGCCTCGGTGACCGTGCGCAGGTCACGGGAGAAGCTGACGATCTCGCCGGACTGGTCGGCCTGGGTGTCGAGCACGGTCGCGCCGTCCCGGATGAGGGCCTGCAGCTGCGGCATCGTGCGGATCCCGGAGTCGGAGATGCGGACGAGCGAGTCCGACAGCCGCTGGAGCTGGGGCCCCCGGCCCTCGAACGCCGCGCCCAGCTCGTCGACCGTCACCTCGAGGTCGTCGAGCGGCACCGACCGGGCCAGCGCGTCGACCGAGGACAGCAGGTCCTCGACGCGCACCGGAAGCGCCTCGCGACCCGCGGTCACCACGTCCCCGTCCGACAGGTACGGCTCGGAGAGGCTGTTCGGCCGCAGGTCCACGAACTGCTCGCCGATGGCGGAACGGTTGGCGACCACCGCCACGGTGTCCGCGGGGATGTCCGGGGCGCTGGAGTCCATGTCGAGCTCGACCCGCACGCCGTCGTCGGTCAGGGAGAGCTCGCCCACGCGGCCGACCGGCGTGCCGCGGTAGTTGACGGCCGCGTTGGTGAAGACACCGCCGGTGTCGGGCAGGTCCAGGTACACCTTGTACTGGCCTATCCCCAACAGCGAGGGCAGGCGCACGTAGTTGGCCCCGACGTAGCTGATCCCCAGCGCCGCTATCACGCAGAAGACGATGAGCTGTGTCCTGAGAGTCTTGCTCATCGGTATCCGGGCTCCCCTGGTTCGGGCAGGTACGTCTCGGAGAACTCCGACGTACCCGGCGCGGGTCTGGGCACCACGGCCCTGTCCATGATCGGCGGGACCGGCAGCAGCGGCAGCACGATGGTGGTCCGCCTGTCCGGCCCGTTCCCGTCCACCCAGGGATTGCCCGGGTCGATGTTGTACGGGCCACTCGTGGTGTTGGGCCTCAGCGAGACCGGATTCCCCTGGTTGGCCCCGAGGTTACGGAGCGTCTCGGAGATGGACGCGTCGAGTGACATGAACACGTTCGCCGACCCCCCCACCGTCGAGGAGATCGACGCGTCGGGGAACGGGAACGTGGGGATGAACCCGGTGAGGTCGATCAGTTCAGGGGTGGACTCGCTGAGATACCGGAGCACCGGGCGCAGCGCACGCAGGTCGGCGATGAGGTCCTCCCTGCTGCTGAGCAGGATGTCGGACCCCACCTGGCCCAGCGCGTCCACCCGGCGCAGCATCTCCACCAGCTGGGGGCGCTGCTCCTCGAGCACCGCCACCCCGGCGGGCAGCTCGTCGAGCGCGGCCTGGATCTGCTCGCGCTGGTCGTTCGCGCGGGACGACATGAGATTGACGCCCTCGAGCGCGGCGGTGATGCTGTCGCGTTGTCGGTTGAGGCCGGAGATGAGCTCGTCCGCCGACCGCAGGGTCTCGGTCAACCCCTCCTCGCGCCCGTCCGTCACCGCTCGCAGCTCGGCGACGATCGGCTGGATCTGATCCACGCCGCCGCCGTTGAGGAGCAGCGAGAGCGCGCCGAGCACCTGCTCGATGTCGGTCGTGGTCCGCGTGTTGGCCGTCTGGATCACGTCGCCGTCGGACAGCCTGCCGGCGGGCGGTTCGTCCTCCGGCGGGGTGAGCTGGACGAACTTCTCACCGAGCAGGTTGGTCTGCTGGATCGACGCCTCCACGTTCGCCGGGAGGTCGAGGTCGTCCCGCAGGACGACCTCGACCTGCGCGGTCCACCCGTCGTCGGCCAACGAGATCCCGGAGACGCGTCCTGCGTCGAGCCCGTTGACCTTGACCGTGGACTGCAGGACCAGGTCCAGCACGTCGTCGAACCGGATGGACACGTTCATGGGGTCCTCCCCCACCTCCGCGCCGCCCGGCAGCGTGTAGTCCTCCAGGTTCATGGAGCACCCGGCGGCGAGGGCGGCCACCACGGCGGAGGCACCCAGGGCCCGCGCGGCCAGGCCGGCCGCGGCGATCGTCGGGCGGCTCATCCCCGTCCCCCTTCCGACGCCGGCGTCATGGGCCACCCGTAGTTGCCCGGCACCGTCCCGGGGACCGGGATGGACTGCTCCATCTCGCCGGACAGGATGCCGAGAGGCAGGTCGGGGTTGGCGGCGCGGAGTTCCGCGTTGCGCTGCGGCGCGAGCGCCTCACAGGTCTGGATGTCGGCGCGACGGAGATCGTCAAGTCCCTGGAAGAGGTCGTTGCCCGGGTTGAGACGGCCCAGCTTCATGATCTGGCACAGGATTCCCGCCGGGTTCTTGGTCTCGGGGATGTTCAGGCGCATGGACAGGGTCCCCGACTCCGGGTCGTAGGCGTTGATGAGGTTGAACAGCGCGACCGGGGCCGCCTTGAGGATCTCCTCGAGGTCGTCCCGCTGGTCGGCGGTGATCTGGCTCAGGGTCACCAGGCGGTCCGCGTTGCTGCGGATCACGTCCTGGTTGTCGCGGATCAGCCGGGCCACGTCGGCCAGCGCGTAGCTGAGCTCGCCCAGCGCGCCCTGCAGGTCCTCCCGCTGCCCGGCCACCGTCTGGTTGAAGGACGCCATCTGGGTGTTGAACTCCCGCACCTGGGCGTCGTTCTGCGCGAGCATGGTGACGAACGACTGGAGGTTGATCACCGTCTCACTGATGTCCTGGCTCGAGTCGGCGAGGATCGTGGCGGCGGTGGACAGCTCGTCGATCGACCGCCCCAGCGCCGCCCCGTTCCCGCCGAGGGTGTCGGCGGAGGCCGTGACGAACCTGTCCAGCGCGCCGTCCTTGTTGGCGCCGTCGGGCCCCAGGGCCTCGGTGAGGTCCCGGACCGACGAGTACAGCGTGTCCACCTCGACCGGCGTGGCGGTGCGGTCGAGCGGGATGTGCGCGCCGGACTCCATGGTGGGACCGCCGGAGTAGGCGGGCACGATCTGGATGGTCCGGTCCGGGATGACCGACGGCGTCACCTGGACCGCCTTGGCGTCCGCCGGGATCTCCACGCCTCGACGGACGTGGAGCCTGACCTCGACCGTGTCTCCCATCGGGGTCACCTCGTCGACCGATCCCACCGTCACGCCGAGGATCCGGACGTCGGTCCCGGCGGAGATGCCGACGGCGGAGGGGAAGGTCGCGGTGATGGTGGTCCGACCCATCCGGGTGGCGGCGAGGTAGGTGACGGCGACGACCGCCACGACGACGACGAGGAGCAGCGCGACCAGCCAGTACGGCAGCTTCTTGTGCATCAGTTGATCCCACTCTGACGGGCCGGCGCGCGGGCGCCGGGGTAGAACGGAGGCTCGGGCACGCCCGGCGGGATGAGGTTGGTCACCACGGAGTCGAACCACCGGCCGGTGCCCAGCATGTTGGCGTACAGCCGGTAGAACGGCGCGAGGTTGTGGATGGACTTCTTCAGCTCCTCCTGGTGGTCGGTGAGGACCTCCAGCGCGGAGTCCAGGCTGTCGAGCGTCGGCCCGAACTCCGCCTCGTTGTCCGCGACGAACCTGCGGAGCTCGACCGACAGTCCGCGGGTGGAGGCCAGCACCAGCTTGAGCGTCTCCGAGCGGTCGTTGAGCTCGCCCAGGAGTTGCCCGGTGCCGATGATCAGGCGCCGGAAGTCGTCGTTGCGGTCGGCGAGGATCCCGGAGCTGGTGCGGGTGGCCTCGAGCAGTTCGCGGAGCTCGGCGTCCCTGCTCGACAGCGTCCGCGACAACCTGGCCACGCCGTCGACCGCGCCGCGGAACTCCTCGGGCGAGGCCTGCATCGCGTCGGTGAGGGTGTCCAGGCTCTCCGCCAGCTTCTGGTCGTCGATCCGGTCGAGCGTCTCGGCCGCCGAGGAGAACGCGGTGACCACGTCGTAGGGCGCCACGGTGCGATCGAGCGGGATCGGCTCCGAGCGGTCCAGCTCACCGGTCCCCGCGGGGATCAGGGCCAGGTACTTCTGGCCCAGGACGGTCTTGACCTGGATGCTCGCCCGGGTGTCGTCACCGAGCCACGCGTCCTTGGCACGGAAGCCCACGACGACCTTGTCCCCGTCGAGCTCGACGTCGGTGACGACCCCGACCTTCACGCCGGCGATACGGACCTCGTTGCCGTCGGTCAGTCCGGCCGCCTCGGAGAAGAGGGCGGAGTACCTGGGCCCGGCTCCCACGAACGGGAGCGAGTCCAGCATGAAGGATCCCGCCGTGAGCGCGAGGATCACCAGGACGCCGATCGCCCCGATCGTCGCGTTGCCGACCCTGGGCTCCCCCGGCTTGCTCTTGCTCATGGGATTCCCCCTGCGTGGCACCGGGGCGCCACGTTCGTATACACCGGGTGGTTGACCACCGGGCCGCCTGTCGGCAGAAGGTTGGGCACGTTGTTGCCCGGTCCGATCGCCACGTCGGCACCGCAGAGATAGAACTGGAACCACGACCCGAACGAGCCCATGCGGATGAGGTTGTCGGACTTGATCGGCAGGTTGGTGAGGACCTCGTGGAGGGTGTCCCGGTTGGCGCTGACGTCGTCCGTCACCAGCTTGAGGTGGTCCAGCGACTCGGTGACGCTCGGACGGGTGGCCGCGACCACGTTCTCGGCCGACGACGTGAGGTCGGCGATCGAGTCCAGGGACTCACCGATCGCGTCGCGATCGGCCGCCAGACCCTCCACCAGCTGCCGGGTGGTCACCACGAGCTGCTGGAACTGGACGTCCCGCTCGTTGATCGTCTGGAGGACCCGCGTGAGGTTGTCGATGACCTCCCCGATCACCTGGTCGCGATCGGCCAGGTGGTTGGTGAGTTGCGAGGTCTGCTGCACGAGGCTCGTCACGGTTCCGCCCTCGCCCTGGAGCACCCGGACGAGCGAGTCCGCGAGCGCGTTGACGTCCTCGGGCTGCAGCGTGGTGAACAGCGGCCGGAAGCCGTTGAACAACGCCGTGAGGTCCACCGCGGGGGAGGTCTTCTCGATCGGGATGGTCGAGCCCTCGGGCAGGGCGGCCTGGACGGGGCCCGGTTCGCGGGAGATGTTCATGTAGCGCTGGCCGATCATGTTCCGGAATCTCAGCGCGAGGTGGACGTTGGCCGGCAGGGTGCGGTCGCCCGACATGGTGAAGTGCACCATCGCCTGATCCCGGTCGTGGATCTCGTACCCGGTCACGTGTCCCACCACGACCCCGGCGATGCGGACGTCGTCGCCCTCCTCGAGCATCGTCACGTCGGAGAAGACCGCCGAGTACTCGGTTCCCTCCTCCCGCGTGCCGCCGCGGATGGTGGTGGCGAGGATCGTGCTGAGAAGCGCCGTGACCACCACGAACACGCCGAGCTTGACGAACGATCCCAGGACCCCGCCCCGGAAGAGCGCCTTGAGTTTGGTGCTCATCGGAAGCTCACCTGCGCCCCGCGCAGAGCCGGGGCCCCGATCCCACCGATCCACGCGGGGATGTCCACGGCGTCACGGCCGGTCGCCACCCCGTACACGGTGCGCACCGTGTCGGTCTCGAGCGGCGAACCCGCATAGGCCATCGCCATCACCTCTCCACCCCGCCCGGCCGTCACGGTCGAGGGGAAGGGCAGGTTGGGCTGCTGCGGAACCGCACGCCTAGGCGCGGCGGGGACCGAACCCCGGGTCCGCAGGGCGGGAACGGGTCCGTCCTCGTCGAGGGGGTTGGGCAGCGTCGGGACGTACTGCGGGCCGGGGTTGCGGGTGGGGGGCTGGTAGGAGCCGTCGGCGATCGCCCCACCGGGCGCCCCACCGAAGATCCCCGGCTCCGGGACCGGCTCGTAGCAGCGCGGTCCCCGGGTGTCGAAGAAGCGCGGCTCGTCCTGGTTGGGGACGTACCGACCCCTCGGGTTGATCACCTCGATGGTGACGCGGATGCCGGGGTGGGGGGTGCCCACCCCGAGGATCGCGTCGGAGCGGTCCAGGGCGATCATGAACTGATCGACCGTGCACGGCAGCGCGGGCGAGTACTCGGCGAGGTACTCGAGCGACCGGCGGGAGTCGGCGGCCAACGCGATGAGGTCCGCGCGATTCGCGGCGAGGAACCCCGTGACGACCTCCGCCGAGGAACTGATCCGCTGCAGACCGTCGGCGATGTCGGTGCGCCTGGTGATCACCGTGTCTCCCGTGGTCCGCAGCGCGTCGAGCGCGTTGATGAGGTCCGGCAGCGCCTCCGCGTAGGTCTGGGAGAACGTCGCCAGGTCCTCCAGCCCCGACTCCAGGGCGGGCATCTCCTGGGTGATGCCGTCGAAGACCTGTCCGATGTCCACCAGGCTCGCCCCGATCTCGTCGCCGCGACCGGCAAGCGCCTGGTTCAGGGCGCCGAGGGTGCCGGCGAGCTTCTCCGGCGGGACCGCCTCGAGGACCGGGAGCAGTCCGTCCAGGACCCGCCCCAGTTCCACCGCGTTGCCGCGGGTGTCCTGCTCGATGGTGGCGCCGGGCTCGATCGTGCCCACGGGCTGCTCGGGGAAACCGAGATCGACGTACCGCTCGCCGAACAGCGTCTTGGGGAGCAGTCGCCCGCTGACGTTGGCGGGGAGCTGGTCCACGAAGGCCGGGTCGAACTCCATGTTCACCCGCACCTTGTCCCCCTCGGGTTCCACCCCGGAGACGCGGCCGACCAGGACGCCGCGCGCCTTGACGTCGGCGTCGTTGGGAAGGGCGTACGCCATGTCGTCGGTGTACATGGTGACGGTGTCCGACGCGGTGAACGCCCGGTTGTAGATGGCGATGGTGGTGCCCACGAAGACCAGGACGATCACGATGAACAACGCGGACAGCAGGCGCTTGGCGGTGGTCGACAGCTCGCTCATCCCGCCACCCGCACCGTCGTGGTGGTACCCCAGAGCGCGAGTCCGACGAAGAAGTTGAGGATGGCCACCACGACGATCGTCGTGCGGACCGCGCGCCCCACGGCCACCCCGACGCCCGCCGGGCCGCCGGTCGCGGTGAAGCCGTAGTAGCAGTGGATCATGACCAGGACAAAGGCGAAGATGATCACCTTGACGAAGGAGTAGATCACGTCTTCCGGGGGCAGGAAGAGGTGGAAATAGTGGTCGAACGACCCGGTCGACTGGCCCTGCAACAGGGTGTTGACGCCGCGTGTCGCCAGGTACGAGGACAGTAGTCCCACCACGTACAGCGGGATCACGGCGATGAAGCCGGCGATGATCCGCGTGGTGACGAGGTAGGGCACGCTGGGGATGGCCATCACCTCGAGCGCGTCGATCTCCTCGGAGATCCGCATGGCGCCGAGCTGGGCGGTGAAGCCGCAGCCGACGGTCGCCGACAGCGCCAGGGCGGCCACGACCGGCGCCACCTCACGGGTGTTGACGTAGGCGGAGAGGAAGCCGGTGAGGACGGAGCTACCGATCTGGTCCAGCGCGGCGTAGCCCTGGAGCCCCACCACGACGCCCGTGAACCCGCTCATCATGACGATGACGCCGATGGTCCCGCCGAGGACCGCCAGCACGCCGACGCCGAAGGTCACCTCGGCGATCAGGCGCAGCACCTCGTGCCGGTAGTGGACGAGCGTCTGCGGAATCCAGCGGATCGCCCTCAGGTGGAACGCGAGCTGGTCCCCCAGGGAGTCGAACGACTGGATCGGACCGCGGACCAGGGCCCGGAGCTTGGCCCTGGTGGGGCCGACGTCGGTGTGGATCGCCATCTACGACCCCTTCGGCGGAACGATCTGCAGGTACATCGCCGTGAGGATGAGATTGGCGAAGAACAGCAGGAGGAATGTGAGGACCACGCCGAGGTTGACGGCGTCGCCGACACCCTTCGGGCCACCCTTGGGATTCATGCCGCAATACGAGGAGACGACCCCGGCGATGAGGCCAAAGACGAGGGCCTTGACCGAGGACATGATGAAGTCCGGCAACTGCGCGAGGGCACCGAAGGACATGAGGTACGCACCCGGGGTGCCCCCCTGCAGCATGATGTTGAAGACGTAGCCGCCGGAGATGCCGACGATCGAGACGAGACCGTTGAGCAGCACCGCGACGAGCATCATGCCGAGCACGCGGGGAACCACGAGCCTCTGGACCGGGTCGATCCCGAGGACCCGCATGGCGTCGAGTTCCTCGCGGATCGAGCGGGCGCCCAGGTCGGCCGCCACGGCGGAGCCGGCGGCCCCGGCGATGAGCAGCGAGGTGACCAGCGGTGCGCCCTGCTGGACCACGGCGAGGACACCGGTGGCCCCGGTGTAGGCCTCCGCCCCGAGCTGCTGGACGAGCGAGCCCGTCTGCATCGCCACGACCGCACCGAACGGGATCGCCACCAGCGCCGACGGCAGGATCGTCACCGAGGCGATGAACCACGACTGGCTGATGAACTCCCGGAACTGGAACGGTCGCTGGAAGATGCCGCGCAGCACCTCGAGGAAGAGGCGGAACACCTTCCCGGCCTCGCCGACGGCATCACGGACACCCCCGCCGACGTCGGCGGGTGACACGCCAGACCTTCTCGCGGGTTGCTGAGTCGCACCCTCCGCCATCCAATCCCCCGACCTCTCCCGCGTCTTCAGTTCTCGTCGGAACCGTAGTGGGCGTCCACGCCGGTCGTCGCGGCGCCGTCTCCGGGGCCCGTGGCGGTGGTCGCGGCGGAGCCACCGACCGGTGCGGCCGCGGGGACCTTCCCGTTGCCGTGACCGCGCGCCGCCCACTCGGCCCGGATCGCCTCCTGCGCGCCCTCGGGAAGGGTGTCGAGCATCTCCGCCACGCGCTTCTCGCGACGCAGCTCACCCTTCCGCTCGGGGCCGCCGGGCGTCGGCTGCATCTGCGACGGGACACCCGTGACCTCGTCCTCGCCCGGGGAGCCGTCGTTGTGGCCGGCGTCGGCCTGGGCCTGCTCCTCGCGCATCTGCGCGTCGTCCTTCTCCTCGGACATGCCGATCGGGCCCAGCTTGGAACCGCGGAGGAACTGCCGGACCGACGGCTCATCGCTGGTGAGCAGGACCTCGCGAGGGCCGAACATGACGAGCTTCTTGCGGTAGAGCATGCCCAGGTTGTCCGGGACGGTGCGGGCGAGGTTGATGTTGTGCGTCACGATGAGGATGGTCGCGTCGATCTGCGCGTTGATGTCGATGAGGAGCTGCGCGAGGTAGGTGGTGCGGACCGGGTCGAGTCCGGAGTCCGGCTCGTCGACCAGGATGATCTCGGGATCCAGCACGAGGGCGCGGGCCAGCCCGGCGCGCTTGCGCATCCCGCCGGAGATCTCGCCGGGGAGCTTGCCCTCCGCGCCGGTGAGCCCGGTGAGCTCGAGCTTCTCCATCACGATGTCGCGGATCTCGGACTCCGACTTGCGGGTGTGCTCGCGCAGCGGGAACGCCACGTTGTCGTAGAGGTCCATGGAACCGAAGAGCGCGCCGTCCTGGAACAGGACGCCGAACAGCTTGCGGATCTCGTAGAGCTCCTTGGCGGTGCACTGGAGGATGTCCGTGCCGTCGATGATGATCTTCCCGCGCTCCGGGCGCAACAGCCCGATGAGCGATTTGAGGAACACGGACTTACCGGTACCCGACGGCCCCAGGAGCGCGCTGACCTCGCCCTCGGGGAGGGTGAACGTGACGTCCTCCCAGATCTTCTGCGATCCGAACGACTTGGTCAGACCCTCGACGGAAACCTCGACACCCACGTCACCACTCCTCACGGCAGCCATCGTCTGTGGCCACGGTCACTGTAGACTACCGTTCGGTACGGGTGGTTCGTTACATGCCGATAATTTGTGGACCTAAGGATCCCTCACTGGGGTTGGCGTCCAAGGGAAATGCCGCCAGGGGCGGTC
>DIAZ01000014.1:18299-35469 GCA_002415925.1 Dietzia sp. UBA5065 | reverse complement strand
GGCGGTCACACTGGGTGAATCAGCTCACTTGAGCGAGACGGAGGCACCGGCCTCTTCGAGCTTGGCCTTGGCCGCCTCGGCGGTCTCCTTGTCGGCCTTCTCGATGATCGCCTTGGGGGCGGACTCGACGAGGTCCTTGGCCTCCTTGAGGCCCAGGCCCGAGACGAGCTCGCGGACGACCTTGATCACGCCGATCTTCTTCTCGCCGGCCGAGTCGAGCACGACGTCGAACTCGTCCTGCTCGGCGGCGGCCTCGCCACCGGCAGCCGGGGCACCGGCAGCGGCGACGGCGACCGGAGCGGCCGCGGTGACCTCGAAGGTGTCCTCGAACAGCTTCACGAACTCGGAGAGCTCGAGAAGAGTCATCTCCTTGAAGGCCTCGAGCAGCTCGTCGTTGCTGAGCTTCGCCATGGTGGCGTCCTTTCTGTTGGTCCCGGCACCGTCAGGCGGCCCGGAAGCATGTGGGGTGTGTCAGTTCTTCTTGTCCTGGAGCGCCGCGAACAGACGTGCCAGCTGCGAGGCGGGCGCGTTGAACAGGCCGGCGGCCTTGGCCTGGTTGCCCTTGAGGGCACCGGCCATCTTCGCGAGCAGGACCTCGCGGGATTCGAGCTCGGCGATCTTGTCGAGTTCGGCGGCGGACAGCGGGGAGCCGTCCATCACACCGCCCTTGATGACGAGCGCCTTGTTGTCCTTGGTGAAGGTCTTGAGTGCCTTGGCGGCCTCCACGACCTCACCGGTGACGAACGCGATGGCGGTGGGACCGGTCAGAAGGTCGTCGAGACCCTCTACGCCGGCTTCCTTCGCCGCACGCTTGACCAGGGTGTTCTTGGCCACGGTGTACGTGGCCGAGTCACCCAGGGCCTTCCGCAGCGCGGTGACCTGCGGAACGGAGAGGCCACGGTACTCGGTGACCACGGCGGTCGCGGAGTTCTGGAAGTGCTCCTTGATCTCCTCGACGGCCTGGACCTTTGCGGGCTTTGCCATGTTTCGCCTCCTTTCTGCTTCTCACTGCCGGAAAATGCACGAACGCCCCGGGCGCAGGCGGCACGGGGCGTGGAGGAGGCGGGCGCTGTGGCACGCTGGTTCCTGCACTGACCGGTGTTCTCCTGCGCGGGCCGTCCGGGCGCTCCCGGACACTTCGACCGTCCCCGGCGGGGACGGTGACCTGCGGTCTTCGGTGAAACTTGATCAGGTGCCCGGCGGACGGGGCCGTCGGGCGTTCAAACTTCAGCGTTCAGCGTATAGGCCGGGGCGGACCCGGGCCAAATCGCGGGCCCCGCCCGGGAATGGCGACCGCGCCCCGCATCTGTCACTGTTGTGCCGTGTCCTCCGCCCAGTCCCGTCTCGCCGTCGTCTACAACCCCACCAAGGGTGGTGTCGACGAGGTCCGCCGCCGGGCCGCCGAGAGGGCGGCCCAGCACGGGTGGACCGATCCGGTGTTCTACGAGACCACCGAGGAGGACCCCGGCACGGGCCAGGCCGCCGAGGCGGTCGAGGGCGGGGTGGGCCTCGTGATCGCCTGTGGCGGGGACGGCACCGTCCGATCGGTGGCCCAGGGCCTGATCGGCAAGGGGGTCCCGATGGGTGTGGTCCCCCTCGGCACCGGGAACCTCCTGGCCCGAAACCTGGACATCCCCCTGGACGACGTGGACCGGGCGCTCCGCGTGGCCATGAGCGGCCGGAGCCGGAGCATCGACCTCGGCGAGGTCCGGTACACCGACGGCGCGGGCGAGTCCCACGACGACGTCTTCCTCGTCATGCTCGGGGCCGGGATGGACGCCGACATGATCGCGGGCACCGACGACAGGCTGAAGGCTCGGGTGGGGTGGCTCGCCTACGTCGGCGCGTTCGCCAACACCCTGTTGCGCGGCCACCGGATCAAGGTCGAGTACTCGCTCGACGACGGCCCGGAGATACACACCCGCGCCCGCACCCTGTTGGTGGCCAACTGCGGGATGCTGCAGGCCGGAATGATCCTCCTCCCGGACGCCGTCGTCGACGACGGACTCCTGGACGTGCTCGCCCTCCGCGCCAAGGGCCCTCTCGGATGGGCCCAGGCGGGTGCCGTGCTGGCCCATCACACGTTCCAGCACCGCCTCAAGCCCGTTCTCAGGATGGACTCCACGCCGGGCACCGACACAGAAGGGCGCCGGACCAGGCCCCTGGACTTCCGCCAGGGGGTCGCGGTGACCGCCAGGGTCCTGGAGAAGCCCGCGTCGTTCCAGATCGACGGCGAGGAATGCGGAACCGTCACCGAGTTCGTGGCCCGGATCAAGCGGAGGGGACTCACCGTGCGGGTGTCGCACTGAGCTACTCCTCGCGGCGGTCCCGGCGCATCAGCAGGGCGAGCACGTCGTGGATCTCGTCCACCGACGGGATCGGCAGGGCCGAACGGCCGTAGACGAACCCGATGCCGGCGTACACCAGGACCCCCGCACGGATCCGGGCGTCGCGCTCGGAGAAGCCCAACTCGACAAACGCGTCGTGCACCACCCGCAGGATGCGCTGGTCGAGGTCGCCCACCGCTGCGGCGACCGTCTCGTCGGCGCGGGCCCACTCCCGGATCGCCGCCTCCCCCTCCCAGGCGCGGGACTCGACCAACATCGCACTCATCGTCTCGAGCCGGACGTCCGGGGGCATCTGCTCCATCGACACCAGACCCCGCGCGGCGTCCATCTCCTGCGAGAAGTACAGCGTCGCGATGGCCGCCATGAGGGCGTCGAAGTCGGCGAAGTGCCAGTAGAAGCTGCCCTTCGTCACCCCGAACTCGGCGCACAGGCGGCTGATCTTGACCGCCGCACGCCCCTCCGTCATGAGCAGATCGAGCCCCGCCCGCGCCCAGTCCTCGACCGACAGGCGCCCCGTCCGGGGCGCGTGGGGGCGAGCCGCCCACCCGGCACCCTGGGTCATGCGACCGCACCGCCGAATCGTGTCCTCACCCTGTCGACCCTACGTCGGGCCGAGCGCGGTGAGGACCAGTGCGCGCGAGGCGGGGTCACGCCCGAGCTCACCGTGCCACACCGGCGGGCCGCCGGGCCGTGGCGGCACGACCCGCCGATCTCCACCCGGTCACGGAAATCCCTTGCCGTCGTCGTCATCACCCCGGGCCTGTCCGCCCTGCGCCGGGAGCCACAACACCAAACCATACCGTAGGGCACTGTGACCCGCACCATAGAAAGATGGAGGTGGCGATGGGCGCGTTCGGTGTCGGCGGTCGCGGGCCGATCATGACGCGCCGGCGGCTACTCGGCAGCGCCGCCGGGGTCGCGGGCATCGGACTCGCCGGCGCGGCGGTGACCCGGGCGCAGGACGGACCCGGGTCGAGCGGGCGCTCTCCCCTGCTGTTCCACTCCCCGGACCTCGAGCCCTACGTCGACGAACTCCCGCGCCCACCGGTCCTCACCGGCGAAACCATCGACCTCGCCGCCCGGACCGGCTCCCACCGGTTCCACCGCGACCTGCCCACCGCGATGACCCTCGGGTACGGCGCGTCCGGATACCTGGGGCCGACCATCGAGGCGCGCAGCGGCGTGCGGACCACCCTGACCTTCCGCAACGAGATCACCGCGCACCCGCACGCGGCGGACATCGACACGAGCCTCCACGGGCCGACCGAGGAGACGCGGACGCGCGTGCCCACCTCGCTGCACCTCCACGGCGGCGTCACCGAACCCGCCAGCGACGGGCACCCGGAGCTGATCTCCCTTCCCTGCCAGGGTAACGTCCACCACTTCGACAACCGCCAGGACGCCACCGGGCTCTGGTACCACGACCACGCCATGCCCATCACACGCCTCAACGTTCACGGCGGGCTGGCGGGCGGATACCTCCTGCGCGATCGGTGGGACACCGGACGGGCCGACAACCCTCTCGGCCTGCCCGCGGGCGAGTACGAACTCCCGCTGATCCTGCAGGAGAAGATCATGAACGCCGACGGGTCGGCCTCCATGAGGTCGACGCCGATCGTCCCGCAAGGTCACTGGGAGGGCGGCGCCGTGGGGGACGTCGGCGTGGTCAACGGCAAGATCTGGCCGACCGCCGAGGTCGCGCGAGGCCTCTACCGGCTCCGCATGGTCAACGCCGCGTCCTTCAGTAACTGGATGCTCCACCTGTCCAAGCCACTGCCCATGTGGGTCATCGGCATGGAGGGCGGCCTCCTGCCCGGGCCGGCGAAGGTCGACAGGTTCCGCCTCGCCCCCGGTGAGCGGGCGGACGTCCTGGTCGACTTCTCCGCGCTCGCGCCGGGCGAGACCGTGGAACTCCTCAACACCGAACCGGCCGCACCCCAGGCGGCGCAGATCGGCGCCGTCCACCTGCCCACCCTCATGCGATTCCGCGCCACCTCCGCCCGCGGCCACACCGGCGCGGTCCCCGACACCCTGCGCGGCGGCAGCGGACAGCCCGCCGCGCTCGCCCCGCTCGCGCGGCCGTCGGCGGTCCGCACCGTCTCGCTCAGCCAGCCCGGCGACCTGCGGATCCCGCCGTCGATGATGAGCCTGAACAACCTGAGGTGGACCACGAGCCAGATCGAGATGCCGCGCCAGGGCTCGTTCGAGATGTGGAACATCGTCAACGCCACCCCGGACCCGCACGCGATCCACATCCACCTCGTGCACTTCCGGGTGCTGTCGCGCCAGGCCATCGACACCCTCGCGATGTGCCTGCACCAGCCCCAACCCCCGACCGGGATCAAGTGGACCCCCGATCCGGACCCCTTCGTGGTGGGCCCCGTGCGCTCGCCCGAGCCGTGGGAGTCGGGCATGAAGGACACGGTCATCTGCGACCCGAACTCGGTCACCCGGGTGCTCGTCCACTTCCCGACCGCCGACGAGCTCGGATTCGACCCGGACGCGACGTTCCCCTCCGCGGTCTCCCTCGCCGGGGATCTCGGCGGGACGGGCCACGCGGCGACGGGTCACGACGCCGGTGACGGCGGCGGACACGGGGTCGACGACGACGCCGCCGCGCACGGCACCGCCCCGGTCATCGACCGGATGGGTGGTGACCACGTGGGGTCGATCGCACCGCCCGGCGCGCACCACCGGAGCGACACGCTCCGGGGCTACGTGTGGCACTGCCACATCCTCGACCACGAGGACCACGACATGATGCTCCCCTACAGGACGGTGACCTGACATGCCCTCCGCACCCGAGACGACGGACGCCTACCAGCGGATCCCCTGCGAACCGGCACCGGGCTCGAGCCGCACGCGCGGCGTGGTGAGGTGCCACCCCGCCTCCGACTTCCCCGGACGAGGACTGTCATGACCACCCGCAAGCACCACTCGGCGACCATCGACGTGGACGGCGCGTTGACCCGCGACATCGACCGCCCCGCCCTGCCCGACGGGGTGCGCTGCCCGACCCGCTTCGCGTACTGGGAGGGCCGCCAGAACCCGAGGTTTCAGAGGCTCCGCGCGGCCGTCCTGAAGCTGACCGGCTTCGACCTGCTGCTCCCGGACGAGGACGCCGCCGCGGTGTGCGAGGACCTGTTCTCCGGCGACCCCGTCGCCGAGCGGTTCGTCGACGAGGTCTATCACGGCGAGACGGGCCCCGTTCAGACGCGGCGGATGCTGGAGCGGGCGCTGTCCGAGGGCATCGGCTCGCTCGAGGACGTCCCCGACTCCATGCGCGAGCTGTTCGCGGAGTTCGAGACGATCCCCGACTGGGTCGACCCGGAGCTCCTCGAGGAGGGCGCGGCGATCTGGCGGCGGTGGGGCACCATGCTCTTCAGCTTCGCCGGTGCCGAGACGCTCGAGATCTACACCGAGTCCGCCGTGGCGACCCCGCTGTCCCTGGCCGGCGGCTACGCGGGCGACAACGCGCTGCGCCGCTTCCTCGAGACGTGCCGTTTCTGGATGGACGTCTCCGAGCCCGGCGCCCTGCTGCGCCCCGGCTCGGCGGGCCGCGCCACCGCCATGAAGGTCCGCGTCATGCACGTCTCGGTCCGCTCGCGGGTGGCCTCCCACGACGAGTGGTACATCGAGAAGTGGGGCCTGCCCATCAGCCAGACCTACATGGCCCTGACCCTCATCGCCGGGTCGGTGACCCCGGGCCTGGCCCTGTGGGCGCTCGGCTACCAGACCAGCGCGCGGGAGATCCGCGCCCTCATCCACTTCCAGAAGTACATGGGCCACCTGCTCGGTGTGCGGATGAAGTGGTACCCGGAGACCATCGGCGACAGCATCCGGATGCTGCTCATGACGATCCTGTCCCGGTCCTTCGACTCCGGCGAGCACGGCCGTGAGCTCATCGAGTCCTACCCGCAGGCGTTCGCCGCCCGGGAGGGCCACACAGGGCTCCAGCGCCTGCGCGAGCACTACAACTTCCGGATCAACTCGGTGTATTCGGCGATGTTCATGGCACCGGGCACGCGGAAGAACTACCGGATGCCGGCGGCCCTGCCCTGGGCGCTCGTCCCCGTGCTCCGGTTCCCGCTCATCTCCGCCGTCGAGGTGGCCCGCCGCGTCCCGCCGATCGGCCGCATGCACGAGCGCGTCATGTGCCGGCACCGCGAGAACTGGTACCGGGCCCAGATGGCCGGCCGCGAGGCCGCCTTCGACGCCTCGGGCGCCCTGCGCCGCTGACCGCCACCCACGACTTCAGAAGGAGGATCCGATGACCCTGCTGCACGGACCGAAGCTCAACATCGTCGAGGCCTGGAACGGCCCCGGGCGCCGCGACGGCGAGATCACCGAGGTCCTCCCCGCGGACAACGCCGCCCACCTCGACTCCGACAGGCAGGCGTTCGAACACTGGTACTTCGACGCGCACCTCGACGACGGGCGCATCGTGGTGGTGATGCTCCAGAGCCGCGAGCTCGTGCGACGCAGGCCCGGGGTGGAGATCCACCTCTACACCCCGGACGGGCGGCGCCGCGAGTCCAACCGCCACCACACCGACGCCGAGCTGACCGTGTCGACCGAGAAGGTCGACGTCCGGATCGCCCATCACGGCGCGGTGCTCGTCGACGAGGTGGGCGGTCTGCCCGTCTACCACCTCACGGCGGAGCAGGACGGCATCGGCGTCGACCTGGTGTTCCACGCCGAGGTCCCGCCGTGGATGCCCGGCCGCGGCAAGACCAGATACACCGAACGCGAGTACTTTGCCTGGTGCGTCGGCGCCCCGCGCGCCCGCGTCGAGGGCACCGTCACCGTCGACGGGAACACCGACCGGGTGTCCGGCCGTGGCTACCACGACCACAACTGGGGCGTCGGCGACATGAAGCGCATCATCGCCAAGTGGTACTGGGGCCGCCTCTACACCCCGGAGATCTCGCTGGTCTACGCCATGGTCGAGACCACCGAGAAGTACGGCTCCCACTGGTCGCAACCCATCATGGTGGCCCGGGGTCGCGAGGTGATCCTGTCCGAGGGCGAGGTCGAGATCACCGAGGGCCCGACCGTGTTCCACCCGATCGCCGACCGCTCCTACCCGTCCTCCCTGCGGCTGCAGGTACCCGGCAGGATCGACCTCACGCTCACCGTCCGGGACATCGTCCACGCGCACGATCTTCTCTCCGACCTCCCGGTGGTGGGCCGGCCGCCGCTGAACAGGCTGGTCAAGATGGCGGTCGGGCATCCGGGCTATTTCCGGTTCCGCTCGGACTTCGCCCTGACCCTGACGATCGACGGTCGCGAGGAGACCCACACGGGCCAGACCCTCCACGAGATGGTCGCCCTGTCCTGACGGTCGCGGAGGACCCGACCCCCGAGACCCCGCAGCTCAGGGCGGGTACGGTGGGGGGCCACGGTCAGGGTGACGATGTCCGGGGACCACGGTATCGGGTCAGACGCGCGCCGGAGCGGCGCGGGATGAGGGGGCGGCACGTGGCGCCGACGACGGACGACGCGGAGCGGACGGGTCCGCTGGCCGGCATGCTCGTGCTGGAACTGGGCACCCTCATCGCCGGCCCGTTCGCCGGCCGCCTGCTCGGCGACATGGGCGCCCGGGTGGTCAAGATCGAGGATCCCGGACGCCCCGATCCCCTGCGCACGTGGGGGCAGGGCGAGCGGGACGGCCGCCGGCACTTCTGGACCGTCCACGCCCGCAACAAGGAATCCGTCACGCTCGACCTGCGCTCGGAGGACGGCGCGGCGCTCTTCCGCGACCTGGTCGCGCGGGCCGACGTGGTGGTGGAGAACTTCCGCCCGGGCACGCTGGAGAAGTGGGGCCTCGGGCCGGACCGCCTGCACGAGATCAACCCGGGCCTGGTGATCGGCCGCGTCTCGGGCTACGGCCAGACCGGGCCGCAGGCCACGCGGGCCGGGTACGCCTCGGTCGCCGAGGGCGTGTCCGGGCTGCGCCACCTCAACGGCTTCCCGGATCAGCCGCCGCCGCGCATGGCGCTGTCGATCGGCGACACCCTGGGCGGCATGTTCGCCGTCCAGGGCATCCTCGCCGCGCTGCTGTCCCGCGCCACCACCGGCCGCGGCCAGGTGGTGGACGTGGCGCTCACCGAGGCGTGCCTCGCGGTGCAGGAGTCGGTGATCCCCGACTACGACGCCGCCGGCGTGGTCCGCGGCCCGTCCGGGACCCGGCTCGAGGGGATCGCGCCGTCCAACCTCTACCGCGCCGCCGACGGGCCGTGGGTGATCATCGCCGCCAACCAGGACACCGTGTTCCGCCGGCTGTGCGCGGCGATGGGCCGCCCCGAGCTGGCCGAGGACCCGCGCTTCGTCGACCACTCCGCGCGCGGCGCGAACCAGGACCAGATCGACGCGATCATCTCCGACTGGGCGGCCGAGCGCACCGCCGAGGAGATCCGCGCGACCCTGGAGGCGGCCGGGGTGGTGGTGGGCCCGGTCAACACCGTGGCCGACGTGGTGCGGGACGAGCAGTTCCTCTCCCGCGGCATGATCGTCCCGCACACCGTCCCCGGCGTCGACGACACCGTGCTCGGCCCCGGCGTCGTTCCGGTGCTCGACCGGACCCCGGGCGCCGTGCGCCGCGGCGGGGCGCCCGAACCCGGGTTCGACAACGCCGCCGTGTACTCCGACCTGTTGGGCCTGGACGCCGCGCGCCTCGCCGAGCTCGCCGACCGCGGCGTGATCTGACCGCCCGGGCGACCGGTCTCGCGGGGGTACGAGCCGGCGCCGTCGGCGCGGCAGGAGGTGCTCCGCCGGACCACGGCGAGGTCGGCGCCCGCGCGGAGGTGATCGACCCCGCGGTCAGGCCTGCGGCAGGGTCCAGTCGAACTCGCGGCCGTTGCCGTGCGCGCCCGCCGTGGCCCGCGACCGCGACCGCTCACCCAGCTCGCCGAGCATCCGATCGCCGGCCGCGACCAGCGCGTGGAACCGCTGGGGTCCCAGCCAGTCCGGGCGCAGCGCGAACAGCACGTCCTCGGTGGCGGTGTTCCCCGAGGCACCGGGCGCGAACGGGCAACCCCCGAGCCCGCCGAGCGCCGAGTCCACCATGCCCGCGCCCGCGGCGACCGCCGCCAGCGCGTTGGCCACGCCCATCCCCCAGGTGTCGTGACCGTGGAAGACGATCCGGCGCCCGCCCGCCGGCCCGACGGCCGCCGCGACCAGGTCACCGACCTGCCGCGGGTGGGCCTGGCCGAGGGTGTCTGCCAACACCACGTCGACCGTGCCCTCCCCGCGCGGATCCTCGATCAACCGCAGCACCCGCGCGGGGTCCACCGGGCCGGTCAGGGGGCAGGTGAAGGCGGTGGCCAGGCAGAGCTGAACGGTCCCGCCGACCGCCGCCGCGGCCTCCACCGCCTCGGGGAGCGCGGCCATGCTCGTCTCGGTCCGGCGCCCGATGTTGGCGTCGTTGTGCTCGTCGGTCACGGACAGGCAGTACTGGAAGCGCCGGACCCCGGCGTCGGCGGCGCGACGGACGTGTCCCGGGGTGGCCACCCACACCCAGCACCGGTCCCGCTCGGACTCGTCGAGCGCGGCGATCACGTCGAGGGTGTCGGCGAGCGCGGGGACGAGGTCCGGCCGGGCCATGGACCCCACCTCGAGTTCCGGCACGCCCAGCCCGAGGAGCGTCCGGATCAGGTCGACCTTGGAGGCCGTGCGCAGGCGGCCCTCGGTGAGCTGGAGCCCGTCCCGCAGCGCGACGTCCCGCACCGCGACCGGGCTCGCGGCGCGGCCGGAGTCCGGCGAGCCTGTGGGGTCGGACGAGCCGGCGGGCTGGGCACTCATGGGGTCATCCTCCCGCATCCCGGCCCGACCGGGAAATGCGGACGGGCCCCGCGCCGGAGAACCGGTCGCGGGGCCCGCCGTGGCGGATCAGGTCACTCGGAGTCGGAGCCCGACTCGAGGAGCTTGGAGATCGCCGAGGTGTCGACCGGGATGCCGGGGCCGGTCGTGGTGGAGATGGTGATCTTCTGCAGGTAGCGGCCCTTGGAGGAGGACGGCTTGAGGCGCATGACCTCGTCGATCGCCGCCTGGTAGTTCTCCGTGAGCTGCTCCGTGGTGAAGGAGGACTTGCCCACGATGAAGTGCAGGTTGTTGGCCTTGTCGGTACGGAAGGTGACCTTGCCGCCCTTGATGTCGTTGACGGCCTTGGTCACGTCCATCGTGACGGTGCCCGTCTTGGGGTTGGGCATGAGGCCACGCGGGCCGAGCACTCGGGCCACGCGGCCGACCTTGGCCATCTGGTCCGGGGTGGCGATCGCGGCGTCGAACTCGAGCCAGCCGCCCTGGATCTTCTCGATGAGATCCTCGGAGCCCACGACGTCAGCCCCGGCGGCCTCCGCCTCGGTGGCCTTCTCACCCGCGGCGAAGACGATGACGCGGGCGGTCTTGCCGGTGCCGTTCGGCAGGTTCACGGTGCCGCGGACCATCTGGTCCGCCTTGCGGGAGTCGACGCCAAGTCGCATGGCGACCTCGACGGTGGCATCCATCTTCGTCGAGGACGTCTCCTTGGCCAGGGCCAGGGCGTTCAGAGGCGAGTACAGCTTGGTGCGGTCGACCTTGTCAGCTGCGGCCTTGTAGGCCTTGCTGTTCTTGCTCATGTGAAATCCATTCCTGCCGCGTCACGAGCGCGGCGGTCGGGTGTGGTGCGGGCCTGAGCTGCCCTCCCACAGTCGTGACTGGGTGGTGGAGGTCAGGCCTCGACCGTGATGCCCATGGAACGGGCGGTGCCGGCGACGATCTTCGCCGCGGCGTCGATGTCGTTGGCGTTGAGGTCTTCCAGCTTGGTCTGCGCGATCTCACGGACCTGGTCCATGGAGACCTTGCCGACCTTGGCGGAGTGCGGCGTACCGGAGCCCTTCTGCAGGCCGGCGGCCTTGAGCAGGAGCTTGGCGGCCGGCGGCGTCTTGAGCTTGAAGTCGAAAGAACGGTCCTCGTAGACCGTGATCTCGACCGGCACGACGTTTCCGCGCTGGTTCTCGGTGGCGGCGTTGTAGGCCTTGCAGAACTCCATGATGTTGACACCATGGGCACCCAGAGCCGGACCGACCGGCGGGGCCGGGTTGGCGGCGCCGGCATTGATCTGGAGCTTGATGAGCCCTGAGACCTTCTTCTTCTTCGGAGGCATCGTCTTCCTGATTCTTCGACTGGATCTCGGCACCGCGCTGTACACGTGGGAGGCCGACTGTCGTGTGCGCCGTCCCCCGCTCGCCCACCCGTCAGGCGGGCAGCGGAGAGCGCAGGCGCAACCTTGGAGATTCTACGCGCGGGATCGGACGGAACCCTAATCGCGCCGCAAACGACGGGACCCGCCCCGCGCGGGAGCGCGGGGCGGGTCGTCGGTGCCGGGCACGTGGCCTCAGTCGATCTTCTCGACCTGTGAGAAGCCGAGCTCCACGGGGGTCTCGCGACCGAAGATGGAGACGAGCACCTTGAGCTTCTGCGCGGCCGGGTCGACCTCGGAGATGCTGGCGGGCAGCGTGGCGAACGGGCCGTCCATGACGGTCACCGACTCGCCCACCGTGAAGTCCACCTCGATGGTCGGCGGGACGAGCCCGCCCTCGCCCTCGGCACCGGCCGCGGCGGACTTCTTCTCCGGCTTGGGCGCGAGGAACTTCGCCACGTCGCTCAGCGAGAGCGGGGTGGGGGTACCGGTGGCGCCGCCGGTCGCGCTCACGAACCCCGTGACACCGGGCGTGTTGCGGACGACGCCCCACGACTCGTCGTCGAGGTCCATGCGGACCAGCACGTATCCCGGCAGGACCTTGCGGTTGGCGACCTTCTTCTGGCCGTTCTTGACCTCGGTGAACTCCTCGACCGGGACCTCGACCTGATAGATCTTGTCCTCCGCGCCGAGCGTGACCGCGCGGGTCTCGAGGTTCGCCTTCACCTTGTTCTCGTACCCCGCGTACGAGTGGATGACAAACCAGTCGCCCGGCAGCTTCCGGAGCTGGCGCTTGAAGGCGATGATCGGGTCGATGACCGGGGCGTCCTCCTCGGGGGCGGCCTCCTCGGCGGCGACCTCCTCGACCGGGGACTCCTCCCCGACGGCGGCGACCGTCTGGTCGACCGCGTCATCGGTCGGCGGGACCGGGGCATCGGTGGGGTCCACCGTGGTGTCGGCGAGCACCGCGTCGGCCTCGATCTCCGCCTGCTCGGCGGCGGCCGGGGTCACGTCGGCGTCCTCGGACTCGGGGCTCTGGTCGATGTCGCTCACGAAAATTGCGGTCCTCTCGAAGTTCGGCGGTCCGGATCTCGCCCCGGACCTCCAGCGGCGGCAGGTGTCAGCGGTCGAAGACGAGTTCGACGAGCTTGCCCGCACCGAAGTCGACGCCGGAGACCAGCGCCGTCATGAAGATGAGGAACAGGAACACCACGATGGTGTAGGTGACCATCTGGTTGCGGGTCGGCCAGATGACCTTGCGCAGCTCCTCCACGACCTGCCCGACGTACTGGATCGGGTTGGCGCGGCCGCTGCCCGTGTCCTCCGGCTTGTCCGCGTCGGTCCGGACGCGGGTGGCCACGGCGGCGTCACCGCGGCCGGCCTTGCCCGTCGGGACGGCCGCACCCGCGGGGGCCTCGGCGGCGTCGGAGTCGCGGGCGCCGCTGGTGTCGACGTCGTCGTCGCGATCCTGGCTCACGCGGCTACCTCCGGGTCGTGTCGTGGCGGGCGGGGAAAGTGCAGGGGCGACAGGACTTGAACCTGCAACCTGCGGTTTTGGAGACCGCTGCTCTGCCAATTGAGCTACGCCCCTTCGGCCGGTCTCCCGGCCACCCGTGCCGTCTCGCGTTGCGGACCGCACGAACGCCTCGACTCTACAGTGTCGGCGACTGCCTCGGGCAGCGCGGGCCGCGACCGCGGGCGGTCGGGCATCCCAGTGTACGACAGCGCCGCCGTCCGGCCGAAATCACGCGCCGGCCCCGTCCCGCGGTCACCGTCCGTCCGTCGCGACCGTGACGATCGCCTTGCCGAACACCTTGGCCCCCCCGCAGGTCACCGCCAGCGCGACGTCGGCGGTGGAGCCGTCCTCGGCGACCCTCCTCACGGCGCCGGCCACCTCCAGCCGCGCGGGCTCGTCGGCGGGCACCACCACGGGCGCGGCGAACCGGATCGACGTGGCCAGCACGCGGTCCGCCCCCCCGGCCCACTCCGCCACGACCCCGATCGCCAGCGCCGAGGTGAGCATCCCGTGGGCCACCACACCCGGCAGGCCGAGCGCCCGCGCCGCGTCCTCACTGAGGTGGATGGGGTTGTGGTCGCCGGAGGCGTCGGCGTAGCGGCGGAGGTCCTCGCGCGTGATCTCCAGGGTGCGCCCCGGGATCGGCTCGCCGGGCTCGGGCCGGCTCGTCGTCGCCCCGGCGCCGGTGTCCCCGCCGCCCGTCATGCCTCCACCTCCGCGGTGAGCAGCGCGCTGCACAGGGACTGGACGGCCGCCCCGTCGGCGTCGCGCAGCACCGTGTCGAAGCCGATCATGCGGCCGCCGCGCGCCGAGCGCACCCCGGTGACCGTGGCGGTGGCGGTGAGGACGTCGCCGACCCGGATGGGCCGGTGGTGCTCGGAGGTCTGGGCGGTGTGGAGGGTGCGGGACAGGTCGATCCGCAGCGCCGGGTGCGCCATCACCGCGCGCTGGACCGGCGCGGTCAGCGCGGCGGCCAGGGTCGCCGGGGCCTGGTCCGCGGGGGCGCCGACGGCCTCGGCGAAGCGCGCCACCACCTCGGTGGTGACGGTGACGGGATCCCCGACGACGACGAGGCCGTCGACTGCGTTGTCTGTGCTCACGCCCGCCGACGCTACCCGAGCCGATCCGCCCGGAACCGCTGTCGCCGCGGGACCGGGCACCTACGGTGGGGGCAGTCGAGCAGGGAGAGCGCCCGTGGACCACAACGACCGGACCGGTCAGACCGATCAGACACCCGTGGCGGGCCACGGTGGCTCCCACGCCACGGCCGTCGCCGCCGCCCACGGGGTGCGGACCATGTTCACCCTCTCGGGCGCGCACGTGTTCCCGATGTACGACGCCGCGGAGAAGGAGGACCACGGCATCGCCCTGCTGGACGTGCGGCACGAGCAGACCGCCGCGTTCGCGGCCGAGGCCACGGGCAAGCTCACCCGCTCCCCCGGCCTGGCCGTGCTCACCGCCGGGCCGGGCGTGACCAACGGGATCAGCGCGCTCACGCAGGCCTCGTTCTCCGGGGCGCCGATGGTGGTCCTGGGCGGCCGCGCGCCCGCGGCCCGCTGGGGCACGGGCAGCCTGCAGGAGTTCGACCACGTGCCGGTGGTCCGCCCGGTGACCGTGTCCGCCGAGACGGCCCGCGACACCGCGGACATCGCCGCCGCCACCCACCGCGCCTTCACCGCCGCCCGCACGGCCCACCGGGGACCGGCGTTCCTCGACGTGCACATGGACCATTTCTTCGACCGGTGCGAGTCCGTCCGCCCGGGGCCCGGCACGGCCGCGGACGGCTCCCCGGTGGACGGGCCCGACCGCTCCCCCGACACCGACGCGGTCGACCGGATCGCCGACCTGCTGGCCACGTCGCGGCGGCCCGTCCTGGTGCTGGGCTCGGACGTGTGGGCGGACGGGGCCGAGGACGCGGCGCTGCGCTGCGTGGAGACCCTGGGGCTGCCGGCCATCCCCAACGGCATGGGCCGGGGGATCGTCCCCGCCGGTCACCGCCTGCTCGTGTCCAAGGCACGCGGCGCGGCGTTCGGGGGCGCGGACCTCGTGGTGGTGGTGGGGACCCCGCTCGACTTCCGCCTGGGCTACGGCGTGTTCGGCGGCAGGGACGGCGCCACGCCGGCGACCGTGGTGCACGTCGCCGACTCCCCCGGCCAACTCAGCCTGCACGCGAACCCCGCCGTGGCCACCGCCGGCGACCTGGGGGCGGTGCTCGACGCGCTCACCGAGGCCGTGCAGCGACGGTCGGCACCGGACTGGGGAGACTGGGCGCGGTCCCTGCGGGAGAAGGCGGACGCCACGCACGCCGCCGACCTCGAGTTGTTGCGCGCGAGCGCCGACCCCATCCACCCGGCGCGGATCTACGGGGAATTGCTGCCGCGGCTGGCCCAGGACGCGGTGGTGATCGGCGACGGTGGCGACTTCGTCTCCTTCGCCGGCAAGTTCATCGAGCCCGCCCGGCCCGGCAACTGGCTCGACCCCGGCCCGTTCGGCTGCCTTGGCGCCGGACTGGGCGCGGCGATAGCGGCCCGCATCGCCCGGCCCTCGAGCCAGGTGGTGCTGCTCCTGGGCGACGGCGCGGCCGGGTTCTCGCTCATCGACGTGGACACCCTGGTGCGGCACCGGCTGCCCGTGGTGATGGTGATGGGCAACAACGCCGCGTGGGGGCTGGAGAAGGGGCCCATGCAGATGCTGTACGGCTACGACGTGATCGCCGACCTCGCCCCGCGCACCCGCTACGACGAGGTGGTGAGGGCGCTCGGCGGGGCCGGCGAGATGGTGACCGATCCCGAACAGATCGGCCCGGCGCTGGACCGGGCCTTCGCGAGCGGGGTGCCGTACCTGGTCAACGTCGTGACGGATGTAGAGGCGGGGTACCCGCGGGCGACGTTCGGGGTCTGAGCCCGCGGCAGCCCCCACGACGAAGGCCGCCCGCGACTGGCGGACGGCCTTCGGTCTTCTGTGTACCGGTGCGGGGACTCGATCCCCGGACCTCACGATTATGAGTCGTGCGCTCTAACCAGCTGAGCTACACCGGCATGCGCTGCCAGCCGGGCGGCCGAACCGCCCGCACAGTGCGAGCCCCCTGTCGGAATCGAACCGACGACCTTTTCCTTACCATGGAAACGCTCTACCGACTGAGCTAAGGGGGCGGGCAGCGCTGTCGCTTCTGGAATCCATCCGCTCGGCGCGTAAGCCTCTAGCAGATTACACACAGGCCCGGAGGCGGCACAAATCGCCCGGTTGGGTGCGCAGGTCGTCCCGCTGGCAGGATGTGCGCATGCGCATCTCCGTCGTTGTCCCGGTCCTCGACGACGCCCTCGAGCTGGCCGGCTGCTTGGCCGCGTTGCGGGCCCAGACGCGGTCGCCCGACGAGATCGTGGTGGTGGACAACGGCTGCAGCGACTCCAGCGCGGCCGTGGCCCTGGAGGCGGGCGCCCGGGTGGTGGTCGAGCCGGTGCGGGGCATCCCCTCGGCGGCCGCGGCCGGGTACGACGCGGCGACGGGAGAGGTGATCGCGCGGCTGGACGCGGATTCCCGTCCCGGTCCGGAGTGGCTCGAGCGGATCGACGCCGCGTTCACGCAGGACCCCGAGCTCGCGGCCATCTCGGGCCCGGGCGAGTTCATCGGGCTCAGCGGGTGGCGGGCCGCGGCCGCGCGCCTGCTCTACATGGACGCGTTCTTCGTCTCCGTGGGCGCGGCCATGGCCCACCCGGTGTTGTTCGGCTCCAACCTGGCGATGCGCCGCGAGGCCTGGGAGCGGGTCCGCGACGGGGTGAACAGGACCGATCCGGAGCTCCACGACGACATCGACCTGTCGTTCCAGTTCGGTGCCGCGGATCGCCTGCGGGTGGACCGGACGCTCACCGTCGGCATCTCGGCCCGGCCGTTCGAGGACCCCGCGGCGATGCGGCGGCGCTTCTCGCGGGCATTTCGGACGATCTTCCGCAACTGGCGCACCAGCCCACCCTCGCAGCGGTGGATGGAACGAGTCCGCCGCTGAGCCCGGCAGAGCGGCCCAGCACCCCATCGAGCTCGCGCATTCCATCGACAAGAGCGTTCCGCGCAGTTACTACCCGGCGGACGTGCTCGAAACACTCTTGTCGACGGGGTCCGGGCGCGTGT
>DIAZ01000014.1:0-18145 GCA_002415925.1 Dietzia sp. UBA5065 | reverse complement strand
CGTGTCGACGAGGTCCGGGCGCGTCAGGACCAGACGAGCACCGACCAGAGGATCAGCTGCGTCACGCAGAAGCCGGCCAGCATGTTGAGCACCAGGAAGCGCTTCCACCCCTCGTTGGTGCGCTCGGCGTCGGCGTCGGTGACCCGCGTGTAGGCGGCCACGGTGGCGAGGTACGGCAGGATCGCGAACGCGGCCCCCGAGGCCGGCCACGGCGCCGCCGCGAGCAGGACCACCACGGCCGCCGCGTAGCAGGCCAGCGCGAACCACACGGCGGCCCGCGCGCCGAGCACCGTGGCGACCGATTTGAGGCCCGCCTCGCGGTCGAAGCGCACGTCCTGCACGGCCCCGAACGCCTGGGACGCGGCGCCCCACAGCATGAACGCGATCAGGCACCCCCACACCCCGCCGGTCAGCTCCGCACCGGCGATGGTCCAGCCGACGATCGCCGGGGAGACGAAGTGGAAGGCGGACGTCACCGAGTCGAGGAACGGGATCTCCTTGAACCGCAGCCCCTTGGCGCTGTAGGCGATCACCGCGAACGCGCTCGCGGCCAGCCACAGCGACGACACCCCCGAGCCCACCACCACGAGGTACACCAGGAACGGCACGGTGGTCACCGCCGACGCCACCAGCGTGGCGCGGTGCCGCGACCGCTCGAGCACGGCGCCCTCGACGCCGCCCTTGCGCGGGTTACGCATGTCGGACTCGTAGTCGAAGACGTCGTTGATCCCGTACATCGCGAGGTTGTACGGCACCAGGAAGAACAGGGTCCCGATCACGCCGAGCAGGTCGAACCGGCCGGTGGCCAGGAAGTAGGCCAGGGCGAACGGGGCGGCGGTGTTGACCCACGACACCGGCCGGGAGGACCAGAACAGCGTGGTCAGCAGACCCGGCGACGCGGGCCGCTCCGGGGTGCGGACCGCGTCGTCGTCGCGGGGTCCCTGGGTGCCGACACCCGCCAGCGCGGCGTCCCCGCGGCCCGACACGGTCGGGTTCACCGCCCCGGCACCACGCGGTGACCCCGCGGTGAGCACCGCCCACACCGACGGCACGAACACGGCCGCGGCCACGGCGTAGGCGAAGTCCTCGATCGGGGCCACGCCGAGCCGGATCCCGCTGGTGAGGGCGTCGTCGTAGGCCACCAGACCGGCGGAGATCATGAGGTTGTCGAAGACCGCGGTGAGGACGAGCATCACCACGAGCGAGCCGCCCACCCCGACCAGCCAGCGGCGCCGCTCGGCCCCGCGCAGGCGCCACGCGGCGATGAGCGCGGCCGCCACCACGGGGATGGACATGGTGAGGTTGAGGGTCGTGTACAGGCCGGTCACGGGCGCTCCCCCGCCGTCCCGGACAGCGGGTCCGCGCCGGCCCCGGAGCGCCGGCGGGCCAGGTGCTCGACGGCCGCGGCCGCGCCCGTCGCGCAGACCAGGGCGAGGTAGGACAGGAACGTCAGGAACACGACCTCCTCGACGGGGATCTCCGGCGCCACGGTCAGCCCGGACATGAAGTCGGTGACGCCGCGGAAGAACACCCCGCTGCGCACGCCCAGCACGTCCCAGGTGAGGAACAGGGCGACGGCGGCCGTGACGGAGAGCGCCGTGGCCGCCGGGGCGCGGAACGCCGCCAGCCTCCAGCGGTGGTCGATCACCACGACGCCCGCGAACGAGACGACCTGGACCGCCAGGTAGGCCAGCCCGATCACCGGTCGGACACTGCTCTGTCGAACACCGTGCCGCCGCCCGGCTCGGCCACGGGCGCGGTGCTCGTGTCGCCGCGGACGTGCTTGAGCACCAGCTCGGCGCTGATGAGACACATGGGCAGCCCGATCCCGGGGATCGTCGAGGCGCCGGCGTAGTAGAGCCCGTCGACGTGCGCGGAGACGTTGCGGGTCCGGAAGAACGCGCTCTGCGCGAGCGTGTGGGCCGGGCCCAGCGCCGTGCCGCGCCAGGCGCCGAGGTCCGCCTCGAGGTCCGCGGGGGCGATCGTGCGGCGGACCACGATCCGCTCGGCCAGGTCGGGAATCCCCGTCCAGTCGGCGATCTGGGCGATCGCCCGGTCGGCGGCGGCCTCGATCCGCGGGTCGCCGTCGCCGTCCACGCCGCCGTGGCCGAGTCCCGGATCAGCGGGGATCGGCACCAGCACGAAGAGGTTCTGGTGCCCCTCCGGCGCGACGCCGGTGGCCGGGTCGGTGTCGGTCGCGCTGGGCCGACAGACGTAGAGCGAGGCGGGGTCGGGGATGTGGGTCCGCTCCCCGAAGATGGCGTCGAACCCCTCCTCCCACTTCTCGGTGAACAGCAGGGTGTGGTGCGCGAGCTGCGGCAGCTCGCCGCGGACGCCGAGCAGCATGAGCAGCGCGCCGGGCCCGGGGGTCCGCGAGTCCCAGTAGGACTGCGGGTAGGTGCGGAGCTCCTCCGGAAGCCACCGGGTCTCGAGGTGGTGGAGGTCCGCGGCGCCGACGACGAGGCCGGCTGGGAGCGTCCGCTCGAGCCCGTCCCGGTCGCGCACGCGCACCCCCGTCACCTGCGCCCGTGCCCGCCGGAACCCGCGGCCGCCCGGGCGGCCGGCGCCGCTACCCGGCGCGGTGACCAGCTCGACCGCCTCGGTGCCGGTGTGGATGCGCACGCCCTGCGCCTCCGCCACGCGCCGCACGGCCGCGATCACCTCGGTGAACCCGCCGCGCGGGTAGAGCACGCCGTCGGTGAGGTCGAGGTGGCTCATGAGGTGGTAGATCGAGGGCGCCAGGTACGGCGAGGACCCCAGGAACACCGCGGGGTAGCCCAGGATCTGCTGGATGCGGCGGTCGGTGAACCGGCGCGCCACGTACGACTGCAGCGGCTGCGCCAACCGCGCGACGAGCGTCCCCGCGCGCCGCAGCACGTCAGGCCGCACCAGGGCCGGGTACGAGGTGAAGTTGGTGTAGAGGAACCGGCGCAGCGCCAGCTCGTAGGTGGTGCGGGCCGAGTCGAGGTACCTGCCCAGCACCCGCCCGGCGCCCGGCTCGAGCGACTCGAACAGCGCGGTGGAGGCGGCGCGGTCCGAGCGCACGTCCACGGACTCCTGGCGCCCCTCGAAGTACACCCGGTACCCCGGGTCCAGGCGCGCCAGGTCGAGCTGCTCGTCGGCGGAGGTGCCGCAGAGGCGGAAGAAGTGGTCGAACACCTCGGGCATGAGGTACCAGGACGGGCCGGTGTCGAAGCGGAAGCCGCCGCTCGACCAGCTTCCCGCGCGGCCCCCGACGGCGTCGGTGGCCTCCACCAGCGTGACGTCCCGGCCCTCCCGGGCGAGCAGCGCGGCGCTCGCCAGGCCGGCGATGCCGCCCCCCACCACCACGACGGGACCCCCGGGGGCCTGCCGGGCGCTCATCGGGCGACCGCCCGACCGGAGCGGGCACGCCCATGCCCGGAGCTACCGCGACCCGCGGCGGCCCGGCCGATCACGGCGAGCTTGACCGGGTTCGGGACCCGCACACGGCCCGCGCTCACCCCGGCGGCGCCGGCGGCGCCGGCGGCGCGGAGGCGGTCGTTGAGTTCGGCGAACAGGTCGTGGGCGGCGAGCACCGCCAGCCGGTCGCGCCCGGGGATCCTGTCGATGGCCGCGCGGGCGACCCGCAGGTCGGCGTCCACGTCGTCGGCCAACTCCCGCACGTCCCTGTCCGTCAGCGCCCGCGGGTCGCGTCCCGGCAGGTAGTTACGACCGAGGTCGAAGGAGTCCTCCCGGACGTCCCGGAGGAAGTTCACCTTCTGGAACGCCGCACCGAGTGCGCGCGCCCCGGCGGCCGTCTCGTCGTCGTCGCCCAGCCCCCCGCCCGCGAAGGTCCGCAGGCACATCTCCCCGATCACCTCGGCCGAGCCGTGGATGTAGCGGCGTAGCGACTCCTCGGTGTGCTCGGTGACGTCGAGATCGGCCTCCATCGAGTCGTAGAAGGGGTCGATCAGCCGGGCGTCGATCCCGAAGCGGCGGGCGGTGTCGGCAAAGGCGTGGGTGACCGGGTCCGGGTCCAGGCCCCGCTCGATCGCGCGGTGGGTGCGGCGGCGCGCCTCCGCGATGAGCTCGCGGGCGCCGGCCGGGTCGTCGATCATGGCGCCGTCCACCACCTCGTCCCCCACGCGGGCCCACGCGTAGATCGCGGCGACGTGCGGCCGGGTGTCGGGGGCGAGCAGGCGGCAGGCCAGGGCGAAGGAGGTCGAGTACCGGCGCAGGATCACCTCGCTGCACTTCCGGGCGGCCTCCGTGAACTCGGCGTGCGGGCTCTGCGGGGTCATCGGGTCCTCTCGAGGGCGGTGGCCAGGTGGGCGTCGAGCGCGGCGCGCAGGTCGTGCGGGACGGCCGGGGAGTCCAGGGCGGCGCGGGCGGCGGTGACCAGGTCCTCGGCGATGCCCAGAGCATATTCGCGGGCCCCGCTCGCGCGCAGCAGCTCCCGGGCCGTGGCGGGGTCCGGACGGGTGCCGCCGGTGTCGACCCCGCCGGTGTCGGCCCCGCCGAGCGCGGCGTCGATCCCCGGCCAGGCGTCGGTCGCGGCGGCGTGGGCGAGCAGCACGGTCGGCGCGCGCCGCAGCAGGTCGCCCTCGTTGGACTTGCCGGTGACGGCGGGGTCGCCGAACACGCCCAGCACGTCGTCGATCACCTGGTAGGCGGTGCCCAGGTGGCGGCCGGTCTCACGCAGCGGGTCGATCAGTTCCTCCGGCGCGCCCGCCAGCACCGCCCCGAGCACCAGCGGCAGGACCACCGAGTACGCCGCGGTCTTGGCGGCGCCGATCGCCAGCGCGCGATCCCGGGTCGGGGGCTCAGGATCGGCGGCCCCGTGGACGTCCGCGTACTCGCCGGCGATCGAGGCCACCACCGCCCGCTCGACCTCCTCGAGGGCGCGGCGGAGCACGGGAGCCGGAACCGGGAGGCGGGCGAACTCCCCCATCGCCGCCACGAGCAGCAGGTCGCCGCCGAGCAGCCCGCCGACCATCCCCAGGTGTCCCGCGGTCTCCGCCGACGCACCCCGTTCCGCGGCCCGGGCCCTGGTGCGTCCCTGGAGGTTCGGTTCGCCGCGGCGCAGGTCGTCGCCGTCCGCCAGGTCGTCGTGGACGAGGAACGCCTCGTGCAGCAACTCGAGGGCCTGGGTCGCGCTGGCGCGCACGGCCTCGTCGCCGCCCCCGGCGCGGGCGTAGACCGCGTCGAAGAGCGCGGAGCGCATCCCCTTGCCGGAGCGGGTGCTGCGGCCCAGGTCCGTCACCCAGTCCTCGACGGCGGGGCCGAGGCCCTCCGGCAGGTCCCGGGCGGTCATCCGGTGGGCTGCGGTTACCGATACCAGTGTCATGTCTGGTTGTTCGGAGCCGGCGCTGGCGTGGATACGTCTCACCTCGATTCTCCTCGACGAGAAACTGCGCCTCCGGACTCGGCAGGCGGCCGGAGACCACGATCGCACAGTGCCGCTCACTGGGCCACCCACCGGACCACTCCCGCGCCGCCCCGAAATGCACGAAGACCCCCGCTTGTGGCAGGGGTCCCGCGTGCCAGATGATGGATTCGAACCAACGTAGGACTAAGCCGACGGATTTACAATCCGCTCCCTTTGGCCGCTCGGGCAATCTGGCGTGCACCCTTGAGGGCGCTACGACACGATACAACGCCGGTGACCCCCGGTGCCAAATCGGGGGCGGGTGGGGCGGGTAGCCTGGCCGGGATCGACCCACCCCACGTAAGGAGCGCGTCCATGGCCTCGGAGTCCTCGTTCGACATCGTCTCGGAGTTCGACCGCCAGGAGGTGGACAACGCGCTCAACCAGGCCGCCAAGGAGCTGGGCACCCGCTACGACTTCCGCGGCACGGACGCGACCATCGAGTGGAAGGGCGAGGACGCGGTGGAGATCGTCGCCAACTCCGAGGACCGCGTCCTGGCCGCCAAGGACGTGTTCATCGAGAAGCTGGTCCGCCGCGGGCTCAGCATGAAGGCGCTCGAGGTGGGCGAGCCCATGCCGTCGGGCAAGACCTTCCGGCTGGTCGGCTCCCTCAAGCAGGGCATCGACAAGGAGAACGCCAAGAAGATCACCAAGCTCCTGCGCGACGAGGGCCCCAAGGGCGTCAAGGCGCAGATCCAGGGCGAGGAGATCCGCGTGTCGTCCAAGAAGCGCGACGACCTCCAGGAGTGCATCTCGCTGCTCAAGAACGCCGATCTCGAGGTCGCCCTGCAGTTCACCAACTACCGGTGACCCCCTTCCGGTGACCTCCCGCACCGGTGTGGGCGCCGCCTCGGTCGCCCTGGTGGGCGCGACGATGCTGGCGGGGTGTGCGGTCGACGAGGCCTCCCGGACCCTCACCGTCTTCGCCGCCTCCTCGCTCACCGGGGCCTTCACCGAGATCGCCGAGGACTTCGAGCGGGACAACCCCGGGGTCCGGGTCCGCCTGTCCTTCGGCGGCTCCTCCGGCCTGGTCGACCAGATCGCCGGCGGCGCCCCCGCGGACGTGCTCGCCTCCGCCGACACCGCCACCATGGACCGGGCCCGCGCGGCCGGCCTCGTCGCCGACGATCCCCAGGTCTTCGCCACCAACGTCCTCACGCTCCTCACCCCGCCCGGGAACCCCGCGGGGATCACCGGACTCGACGGCTCCCTGGACGGGAGCCGCCTGGTGGTGTGCGCGCCGGCGGTCCCGTGCGGGGCGTCCGCCCTCGCGCTGGCCCGCGCGGCCGGGGTGGCGCTGCGCCCGGTGAGCGAGGAGTCCGGCGCCACCGACGTGCGGGGGAAGGTCGCCTCGGGCGAGGCCGACGCCGGGATCGCCTACGTCACCGACGCGACCGCCGCCGGCGACCGGGTCGAGCGGGTCGAGATCGCCGGGGCGCAGGTCCACCCCAACCGGTATGCCGTCGCGGCGCTCGAGCGCACCGAGCTCGCGCGGGGCTTCGTCGACGCCGTCACGGGCGCCGAGGGCAGGGCCGTCCTCGGCTCCTTCGGGTTCGGCCCGCCGTGACCCGGCCCCCGCTGCCCCGGTGGCTGCTCGTCCTGGCGACGCTCGCGGTGCTGCTCGCCGCCGTCCCGCTGCTCGGCATGGCGGTGCGCCTGCCGTGGGCGGACCTCCCGCTCCTGCTCTCCTCCGAGTCCGCACGCGAGGCCGCGCTGCTCAGCCTGCGCACGTGCGCGCTCTCCACCCTGCTGTGCGTCCTCGTCGGCACCCCCCTGGCGGTGCTGCTGTCCCGCAGCCACGGGCCGCTGGCCGCGCTCGCCCGCACCGTCACCGCGCTGCCCATGGTCCTGCCGCCGGTCGTGGCGGGCCTGGCGTTGCTCGTCACGCTCGGCCGCACCGGTGTGGTGGGCAGGCACCTGTCGGTGCTGGGCGTGGAGATCGGGTTCACCACCGCCGCCGTGGTGATCGCGCAGACGTTCGTCGCCATGCCGTTCCTCGTGGTGTCGCTGGAGGGCGCCCTGCGCTCGGTGGACGCCCGGCTGGAGCGCACGGCCGCCTCCCTCGGCGCCTCGCCGAGCCGCGTCCTGTGCACGGTGACGCTGCCTCTCGTCCTGCCCTCCCTCGCCGCCGGCGCCACCATGTCCTTCGCCCGCGCGCTCGGCGAGTTCGGCGCCACCCTGACCTTTGCCGGCTCGCTGCAGGGCACCACGCGCACCCTGCCGCTGGAGATCTACCTGACCCGGGAGGCCGACACCGACACCGCCCTCGCGCTGGCCTTCCTCCTCATCCTCTCCGCCGCCCTGCTCATGGCGGCCTCGGCGGTCGTACGCCGGGCGGTGGTCCGTGGCTGACCGCCCGCCCGCCGGACCGGCCACCCACCTCGACTGCCGCGTCGACGCCCGCGACGTCGAGCTCCTCATCTCCGTCCCCACCGGACGACGGCTGGCGATCGTCGGCCCCAACGGCGCGGGCAAGTCCACGGCCCTCCTGCTGCTGGCCGGGCACCTGCGCCCCGACTCCGGGTCGGTCCGCCTCCACGGCAAGACCGTCAGCTCGCCCCGGACCCACGTCCCCGCGCACCGCCGTCGCGTGGTCTCCCTCGAGCAGAATCCCGGGCTCTTCCCCCACCTGACCGTCCTCGACAACGTGGCGTACGGCCCCCGCGCCCGCGGCCTCGGCCGCGCCCTCACGCGCGCCCGCACCGAACTCGACGCGGTGGGCCTCGCCGCCCTCGCCTCGCGCAGGCCCCACCAGCTGTCCGGGGGTCAGGCCCAGCGGGTGGCGCTCGCCCGGGCGCTCGCCGTGGATCCGGACCTGATCCTGCTCGACGAGCCGCTGGCCGCCCTGGACGTGGAGGCCGCGCCCGACATGAGGCGGGTCCTGGCCGATCGGCTCTCCGGACGCACGACGGTCATCGTGACCCACGATCCACTGGACCTGTGGGCGCTGGCGGACCTCGTCGTCGTCGTCGCCTCCGGCCGCGTCGTCCAATCCGGCACGGTCGAGGACGTCCTCTCCCGCCCGGGCTCCGACTTCGTCGCCCGCCTTTCCGGTGTGTCCCTCCTGTACGGGACGGCCCTCGACGACGGGCTCCGCACCCCCGGCGGGGACCTCATCGGGGTCCGCCCTCCCTCCGGCTGGCGGCCGGGGGCAGACGCGTTCGCGACCATCGATCCGCGGGCGGTCGCCGTCCACGTCACCAACCCCTGCGGCACCCTCGACACACACGTCTCCTGCCACCCCGCCAACTCCCTGCCGGCACGAATCTCAAGCCTCACCCCGGCAGGGGCGCTCACGCGGGTCACCGCAATCCTCCGGGACGGGCAGCGCGTCGACGCGGAGATCACCAGCCGCCACGCCGCCACCAATCTCCTCTCACCGGGCGTTCCCGTGACCCTCCTCGTGGACGCCTCCACAGTTAAAATCCATCCCCGCTGATCCAGGCTGAGTTCTGCTGATTTCCGCCCCACCCCGCCCCTGCCGGTCAAGCGGAGGGTTTGGTCGCACACACGGCGATTCTTGTCGCAGCCACGGGGCTCGATCGGCGGTCAGGGCACGCTGGGTGCTACCAAACCCACGGGAGCTGCCACCCGATCGCCCCGCGACGCCGTCGGCCGCGCCGGCTGACGCTATCGGCAGTCACGCCGACGCCCGTCAGCCTCACTCGGCAGTCACGCCGGGGCCCGTCAGCTGACGCGATCGACCGTGAAACGCACCAGCCGGCGCAGCGCCTCGTTGGCGGGGCCGGCCGGCAACGCGTCGAGCTCGGTCATGGCGTCGGACACGTACTGCTCGAGCGTGGCCCGGGCGCGACGCATGCCGTCCGAACCGCGGAGCAACTCCAGCGCCTCGGCCACCTCGGCGTCGTCGTCCAGGGGCCGGCCCAGCAGCTCCCGCAGCCTGCCGCCGTCGGCGGAACCGGGCTCGAGCGCGTAGATCATGGGCAGCGTGTGCACACCCTCGCGCAGGTCCGTGCCGGGCGTCTTGCCCGAGTCCTCGGACGGCGAGGCGATGTCGATGATGTCGTCGGCGATCTGGAACGCGATCCCCACCGCGTCCCCCAACCGGCGCAGGTGCCCGATCTGCTCGGCGTCCGCGCCCGAGTACTCGCCACCGAACTGGGCGGCAGCCGCGATGAGCGACCCGGTCTTCTCCCAGATCACCCGCAGGTAGTGACTCGCCTCGTCTGCGTCGCCCTCCCCAAGCCCGACGGTCTCCCGCATCTGCCCCGTCACCAGCTCGGCGAACGTCTGCGCGATGAGCTGGACGGCGGCCGGCCCGAGGTCCGCCAGCAGCATGGAGGAGTGGGCGAACAGGAAGTCGCCGGCGAGGATCGCGGTGGAGTTGTCCCAGCGGCTGTTGGCGGACTCGACGCCGCGGCGCATGCTCGCCTCGTCCATCACGTCGTCGTGGTACAGCGTCGCCAGGTGGATCATCTCGCACACCACGGCGGCCTTGACCAGTCGCTCGCGGTCGGGCTCGGGGCCCAGCTCGCCCGCGAGGAGCGTCATCACGGGCCGGAAGCGCTTGCCGCCGGCGGTGACCAGGTGCAGGGCCACCTCGGAGAGGAAGTCCTCGCCGGTCTCGAGCCTGCCCACCAGGAGCTCCTCGACCTCGACGAGCCGGTCCCTCAGCAGAGCCGCGAGGTCGGCGTCGCCGACGTCCACGCCCGCCACCACGTGGCCGGGCGCCGTCTCCGCGGTGCCGGTCGTCACAGAATCGCTCGACATCCCCACTCGTCCTCGTCGCCTCGTGCGGGCCGGCTCCGACCGACCCTCACGACAGACTACGGTCCCCGGCCACGGGCTGCGGAACCCCACCCCGACCGAGGTGCCGCCGACCCCGGCGGGCACCGACCTGCCACCATGGTGCGCATGGAGTCACGGCCGCCCCTTCCCGCCTCGACCGACGTCCTCGTGGTGGGCTGCGGCCCTGCCGGTTCCGCCACCGCCACGTGGCTGGCCCGCGCCGGGCGCGAGGTCACGGTGCTCGACGCCGCGACCTTCCCACGGGACAAGACCTGCGGCGACGGCCTCACGCCGCGGGCGATGCTCGAGGTGGACCGGCTGGGCCTGGGTTCGTGGGCTCGGGACCGGATCACCATCGAGGGCCTCGAACTGCGGGGCTTCGGCCGCTCCCGGCGCGTGCCCTGGCCGGCCGGCGAGCACGGCGGGGTCGGCTCGGCGGTGCGGCGCACGGTGTTCGACGACCGGCTGCGGCAGACGGCGGTCGACGCGGGCGCCCTGGTGGTCGACGGCGTGCGGGTGACCGGCGTGGAGAGGGGCGACGACGGCGAGGTGACCGCAGTCCGGGCCGGCGACGATCGCATCGCGTGCCGGACGCTCGTGCTGGCCGACGGCGTCCGCTCGCCCGTCGGCCGGATGCTCGGTCGGACGTGGCATCGCGACACGGTGTATGCCGTGGCGGCGCGCTCGTACGTCCGCTCCGGCAGGCATGATCATCCGTGGATCGGGTCCGATCTCGAACTGCGCGACGAGGCCGGGGCCATCCAGCCCGGGTACGGGTGGGTGTTCCCGCTCGGTGACGGCGAGGTCAACCTCGGGGTGGGCGCCCTCGCGACCTCGTCCCGGCCGGCGGGCGTCGCGGTCAAGGACCTCCTACATCACTACGCCCGTAGTGTCCGCGCCGACTGGGCGCTGGATGGGGAGCCCCGCTCGGTGACCTCGGCGTTGCTGCCGATGGGCGGGGCGGTCTCCGGGGTGGCCGGGCCGAACTGGGCTGCGGTCGGCGACGCCGCCGCCTGCGTGAACCCGCTCAACGGCGAGGGCATCGACTACGCGCTCGAGGGCGGCCGGTTGCTGGCCGAACTCATCTGCTCGGGAGCGGTTGCCGGTTCGGGCCGCGCCGGCCGGGACCTGACCCGGGCCTGGCCTGAGTTGCTGCGGAGCACGTACGGCCGCTCCTTCGCGATCGCGCGGGACGCCGCCCGCCTGCTCACCCTGCCGCAGTTCCTGCCGCTGGCCGGGCCGGTCGGGATGCGCTCGCAGGCGCTGATGACCGCGGCGGTGCGCTGCATGTCCAACACGGTGGCGGATTCGGACCGCGACGTGGTGGCCCGGGGCTGGCGCGCTGCCGGGTCGATCGCCCGCCGCCTCGACCGCCGCCCGCTGTTCGCCGACTGATCAACCCGCCCCGCCCCCGACTCACGCTGCCCCTCTGCCCGCCACCCGGCCGGCCCGGCCCGCCCGGCTTACGCTGCCCCTATGCCCGCCACCCGGCCCGGCTTACGCTGCCTCTCTGCCCGCCAACCGCCCCGGCTTACGCCGCCTCTCTGCCCAGCGCTGCCCGAATGGACCACACCCGCAGCGCAAGCCGCCCCAAACCGGGCAAACACGCAGCGCACCCGCCGGGGCTGGGCTGGGCGGTGGGCAAAGGCGCAGCGCACCCAGGGGGGCTGGGTGGGGCGGTGGGCGAAGGCGCAGCGCACCCAGCCCCACTCCACCCAGCCCGCCCCGGCCTACGCTGCCTCTCTGCCCGGCGCTGCCCGAATGGACCACACCCCCAGCGCAAGCCGCCCCAAACCGGGCAAACACGCAGCGCACCAGGGGGGCGGGGCGGGGCGGTGGGCAAAGGCGCAGCGCAGCCAGGGGGGCTGGGCGGGCCGAGACGCAGCGCAGCCAACCCCACTCCACCCAGCCCGCCCCGGCCTACGCTGCCTCTCTGCCCAGCGCTGCCCGAATGGACCACACCCCCAGCGCAAGCCGCCCCAAACCGGGCAAACACGCAGCGCAACCGGGGGCTGGGGCGGGGCGGGGCGGGGAGGTGGGCAAACATGCAGCGCACCCGGGGGCGGGGGCTCAGGCGGGGCGGCGGGCCAGGTGGATAGCGGCGATCCCGCCGGTGAGATTGGTGACGCTGCAGCGCTCCCAGCCGTTGGCCTCCACGAGGGAGCGGAGAGTCTCCTGGTCCGGCCAGTCGCGGATCGACTCCGCCAGGTAGACGTACGCGTCGGGATTCGAGGACACGCTCGTGGCGATCTTCGGCAGCGCCCGCATGAGGTAGTTCATGTACACGGCACGGAACGGCGGGAACACGGGGGTCGAGAACTCCACCACGGCCAGCCGCCCGCCGGGCTTGACCACCCTCGCCATCTCGCGCAGGCCCGCGGCGGTGTCCTGCACGTTGCGCAGGCCGAAGCTGATGGTCGCGGCGTCGAAGGACTCGTCCGCGAACGGCAGCCTCATGGCGTCGCCGGCGACCTTGGGCACGTCGCGGCCGGCACCGGCGCGCAGCATGCCCAGCGAGAAGTCCGCGGCCACGCACCACGCACCGGACTTGCCCAGCTCCACGGTCGACACCGCGGTGCCGGCGGCCAGGTCGAGGATCCGCTCCCCCGGCCGGGGCGCGAGCAGGGACCGCGCACGGCGGCGCCACACGTGATCCATGCCCCCGGAGAGGATGGTGTTGGTCAGGTCGTAGCGCTTGGCCACGCCGTCGAACATCGACGCGACGTCGCGGGGCTGCTTGTCGAGATCGGCACGGGACACGGGGTCGACGCTACCCCGCCACCGGGCCGCGGACCCCCACCGGCCGGGGCGGGCGCTCAGGCCACCACCCGCGAGGCCCGCCCGAGGCCGACCCGGCCGGGTGCCGAGCGGGCGCCCGCGGCGCCGTAGTGGTCGAACAACTGACCGCAGACGGCGTCCCAGGTGCGGCCCTCGACGGTCGCGCGGGCGGCCGCGGCCAGTCGCGCGTGGTCGGCCAGCACCAGGTCGACGGTCCGGGAGATCTCCGCGGCGTACCGCTGCGGGTCGAGCAGGTACCCGTTGACGCCGGCCTGGACGAGGTCGCGCGGGCCGCCCCGGTCGGGCCCCACCACGGGCACGCCCGAGGCCTGCGCCTCCTGGATCGCCTGGCAGAACGTCTCGAACTCCCCGGCGTGGCAGAACACGTCGAGCGTGGCGTACGCCTGCCCGAGCTGCTCGCCGTGGAGCTCGCCGGTGAAGATCGCGTGGGGCATGGCGGCCTGGAGGGCGGGGCGGTCGGGGCCGTCGCCGACGACGACGAGGGTCAGGTCCCCGTCCGGGCCCGACCTGTCGGCCAGGGGCTGGAGTCGCTCGACGTGTTTCTCCGGGGCCAGGCGGCCGACGAAGCCCACGACGGGCCGCCCCTCCGGGGACCACAGCCGGTGCAGGGCCCCGCTGCGGCGGGACGGGGAGAACTGCACGGAGTCGACGCCCCGGCCCCACCGGTACAGGCGCGGGATGCCGTGACCCGCCAGATCCGCCATCGCGGCGGAGGACGGCGCGAGGGTGCGGTCGCACGTGGTGTGGATCGCCCGGGTCCAGGCCCGGGCGGCGTCCGCCATGACCCCGACCCCGTACGAGCTCGCGAACCCGGCCACATCGGTCTGGTAGACCGCCACGCAGGGGACGTCCAGGGCGCGGGCGGCGGCGGCCCCGGCGGCGCCGAGGACGAACGGCGAGGCCAGGTGCACCACGTCGGGCCCGAAGTCCCGCAGGGCGTTGTAGACGCTCGGGCTGGGCGCGCACAGCGGCAGCGAGGACACCACGGGCACCCTGACGGCGGTGACGCGGTGGACGGGGTAGCCGAGGTGGTGGTCGGGGTCGCGAGCCCCCGAATCCGGGCCGCCGAGCAGGGGCGCCATGGCGCTGATCAGCGGGTGGGCGCGGACCGCGTCTGCGGCGCCGTGCCAGAACCCGACGGTCCCGGACGGGGCCACCACCAGGCAGTCGTGCCCGTGGCGCCGGGCGTACTCGAGGATCCGCAGGACGGAGTTGGTGACGCCGTTGACGTTCGGCAGGAACGATTCGGTGACGATGGCTACGCGCACGCCCCCACTGTGTCCGGGCCCGGCGACGGCCCGGTGATCACCGGGGGTCGGTGCGGGGAATTCGTGGGGCCGGGCGGTGAACCCTCGGTGACGCGGCGGCGTAGGCCAGCGCGGACAGGGGGACGGCGATCGCGGGCACGCTCAGGGCGGGCAGGACGGCGACGGTCCAGCTTCGGCCCGAGACGCGGACGAGGTCGGGGTTGGCGCGGCGGAACTCCACCTGCACCCGCTGCCCCTCGACGAGCCCGGTCGGGTAGAGCACGCCGGTCACAGGCCTGACCTGCCGTCCGCCGGCGTCGAACTCGACGGCGGAGCGGCGGGCGGTGACCTCGGTGACGGTGGCGGTCGCGCTGCCCAGGTCCTGGTCGATCCGCAGGTCGTTGACGATGCACGCCATCAGGATGAGGCCGGCGGTCAGCAGGGAGAACGCGGCCACGAGCACGGCCACGACCCGCACGATCCGCCGGGTCAGTGCCGCGCGGCGGGCCTGCCGCCCGGTCATCGTCACGGTCACCTGCCGTCCCCGGCGGCGCCGGACCCCGGCGCGTCCGTCCGCAGCGCCTCGGCGCGGAGCGTGGCGTGCAGGTCCCGCAGGCCCACGCGGCTGGTGGCCACCCGCACGACCCGCAGCCCGGCGGGCACGATGTGCCGGTGCTCGACCCGGGGCGCGGTCTCGGCGAGGAGCACCTCGAGCCCGGCGGGGTCGGTGTCGGTGAAGGGCACCCCGAAGCCCGCGCAGAGGGCCCGCAGGTCCGCGCCGTGCGGGGTGCCGAAGACCCGCTCGAAGTCGGTGGCCAGTCGCGGATCGCCCTGCTCGAGGAGGGAGAAGATGCCGCCGCCGTCGTCGTCCGCCACCACGATCGTGAGGTCGTCGGGGTGCGCCTCCCGGGGCCCCAGCAGGAGCCCGGAGAGGTCGTGGAGGAAGGTGAGGTCGCCGAGCAGCGCGACGGTGCGGCCCGGCGCGGACAGGGCGACCCCGATCGCGGTGGACACCGTGCCGTCGATGCCCGAGGCGCCCCGGTTGGCGTGGACGGACACGTCCGGGTCCAGCGGCCCCACGAGGGACAGGTCGCGGACCGCGTTGGAGGCGCCCACCACCAGCGTGTCGCCGCCCCGCACCCCGCGCGCGACGGCCCGCGCCACGTGCAGGCCCGTGGGCGTCTTGGACTCCAGGTGGCGGTCCAACACCCGGTCCACCGCGGCGCGGGCGCGGGCGTCGGCACCGGCCGTGAGGGCGGTCCACTCCGCGTCGACGCCCCACCCGGTGAGGACGGAGTCGGCGAGCTCGGCCGCGCTGCCCGTGGGGTTGGGGGCGTTGGGGCCCGCGTCGAGGATCACCAGGTCGACGTCCGGGTCGGCCAGCAGCCGGGTGACCGCGCGGTGCAGCGTGGGCCGCCCGGTGACGATCACCTGCTCGGGGTGCAGGGCCGGCAGGGCCAGCGGGTGGACCGGGTGCAGCGGGACCGGGGCCCCGGGTTCGGCGACGGTCGGCACCCCCACGAGACCCGCCACGGGCCGGGCCCCCACGCCCGAGACGACCAGCGTCGGGCGGGTGAGGTCCACGGCCACGGCGGAGTGGGCGGGCTCGGAGTCGACGCCCGCCCCGGCGCGCTGGACCCACGGGCGGCCGCCGGGACGCCCCTCCGGGAGTCCGCGGGGACCGTCGCCGGGCGACCCCTCGTCGTCGTCCCCGGCGTGCCGGGGCCCCACCACGAACTCCTCGTCGCCCTCGCCCGGCACCAGCGGCTCGCGGAAGGCGATGTCGACCTGCACCGGGCCGGGGTGGGCCGGGGCGGTGGCGGTGAGGATCGCGCGGCCGATCGCCGACCGCCAGTGCCGGTGCTCGGTCACCGGGTCGCCGGCCGCGCCCACCTCGATCACCGCGCGGGCGTGCGGGCCGAACAGCCCCACCTGGTCGATGGTCTGGTTGGCGCCGGTGCCGCGCAGCTCGGGCGGGCGGTTGGCGGTCAGGGCCAGGATCGGCACGCCGGAGTGGGCGGCCTCGACCATCGCGGGATGGAGGTTGGCCACGGCCGTGCCCGAGGTGACGACGACGGGGACCGGCCGCCGGGACCCCAGCGCCAACCCGAGGGCCGTGAACGCGGCGCCCCGCTCGTCGATCCGCACGTGCAGCCGCATCCGCCCGGTCCGCTCGGCGGCCGCCAGTGCCAGCGCGAGCGGGGCGCTGCGCGAGCCCGGGCAGAGGACCGCGTCGGTGATCCCGTGCCGGATCAGTTCGTCGACCAGGACGCGCGCCTGCGCGGTGCTCGGGTTGCTGCTCGGGGTGCTGCGTCCGGGGTTCATCGCCTCCAGCCTAATCCCGCGGGGTCGCCGCGCCGGCCGCGAGCGTCAACCGCCCAGCCATGTCCGCGAGCGCGGCGCGCAGCCCGTCCGGCGACTCCACGACGAACGGGCCCGGGAGCCGCGCGAGGTACCAGGCCAGCTCGTCGAGGTCGGCGGCCCCGGTCTCCAACCGGCAGGCGGGCCCCTCGGGGTGGTCGACCGGTCGCAGCGCGGTGAGGGTGCCGAAGCCGGGCGGGAAGCGCTCGAGGACCTCGTCGGCGGTCGCGTGGACCACGACTCTGGCCCGGTGCCGGTAGGGGGCGGCGGCCACCGCGCGCTGGACGTGCGTGGCCGGGTCGGGCACGTCCGGGCGGGGGGTGAAGCGCCAGCGGCTGCGATGGACGGCCCGGATGCGGTCCAGGCGGAAGGTCCGCCAGTCGGCCCGCTCGGGGTCGTAGGCCAGCAGGTACCAGCGGCGGCCCAGGACGACGATCCGGTACGGCTCGACCCGGCGCTCGGTGTCCTGTCCGGCGCGGTCCCGGTAGTCCAGCCGTACCTGCTCGGTCCCTCGCACAGCGTGTCCCAGCTCGATCAGCATCTCCGGTTGGACCCGGGCGTCGTCGCCGGGGACGGCCACCATCGACTCGGTGACGTCCGCGACCCTCTCGCGGAGCCTGCCCGGCATGACCTGGTCGAGCTTGGTCAGTGCCCTGAGCGCGTGCTCGCCGACGCCGGCCACCGCTCCCCCGGCGGCCAGGCGGAGCGCGATCGCCACGGCGACGGCCTCGCGGTCGTCCAGCAGCAGCGGCGGCAGCCGGCGGCCCGCCCCCAGCCGGTAGCCGCCCCCGGCCCCGCGCTCGGACTCGACGGGGTACCCCAGGTCGCGCAGCCGATCGACGTCCCGGCGCACCGAGCGGGTGGTGACCCCTAACTCCGCCGCGAGCTCGGGCCCGGACCACACGGCGCGTCGCTGCAGGAGATCGAGCAACCCCAGCACGCGCTGGGTGGTGGGCGTCCGGTCCTCGGCCATGCCGCCAGTCTCGCACCGACAGAGGACGGATTCCGTCCTGAATGGCTGCGACGCTGTGGTGGACGGCCCACCGCGACACCGATCGGAGACCCCGTGACCATCGACTGGACCCACCAGCTCGTCGAGCAGCTCGACTTCCACTGGAACGGCCACCTCCGCCCGCGACTGGAGGGACTGACGGACGACGAGTACCACTTCTCCCCCGCCCCCGACGAACGGACCTGGGACGTGCGACCGCGGGGCACCGGCCGGGCCGGGGTGCAGGGCGGGGTCGGCGACGTCACGATCGACTTCGCCCACCCCGAACCCCGGCCCGCCCCGTTGACGACCATCGCGTGGCGGATCGGCCACCTCGTCGTCGGGGTGTTGGGCGCCCGGTGGCACTCCCACTTCGGCGGGCCACCCCACGACTACATGACCCACCGCTACGCCGGGGACGCCGCCGGCGGACTCGCCCAGCTGGACCGGACCTACGCCGGATGGATGGACGGTGTGCGGCAGCTCGACCCGGACGGGCTCGCCCGGCCCGTGGGCGAGTCCGAGGGGCACTGGGCCGAGTACCCGATGGCCGCGCTCGTCCTGCACATCAACCGCGAGGTCATCCACCACTGTCTCTTATACACATCT
>DIAZ01000025.1 GCA_002415925.1 Dietzia sp. UBA5065 | reverse complement strand
ACCGTCGGCGGAGACATCCCGAAGCGGGGTCTCGGGCGCGGGGAGTGGACCAGGTCGACCGGCTGCTCGGGCCACGGGGCGATCTGGTTGGCCAGGTCTCCGGGCGTCGTGGGGCCGGCGCCCTCGCGCAGGGTGAGCCGGGCGATGAGGTCGAGGTCCGCGGGCACCCCGGCGGCCAGCTCCGAGGGCGCGGCGACCCCGCCGACGATCCGGGGGGCCGGGTCTAGCCCGGGCTCGGGGTAGCCGAACGGAGTGCGGATCGGCCATCGGGTGGTGAGGGCGGCATACGCGAGAGCCACCAGAGCCTCGGCATCGCGACGTGAGGCGAGCGCGGAGTCCGGCTCCTCGAGCTCGAACAGCGCTGCCTCGATGGCCAGCCCCCGGACCGTGACCCGGCCGGCGGGGCTACGCAGCACGTTGCGGGGCGTGAGCACCTGGTGGTGCAGGCCGAGCAGACGGGCTCGTTCGAGGACGACGGACACCTCGCCGACGATCCGGCGGACCTCGTCCGCGGGCAGGGCGCCCTCGGTGAGCAGGTCGGCCAAGGGGATGCCGTCCCCGGACTGCTCGACGACATATCGCAGCCCACCATCGGCCCCGACGTCGAGGATGCCGACCAGGCGGGGGTCCTCAAGCGCCGAGGCGCGGCGTGCGGCGTCGAGCACGGCGGGGGCCTGGGGCAGGCTGGCCGGAAGGCAGACGAGGGCGACCTCCCTCTCGAGGACGGTGTCCGTGGCGCTCCATCGCTCGGACCGGCCATCGACGCTCAGTCGTCGGTGGGCGACATAGCGCCCGCCGAGCAGCGAGCCCGGGCCCACACCGTGCACGTCTCGTCCCCTCACGTCGGTTTCCCGCCATCCTATGGCGCGGACCGAGCTCTCACCCGGCAGCGCCTGCTGCCACTCCGCTCCGCTTGCGGCGCAGGCTGCGGACCAGGCCGACGACGAAGAGCACCCCGTTGAGCCCGGCGAAGGCCCAACCCCACCACCCCGCAGGCGGGTTCGCCCGCAGCAGGATCTCGGCGGAGGTCCCCACCGTCGAGCCGTCGGGTGCCCGGAGCGAGGCGGTCATCGGCACCGGACCCGCGGCCAGCGCCCGGACCTCGACGCGGACGGTCGCCTTGCTGTGCGCCCCCACGGTGAGCGGCACCGGGGCGTCGAGGACGACCACCCGGGCGTTCTGCGGCTGGAGGACCAGCGAGAGCCCGCGAATCTCGGCGTCAAGGTCGTTGACGACGACGATCTGCACGGCGCCCTGCTCGGCGAGGAAGTTCAGCGTTCCGGGCAGGACCCGGACCCCGGTGGTCACGGTGGTCACCGTCGCGAGGGTCGCCGTGAGGTATGCCGCGTAGGCGCTGGACCCGCGCCATCTCGCCGACAGGGCCTGGTCGAGGCGGTCGTGCCACCGGGCGGCGAGCTCTGTGGCCGCCGCCTTGTCCGCCCCGAGCACCGGCGCGAGCCGGTCGACGTCCGGGGCGCTACGCAGCACCGCCGCCAGCGAGCTCGTGGTGAGCGCCGCCGCGGGGGCGACGCCGGGGCTACCCGAGGGAGCTCCGGCGGTCGCGGCCGTTGACTTCGGCGCGGCGGTCGCGGCGGCGAGCAGGGCGTCGCCTGAGCCGACGGTGACCCAGGGCGCGCTGGACACCGCCGTGAGCAGCCGGTTCAGGCCCTGCGGGTCCGGCGCAAACCCCCGGGCGGGCAGGATCGCGAAGGAGCGGGCGGTGCCGGCCTGTTCGTCGACGATGGCCAGGGTCTCGGCGAGGATCCGCTGGGTGGCCAGGGCGGCGCGCTCCGAGGTCGTCGCGCCGCTCAGCACCGCGCCGAGGGTGTCGTCGTAGGCGACGGTGACCAGCCCGGTTCCGCTCCGCCCGGGCGCGGTGACCGTGTAGCCGCTGCGCCCGGCCAGGGTCGACGCCGCCACCAAGGTGACGTCCGGGCCGGGGCTGGGGTACCCCGTGCTGAGCAGCCCGACCCGTCCGGCGGCGCGCAGCGTGCCGTCGACCGGCCACGCGGTTGTCACCGTCCGCTGCGGTGTCGCCCAGGAACGTCCCACCAAGGACTTCAGGTATGCCGACAGGCCGGCCCCGCCGCCCGAGGCCCCTAGGGCAGCGAGGTCCGGATCGGCATACGGAAGGGACCAGATGGCGGGGGAGGCAGCGGCGAGCCGGGCCGCGAAACCGGCCGCCAGGACGACGACGGGGTCGGTGCTGTCGGCGCCATCTTGCGGCGGAGTCGTGGCGCCGGGGGCCGGGCCGGTGCCGTCGGCGAGGAGCGTGGGCACCGGGCGGACGATGGCGGGGTCGAGCACCCAGGTGACCTGATGACCCTGCGCCGCGGCGACGAGCGCGTCTAAGGGGCTGCCGGGGCCGATGGCCGACTCCCAGGCGGCCTGCCGCACTCGGGCCTTGTCCGAGAACAGGTCCGGATCGGCGGGCGCGGTCACCGGCAGGAGCCAGGTCAGCGTGACCGGCTCGAACTCCTTGCGGGTGAAGACCGGGACGAAGGTGTGCAGGCTCGAGACCGGCTGGCCGGCGACGTCGCGGACGACCACGGCCAGGGGCACGGTCTGGAAGGCGCGGGTCGCGCCGAGCTGGCTGGCCGGGACGGTGAGGCGGACCGGGACCGTGCCGTTCGGCGCGGCGGCGGGGAGCGGGAAGCTCGCCACGACTTTGCCCGAAGGCGCGGTGGTGCCGTCGGCCCAGCGGGCGACGTCGCTGCGGGAGATCAGGCTCTGGTCGGCGCGGACGAGGTCGACCCGGCCGGCCGCCAGACCCGAGGCGCCGGCGACCACGCGAAGACTGACTGTCACGGTCTGGCCGGGCGTCGGCACCGCCGGGTCGACGGTGCCAAGCTCCACGTGGACGTCGGAGGTCTCGGCCGCGGCGGCCGGCATACCGGAAGGAGCGGCCAGCACGCCCACGGAGGTGAGCAGCGTCGCCGAGGCGAGCAGAAGGCCCGCGAGCAGGGGCCTGCGCCGGCGCCGGCCAGCGCTCACGCGGTGCCCGCCAGGCGCTCCCACGCCGCCTGAGCGATCCGCCGTTCGTTGGGGAAGGTGAGGTGGTTGGCGACCTCGTTGAGGGGGAACCAGGCGACGTCGATGGCCTCGCCGTCGGGGTCGTTCTCGGTGCCCAGCGCGCCGCCGGTGGCCTGGAGGAGGTAGTGGTGGACGACCTTGTGGATGCGACGGTCGTCGGCGACGAACCAGTAGTCGACGGTGCCGAGCTCGGTGAGGACCTCGGCGGTGATGCCGGTCTCTTCCGCGACCTCTCGGGCGGCGGTCTGGACGAGGGTCTCGCCGGGCTCGATGTGGCCCTTGGGGAGGCACCATTCGATGCGGCCGGCGCGGTTGCGGCGGGCGATGACGGCGATCCGGGCCCGTCCCTCGTGGACGTCGATGACCACGCCACCGGCGCACCGCTCCTCGACCGAGGGCAGGCGCCGCCCCGTTGGCGGGGGCGTCGGGGTGGTCACCCGCCTACTGTAACCAGCACCCTCCGTCACGGGGGGTTGCTCC
>DIAZ01000164.1:52176-52644 GCA_002415925.1 Dietzia sp. UBA5065 | reverse complement strand
CGAGCGTGGCGAGACCCAGATCCTCGGCGTCACCACGCTCGACATGGTGAAGATGGCCCAGCAGATCGACTCGCTCGGTCCGGAGACCAGCAAGCGCTACATGCACCACTACAACTTCCCGCCGTACTCCACCGGCGAGACCGGTCGGGTGGGCTCTCCGAAGCGTCGCGAGATCGGTCACGGTGCGCTCGCGGAGCGGGCGCTCATGCCGGTCCTGCCGAGCGTCGAGGAGTTCCCCTACGCCATCCGGCAGGTCTCCGAGGCCCTCAGCTCCAACGGCTCGACCTCCATGGGGTCGGTCTGCGCCTCCACCCTGTCACTGCTCAACGCCGGCGTGCCCCTCAAGGCCCCCGTCGCGGGCATCGCGATGGGCCTGGTCTCCGACGAGGTCGACGGCGAGACCCGCTACGTGGCCCTCACCGACATCCTCGGCGCCGAGGACGCGTTCGGCGACATGGACTTCAAGGT
>DIAZ01000164.1:37266-52013 GCA_002415925.1 Dietzia sp. UBA5065 | reverse complement strand
TGGACTTCAAGGTCGCCGGCACGGGCATGTTCGTCACCGCCCTCCAGCTGGACACCAAGCTCGACGGGATCCCGTCCGAGGTCCTGGCCGGGGCGCTGACCCAGGCCCGCGAGGCCCGGCTGACCATCCTGGACGTGATGGCCGAGGCGATCGACGAGCCGGACGAGCTGAGCCCGTTTGCGCCGCGCATCATCGCGATCAAGGTGCCGGTCGACAAGATCGGAGAGGTGATCGGGCCCAAGGGCAAGATGATCAACTCGATCACGGAGGAGACGGGCGCCTCCGTGTCGATCGAGGACGACGGCACCGTGTACATCGGTGCCACCGACGGCGACTCCGCCCAGGCCGCGATCGACAAGATCAACGCGATCGCCAACCCGCAGCTGCCCAAGGTCGGCGAGCGCTTCCTCGGCACCGTCGTCAAGACCGCCCCGTTCGGCGCGTTCCTCTCCCTGCTCCCGGGCCGTGACGGCCTGGTCCACATCTCCAAGCTGGGCCAGGGCAAGCGGGTCGGCAAGGTCGAGGACGTGGTCAACGTCGGCGACAAGATGCAGGTCGAGATCGCGGATATCGACAACCGCGGCAAGATCAGCCTCATCCCGGTCGGCGACGAGTCGGCCGCTGCGGAGCCGGCCGCCGACGCCGGGAACGACGACAACTGATCCACCGCCGGGGGCCGCGACGGCTCCCGGCACCCCACGAGGCACGCACCCCGCACCCGGGGTGCGTGCCTCGTATCGCTCGAAGGGAGTTCGCGACGTGAGTTCGACGATCCGTGTGGACCGGTCGATCCCCGGGTTGCGGGTGGTGACGGAGAGTCTTCCGTGGTGCCACACCGCCGCCGTCGGGATCTGGATCGCGGCCGGTTCCGCAGACGAGGCGCCCGACGAGCACGGTGCCGCCCACTTCCTCGAGCACGTCCTGTTCAAGCGGACCACCACGGCGACGGGGCGGGAGGTGTCCGAGCGGATCGACCTGTTGGGCGGTGACCTCAACGCCTACACGGGTCGCGAGCACACCTGCTACCACGTCCACGTTCCGGCGGAGGGGCTCGGGACGGCTGTCGACGTCCTGGTGGACGTGGTCGCGAACGGATCGTGCGAGCCGGAGGACGTGGAGATCGAGCGCGAGGTGGTGCTCGACGAACTCGCCGGCCGCGGTGACGATCCGGAGGACCTGGCCTGCGAGCTCGTCACCGGTGCCGTGCTCGGGGGTGACCCGCTCGCCCGGCCGATCATCGGAACCGAGGAGTCGGTGCGGTCACTGGATGCCGACACGCTGCGGGCCTTCCACCGGAGGGTGCTGCGGGCCGGCGACGTGGTGGTGGCCGCGGCCGGCCGGATCGATCACGATGACCTGGTCAGGCGCATCGCCGGGGGTCCGCTGGCCGCCGTCCTCGCCGACGGGGTCCCCGCGCCGGAGGGGTCGGTCCGGACGGTCGGGCTCCAGGGGTGGGCGTCGTCGTCGGTCTTGGTGGGGGAGGACGAGGACGCCGAACAGGTCCTCCTGGCCCTGGCCCGCAGGACCCCGGCCCGCGACCATCCCGACCGCGCCGCCGCGCAGGTCGCGACCGCGGTCCTGGGAGGGGGCCTGAGCTCGCGGCTCTTCCAGCGTGTGCGGGAGGAGCTGGGGCTCGCGTACACCGTCTATTCGTCGCTGGACCAGTTCGGGTCGACCGGACTGGTCTCGGTCGTGGCGGGCAGCCCGGTCGGACGCTTCGACGCACTGTGCGGGGCGGTGGCCGATGTGGTGGCCGGGATGGTCCCCGCCCCTCCCGGGACCGACGAGATCGAGCGGGCGGTCGGGCATCTCACCGGATCCATCAGGCTCGGGTTGGACGACCCGCTGTCGCGGATGACCCGGATCGGCCGCCATCTCCTGGACCGGGACACGGTGGTGACCGTGGAGGAGTCGCTGGGCAGGCTCCGGGCCGTGTCGCGGGACCACGTGGCGGCGTACTGGCTCGGCGAGCCCGCGCCCTGGTGTCTGGCGGCGGTCGGTCCGGGCATGCCCGACGACCACGGCGGCGCGGCTGGATTGCTCGCCGCCGTCGGCGGATAGGCTGGTGACCGGCTTGACGACCATGGAGGAGACGATGACGGTGACGAAGGTCGGGGTGCTGGGTGCACGCGGCAAGGTGGGAACGGCGATCTGCGAGGCCGTCCGGGCTGCGGACGACATGGATCTCGTCGCCGAGGTGGACCAGGGGGACAGCCTGCAGGCGCTCGTCGACTCCGGCGCCGAGGTGGTCGTCGATTTCACCCACCCCGACGTGGTGATGGAGAACCTGGAGTTCTGCATCTCGCACGGCATCCACGCGGTGGTGGGGACGACCGGCTTCACCGACGAGCGCCTGGACCGGCTGCGGCGGTGGCTCGCCTCCAGCCCCGGCACCGGGGTGCTGGTGGCCCCCAACTTCGCCATCGGCGCGATCCTCATGATGCGCTTCGCCGTCCAGGCGGCGAGGTACTTCCCGTCGGCGGAGATCATCGAGCTGCACCACCCCAACAAGGCCGACGCCCCCTCGGGCACCGCGTACCGGACGGCCGAGATGATGGGTGCCGCCCGCGCCGAGGCCGGGCTCGGCCCCGCTCCCGACGCCACCACCACCGAGCTGGACGGCGCACGCGGTGCCGAGGTCGACGGGGTGCGGGTCCACTCGGTCCGGTTGACCGGTCTGGTCGCCCACCAAGAGGTCCTCCTGGGGACCCAGGGGGAGACCCTGACCATCCGCCACGATTCGCTCGACAGGACCTCGTTCGCCCCGGGGGTCCTCCTGGGGATCCGCTCGATCGCGGGCGCCCCCGGCCTGACCGTGGGGCTCGACGCCTTCATGGATCTGTAGGCAGCCGGCGTGGACAGAGTCGTCAAACCCCTGGTCATGGCCCTCACCGCGGTCGGGTTGGTGGTGGCCTTCGGCTACCTGTTCTTCCTGGGGTGGACCATGATCAGCCGCTCGGAGTACCTCGCGATGCGGGGACTCGGGGTGGGCATCATCCTGCTCACCGCCGTCGGTGTGTGGGCGACGTGGGCGATCCTGCGGAACGGTGTGGAACTGCAGCGGATCTCCGCGGCGGCGTCCGCCGAGGGGATCGAACTCGACATCTCCGGGCTCGACAGGCGCCCGTCCGGTCGTCTCGACCACGCCGCCGCGGACGCGCTGTTCGACGCGGTCAGCGCCGAGTACCGGGCCGCCCCGGATGACTGGCGGACCAACTACCGGCTCGCCCGTGCGTACGACCACGCGGGCGACCGCCTCCGGGCCCGCGAAGTGATGCGGGTGGCCATCACCCTGCGCGAGGCGGAGACCCGGCCGACCGGAGAGCCGCGGTGAACACCGTCCTGGTGGTCCATCACGCGCCGTCGCCGCGACTGCGGCGCATCCTGGAGGCGCTCGAGGGCGGGCTCGCGCACCCCGACCTCGAGGGCGTCGCGGTCGAGTCGGTGCCGGCGCTGGCCACGACGGACGACCACGTCCTCCGGGCGGACGGATACGTCCTGCTCACGCCGGCCAACTTCGGCTACATGTCCGGGGCCCTGAAGCACTTCTTCGACCGCACCTACTACACCTGCGAGGGTGCCGTCGCGGGTCGCCCGTACGCGCTCTGCGTGCACGGGGACGACGACACCTCCGGGGCGGTCACCTCCGTCGAACGGATCACGACGGGGTGGGGACTGCGCCGGGTCGCACCCGCGGTCCGGCTCACCGGCGAGCCCGATCGGGGGGACCTGGACGCCGCGTCCGAGGTCGCCTCGACCGTCGCCGCACATCTTCTCGGCTGAACCGCCGAACCTCACGCGATCAAGGGAGACACATCATGTCCGAGCTCGTCCGGCGGCAGGTCCGCATGGTCGCGCACACCGCGTTCACCCCACCCGACGAGATCGGGTGGGACACGGACGCGGACGGCGGATCCGCGCTGGCGGAGTTCGCCGGGAGGGCCTGCTACCAGAGCTGGGACAAGCCCAACCCGCGCACCGCGACCAACGCCGGGTACCTCAGGCACATCCTCGAGGTGGGTCACCTGTCGGTGTTCGAGCACGCCACCGTGACGTTCTACATCACCGGGATCTCCCGGTCGTGCACCCACGAACTCATCCGTCACCGGCACTTCTCCTACAGTCAGCTCTCGCAGCGCTTCGTCCCCGAGCACGACTCGAAGGTCGTGCCCCCGCCGGCGATCGCCGATGATCCGGAACTGGTGGAGATCTTCCGGCGGGCCACCGACGCGTCCCGGGACGCCTACGCCGAGATGCTGTCCAAGCTCGAGGACAGGTTCGCCGACGTCCCCAATCCCATGCTCCGACACAAGCAGGCCCGCCAGGCCGCGCGATCGGTCCTGCCCAACGCCACGGAGACGCGGATCGTGGTGACGGGCAACTACAGGTCGTGGCGGCACTTCATCGGGATGCGGGCCACCGAACACGCCGACACGGAGATCCGCGGGCTGGCCATCGACGTCCTGCGTCAGCTCCGCGACGCCGCGCCGGCGGTGTTCTCCGACTTCGAGATCGCGGCGCTCGAGGACGGTTCCGAGATCGCTGTGAGCCCGTACGTCCTGGAGGGATGACGAGGACCCCCGGGCCGGAATCGGGCCTACCGATCCCCTGGGGGTACTCTGGGAGACCATGACACACGTGACCACTGGGGGCCCGACGACGGCCGTCGGCCAAACGGCCTCCGCCGAATCCGGGCGACCCGCTCCGTTCGGTACGGTGCTCACGGCGATGGTCACCCCTTTCGGGTCGGACGGTTTCGTCGACCTCAAGGCCGTCGCTCGTGTCGCGGAACACCTCGTGGAGACGGGATGCGACGGTCTCGTCGTGTCCGGGACCACGGGGGAGTCACCCACCACCACCGATGCGGAGAAGGTCGCGGTCCTCGAGACCGTCCTGGCGACGGTGGGGGACAGGGCGACGATCGTCGCCGGGGTCGGGACGTACGACACCGCCCATTCCGTGCACCTCGCACGGCAGGCGGCGTCGGTCGGTGCCCACGGAATGCTCGTGGTGACGCCGTACTACTCCAAGCCCACCCAGGCGGGACTCGACGCCCATTTCCGGGCGATCGCCGATGCCACCGACCGGCCGGTGATGCTCTACGACATCCCACCGCGGTCCGTGGTGCCGATCCAGGCGGACACGCTCATCGGACTCTCGTCTCACCCGAACATCGTGGCGGTCAAGGACGCCAAGGGCGATTTCCACGACGCCGTCACCGTGATGTCCCACTGTGACCTCGTCTACTACTCGGGAGACGACCAGCTCAACCTTCCTTGGCTCGCCGTCGGAGCGAGCGGTGTCGTCAGCGTGATCGGCCACGTCGCCGCTGGGCGGCTCGTCGAACTCCGCAACGCCTTTCTGTCCGGAGACGTCGAGACCGCGCGACGGATCAACCTCGGGCTCCTCCCGCTGTTCGACGCCCAACGGGCGCTCGGCGGCGTGTCGATGTCCAAAGCAGCTCTCGAACTTCTCGGGATCCCGGCCGGAGTGCCGCGACTCCCGCAGTTACCACCCACCACCGAGCAGCGGGACGCACTGGCGTCGCTGCTGCACAGAGCAGGAGTCATCACATGACGGACAATCCCACCACCAGCCGCGGACGCGGTCGCACCCGACGTGCGGCAGGTCGCCCCTCCGGCGAGCCCGCCCCCGCCACGGCGGTGCAGTTCACCGAGCCCACGCCCGTCGCCGACCCGCCCGCGTCGAGCGGCGGCGGGGACCGGTCGGCCCAGGAGCAGCCCCAGAAGTCACGCGCCCAGCAGGACAAGGGGCAGCAGGAGAAGGCCCAGCAGGACCAGAACCAGGATGCGTCGAAGGGTGGATCCCGCAGCCGCGGCCGGGGATCCTCCTCCGGTGGAGGCCAGGGCGGTAGCCAGGGCGGCGGAAACCAGGGCGGCGGCGGCCAGAACCGCGGTCAGAGTGGCGGAAACCAGGGCGGCGGCCGCGGGGGCCGTGGTCGGGGACGCGGGACCGGCTCCACCTCGACGGCGGAGTTCGGTGGCGTCAAGACCATGCAGGGCGGGGACATGACCGTCCGCATGCCCAGCCCGCCGAAGCCGCGCAAGGGTGCGCTCCGCCTGGTCGCGCTGGGTGGCATCACGGAGATCGGCCGCAACATGATGACCTTCGAGTACGACTCGAAGCTGCTCATCGTGGACTGCGGTGTCCTCTTCCCGAGCGCCACCGAGCCCGGCGTCGACCTCATCCTCCCGGACTTCGGGCACATCGAGGACCGGCTCGCCAAGGTCGAGGCGTTGGTCCTCACCCACGCCCACGAGGACCACATCGGCGCGATCCCGTTCCTCCTCAAGCTCCGTCCGGACATCCCGGTGGTCGGGTCCAGGTTCACGCTGGCCCTGGTGGCGGCCAAGTGCCGCGAGCACCGGATCAAGCCCGTCTTCCACGAGGTCGACGAGTCGAGCGTGAACTCGTTCGGACCGTTCGAGGTCCGCTACTTCGACGTCAACCACTCGATCCCCGAGTGCCTGGGCGTGGTCGTCCGCGCCGGCGGGAACTCCGTGATGATGTCGGGCGACATCAAGCTCGACCAGCTGCCCACGGACAAGCGGCCCACGGACCTGGCCAAGATGGCGCGGTTCGGCGACGAGGGCATCGACCTGTTGCTGCTGGACTCCACCAACGCCACCACGCCGGGCGTCAGTCGGTCCGAGTCCGAGGTCGGTCCGGCCCTGCAGCGGCTCATCAGCGACGCCCGCAGGCTCGTGGTGGTGGCCTGCTTCGCCTCCAACGTCTACCGCGTCCAGTCCGTCCTCGAGGCCGCCGCCGCGAACGGCCGCAAGGTGGCCCTCACCGGTCGCTCGATGATCCGCAACATGGAGATCGCCCTCGAGCTGGGCCTGCTCACCGACCCCAAGAACGTGATCATCGACATGGACACGGCTGCCAAGCTGCCGTCCGAGAAGATCGTCGTGATGACCACCGGGACCCAGGGTGAGTCCATGGCCGGCCTCTCCCGGATGGCCCGCCGTGAACACCGCCAGATCAACCTCTCCGAGGGCGACACCGTCCTCTTCTCCTCGTCGATCGTCCCGGGCAACGAGGAGCCGGTCTTCAGCGTGCAGAACAGCCTGTCCCAGATGGGCGTGAACGTGGTGACCAGTCGCGAGGCCAACATCCACGTCTCCGGCCACGGCGACGCGGGCGAGCTGCTCTTCGTCTACAACGCGGTGCGCCCCAAGAACGCCATGCCGGTCCACGGCGAGTGGCGTCACCTGCGTGCCAACAGGGCGTTGGCCGTGGCGACCGGCGTCCCCGCGGAGAACGTGGTCCTGGCGCAGAACGGTGTGGTCGTGGATCTGGTCGACGGCAAGGCGACCGCGGTGGGCCAGATCCCCGTCGGGCACCTGTACGTGGACGGCCTGTCCACCGGCGATATCGGGGACACCGTCCTGGCGGACCGCACCGCCCTGAGCGAGGACGGCTTCATCGTGGCCACGGTCGTCGTGGATCCCCGCACCGGTCGGCCGGTGAGCAAGCCCCAGATCATCGCCAAGGGGTTCACCGACGAGCCGGGCGCGCTCGCGCCGGTCGTCGAGTTGGTCGAGAACGCCCTGTGGGACCTGGCAGGGGAGGGCGAGACGGATCCGTACCGACTCGCGCAGGCCGTCCGTCGCACCGTCGGCAAGTGGGTCGCCGAGAAGTGGCGTCGCAAGCCCATGATCGTCCCGACCGTCATCACCTCCGTCCCCGCCGAGGGCTGAGACGCGTGAGCGGCGATCGCTCGACTCTGGCCCGGAGGGAGCGCACCGCTCTCGTCGAGACGATGCGTGCCGCCGGGCCGGAGGCGCCGACGCTGTGCGACGGGTGGACCACGAGGGACCTCGCCGCGCATCTCGTGGTGCGCGAGTTCCGCCCCGACGCGGCCGCCGGCGTGGTCCTGCCGGTCCTCGCCTCACGCATGGAGGAACTCCGGCTCCGCGAGGCGGAACGGCCGTGGGACGAACTCCTCGGGAAGATCGGCGGTGGCGCGCCGTGGTACTCGCCGCTGCGCTACGTCGACAGGGTCGCCAACGCCGCGGAGTACCTCGTCCACCACGAGGACGTCCGCAGGGCGGGGGAGGGGTGGACCCCGCGGGACTTCGACGCCGAGGACCTCGACCGTATCTGGTCGATCGCCACCACCCTGTGCAGGGTCTCGCTCCGGCGGGTCCCGGCACGGATCGAGCTGCGGACCCCGCCGGAGATCCGGTCGACCAGGGCCGGCACCGTGTCGACGGGGGCCGCGCTGGCCCCGGTCGTCGGCATCACCGCCGCGCCGGTCGACCTGCTCCTGTGGGCGTTCGGGCGGGACGCCGTCGACGTGGACATCTCGGGGGCGCAGCGGGGGATCGACGCCGTGAAGGCCGTGTCGCGGGGGTTCTGAACCCCCGCCACCCGTGTGGCTGCTGTTACCAATGGGGTCCGGGGCGATAGAGTGACGCCCATGGCATCCAGTTCGACCACGCGCTCCCCCCGTGCCCCCGGCGGCCGACGTCCGGCATCGAAGTCGGGAGCGCAGCGATCGACCGCGGCCGCCTCGCCGTCGTCCCGTGGGGGTGGTTCCCGTCGCGGCGCGGTGGTCTCGACGCCCAGGACGGGGACCCGCGGTACCTCCCGCGCGGCCGCCCCGGCCCCCGAGCGCACCTCCGGCGCGTTCGGCGCGGTGGGTCGTGGCCTGCGTGGCGGCTGGTCGGCCGTGGCGAAGGGCGTCGGCCACGGAGTCCGGGGCCTGGGTGGCGGCGACGACGACAAGGTGGCGCCACCGCATCGCCGAGACGGTCTCGGGCTGATTCTCGTCGGCATCGCCATCGTGTTCGCGGGCGCCGTGTGGTTCGGGGCCGCCGGGCCCGTCGGTCAGTGGATCGACACCGGGATCCGCACCGTCGTCGGCACGCCCGGTGCGCTCCTCCCGTTGCTGGTGGGCGGCTGGGGCGTTCTCGTGATGGCGAGGGAGCCGCGACCCGACGTCCATTCCCGATGGCTCGTCGGCACGACCATCACGGGGCTGGGCGTCCTCGGCCTGTGGCACCTGGGGTCGGGATCGCCCGCGGATCCCCAGGGTGTCCGCTCGGGGGCCGGCGTGCTCGGCCGGATCGTCGGAGGCACGCTCGAGGCGGGGCTCTCGGTGTTCGTCGCCGTGCCGTTGCTGCTGTTGCTGGTGGCGTTCGGCGTCCTGGTGCTGGTCGGTCGCCCGGCCCGCGAGATCCCGGGCATGGTCCGGGGGTTCTTCGGGTGGGACGGCAGGGGTGACATCGTCGATCACGACGACTACGACCCCGACGCCGACCGTGACGCGGACCGCGGCTACGCCCGCGACCCGGGCGTCGGATACGGGGACGACCCGGACGCCACGACCGCGTACCCGCTGGCCCGGGACGGGTCGCCGGTGGCCCAGGAGCCCGCGCCCCGCCGGAGCCCGCGTCGCCGCGTGGCGGCGTGGTCGCAGACCCCCACCGCGGGCAGGACCGTCGAGATGCCCGCCGCGGCCGACGCCGGTGCCGAGCCCGTCGTCGAGCCCCCGACCGCCCCGGTCGAGTCGCCGGACGTCCCCGTCGAGCCCCCCGCGCGGACCCGGCGCGCGCCCCGCACCCCGGTCGCCGCCGCTGCCCGCGCCGTCGACACGGCGGTGCCGCAGGCCGACATCCCGCAGCCCCACACGGCGGCGGACGGCGACGCCGAGGTGCTCGATTCGCAGAAGCAACTGCTCAACGGGGTCGAGTACACGCTGCCGCCGGTGGGCCTGCTCACCGCGGGTGACCCGCCCAAGGCGCGCAGCGAGTCCAACGACCAGATGATCGACGCCATCCAGGGCGTCCTCGAGCAGTTCAAGATCGACGCGGCCGTCACCGGGTTCACCCGGGGCCCGACGGTGACCCGCTACGAGGTCGAGCTCGGTCCGGGCGTGAAGGTCGAGAAGATCACGGCCCTGCACCGCAACATCGCCTACGCGGTGGCCACCGACAACGTGCGGCTCCTCGCCCCGATCCCCGGCAAGTCGGCGGTCGGCATCGAGGTCCCCAACCTCGACCGTGAACTCGTCCGTCTGGCGGACGTCCTCAACGACCCCAAGACCGCCAACAAGCAGAATCCCATGCTCATCGGCCTGGGCAAGGACATCGAGGGCGACTTCGTCACCGCCGACCTGTCCAAGATGCCGCACCTGCTGGTCGCGGGCTCGACCGGCTCGGGCAAGTCCAGCTTCGTCAACTCCATGCTCGTGTCGCTGCTCACCCGCGCGACCCCGGACGAGGTCCGGCTGATCCTGGTCGACCCGAAGATGGTCGAGTTGACCCCGTACGAGGGCATCCCGCACCTCATCACGCCGATCATCACCCAGCCCAAGAAGGCGGCGGCCGCGCTGGCGTGGCTCGTGGAGGAGATGGAGCAGCGCTACCAGGACATGAAGTCCACGCGGGTACGACACATCACCGACTTCAACGAGCGGGTGAAGTCGGGGGTGATCACGACGCCTCCGGGCAGCGAGCGCGTGTACCGCCCGTACCCGTACATCGTGGCCGTGGTCGACGAGTTGGCGGACCTCATGATGACGGCTCCGCGCGACATCGAGGACGCGATCGTCCGCATCACCCAGAAGGCCCGCGCCGCCGGAATCCACCTGGTGCTGGCCACCCAGCGCCCGTCCGTCGACGTGGTCACCGGCCTCATCAAGACCAACGTCCCGTCCCGTCTCGCGTTCGCCACCTCGTCGCTCACCGACTCGCGGGTCATCCTCGACCAGGCGGGCGCGGAGAAGCTCATCGGCATGGGCGACGGGCTCTTCATCCCGATGGGCGCGTCACGGCCCGTGCGCATGCAGGGCGCGTTCATCACCGACGAGGAGATCCACGCGGTCGTGGACTACGCCAAGAACCAGGCGGAGCCGGACTACGACGACACCGTCACCGCGGCGAAGGAGGAGTCCAGGAAAGACGTCGACGGCGACATCGGCGACGACCTCGACGACCTGCTCGCCGCCGTGGAGCTCGTGGTCTCGAGCCAATTCGGGTCCACCTCGATGCTCCAGCGCAAGCTCCGGGTCGGGTTCGCCAAGGCCGGTCGCCTCATGGACCTGATGGAGTCGCGGGACATCGTGGGACCCTCCGAGGGATCCAAGGCCCGCGACGTCCTGGTCAAGCCGGAGGAGCTCGCCTCCGTGATCTGGATGATCAAGGGCGGGACGGCGCCGGAGCAGGATCCGGGGGACGTGGAGGACCGGAGCGAGAGCCCGGCCGGGGCGCCCGTGGGCTGACCCACGGCGGCGGTCGCACCGGCCGGGGCCGTGGGTCAGGCGAGCACGCCGAACACGGGCATCCACTCCCGGACGGTGGTCTCGGAGACCATCCCGCGCACGCAGTGCGGGTCACCGGCGATCAGGGCCCTCGCCTCCTCCGGGCCGGGGGCGTCCACGACCAGTAGCGCACCGGATCCGTCGACGAACGGTCCGACCGAGCGGATCGTGCCCGCCTCGACCTGCGCGGACAGCCATTCGCGGTGGGCGGGCTTGTTCGCCTCGCGGTCCTCGCTCTGCGAGGCGTCGTAGCGGTAGGTCACGGCGAAGAGCGGCATGGATCGATACTCCCTGGGATCGGCGGGTGGGCTGTGCGGTCAAGGGTATTCCCGTCCGTCTCGCTAAGGTGAGGGGGTGACTTCTCCCACGACCGAAGACGGCCGCTCCGGCACCGAGGTCCCCGTCCTCAACATCGCGAACGTCCTCACGGTGGTGCGGATCGTGCTCGTGCCGGTCTTCCTCGTCCTGTTCTTCGTGGCCGATGCGCAGGACGCGTGGTGGCGCGTCGGCGCGTTCCTGGTGTTCCTCGTGGCGATGGGGACCGACTACGTGGACGGGTACCTCGCCCGGAGACTGGGCTTGGTCACCGATTTCGGCAAGATCGCCGACCCGATCGCCGACAAGGCGCTCATGGCCGCGGCGATGATCTCGTTGTCCCTGGTGGGCGAGCTGTTCTGGTGGGTGACGATCGTGATCCTCGTCCGCGAGGTCGGGATCACCCTGTGGCGCCTCTTCGGCGTCGACCACGTGGTGGCCGCGAGCAGGGGCGGGAAGCTCAAGACGGTCACCCAGACGGTCGGGCTGGGGATGCTCATCCTCCCGCTCCCGCACTGGGTGTGGCCGATCGAGTGGGCGGTGATCGGGGTGGCGCTCGTCCTGACCGTCTACACGGGTATCGACTACCTGGTCAAGGCCCGGCAGGCCGCCCGGTCCGGCCTCTGAGGCGCCGGGAACCCGCGATGTCCCCCTCGCCTCCCCCCGACACGAGGGCCGTGGCGGCCGTGTCCGCGCTCCGGGCGCGTGGGTGGACGCTGGCGACGGCGGAATCCCTCACCGCGGGGCTGCTCTCCGCCACGGTGGCGGAGGTTCCCGGGGCGAGCCTGGTGCTGCGAGGCGGCCTCGTGGTCTACGCCACCGATCTCAAGCACGAGCTCGCCGGGGTGCCCGAGGAGATGCTGGCGCGGCACGGGGCGGTCTCCGGCGAGACGGCACGGGCGCTCGCGGCCGGCGCGGCCCGTCGATGTGGTGCCGACGTCGGGGTGGGGCTGACCGGCGTGGCCGGACCGGATGGTCAGGAGGGGCGGGCGGTGGGGACGGTCCACCTCGGGGTGTGCACGCCGGGCGTCGAACCGTGGTCTGTCGAGCTGTCCCTGGACGGGGACCGCGGCGCCATCCGTCGAGGGGCCTGCGCCGCCGCGTTGGAACTGCTGGTCCGGGTTGCCGACGGTGCCGGGAACGAATCGGGGACATGAGGCGTTGTACCCCGTGATGCCGAACATCCAGATGACCACGCTGCCCCGACCGGACCACCGGAGCGGGCCCCCACTCCTACGCGAGACCCTCGGCACGGTGCTCCGTCGCCTGCGGGGCGAATCCGGTCGGACGTTGCGGGACGTGGCCGACGCCGCCCGCGTGAGTCCCGGGTACCTCTCGGAGATCGAGCGCGGACGCAAGGAGGCCTCGAGCGAGTTGCTCGCCTCCATCTCCGGGGCCCTCGAGGTGTCGCTCGGTGAGATCCTCATCCGCGCCGCCCTGGAGGTCTCCCCGCCCGGGACCGTCGCGGAACCGGTCCTCGCCGCCTGAGTTCCCCCGCAGCCGCCGGAACCGCCCGGTGGTCCCACGAGGGCGTTGTTCGGTACCGTGGTATCGACCCGTCGTCCGAATCGGCAGAAGGACACTACGCAGCGATGGCCAATCCGTTCACCAAGGCATGGCGCTACCTCATGGCGTTGTTCGATTCGAAGATCGACGAGAAGGCCGACCCGAAGGTCCAGATCCAGCAGGCCATCGCCGACGCCCAACGCCAGCATCAGCAGCTCTCCCAGCAGGCCGCCGCCGTCATCGGCAACCAGCGGCAGCTGGAGATGAAGCTCAACAGGCAGCTCGCGGACATCGAGAAGCTCCAGGGGTCGATCCGTCAGGCACTGCAGATGTCCGAGCAGGCCCGGCTCAACGGCGACGCGCAGAAGGCGACGGACTACGAGAACGCCGCGGAGGCATTTGCCGCGCAGCTCGTCACCGCGGAGCAGAACGTCGAGGACCTCAAGGGACTCCACGACCAGTCCCTCCAGGCCGCCGCGCAGGCGAAGAAGGCCGTCGAGCAGAACGCGATGGTCCTCCAGCAGAAGGTGGCGGAACGGACGAAGCTGCTCAGCCAGCTGGAGCAGGCCAAGATGCAGGAGCAGGTCAGCGCGTCCCTGCAGTCCATGTCCGAGCTGTCCGCGGGCGGTAGCACCCCGAACCTGGACCAGGTCCGCGACAAGATCGAACGCCGCTACGCCAACGCGCTCGGCTCGGCCGAGCTCGCCCAGAACTCGGTGCAGGGGCGGATGCTCGAGGTCGAGCAGGCCTCCACGCAGATGGCCGGCCACAGCCGGCTCGAGCAGATCAGGGCGTCGATGAAGGCCGAGGGCGGTCAGCTCGGGCAGGCTGCCGGCGCCGCCGGCGAGCTGTCCCAGGGGCAGCCCCAGCAGGCCACCCCGCCCCAGCAGCAGGCGCAGACCGAGCAGCAGTGACTCTGTCGACCACGGGCCGCCGGCGTTCAGGCCGGCGGCCCGTCGTCGTCCGCGGAGGAGGACGGGTCGGATGACGTTGACGGAGTTCCGGGCCAGGACCGCGGAGGCGTTCGGTGATCTCCGGGCGGACCACCTCGTACGGTCCCACCACCTCGCGACCTTCGGCGGGCGAACGGCGAGCGAGGCCATCGATGCCGGGGAACCGGTCAAGCAGGTGTGGTTGGCACTCTGTGCGGAGTTCGAGGTCCCCGACGCGCTCCGGTGAGGACACGCCGGGGCGCGCCTGCGGATCTCGAACAGGCGTTCGGCTACACTGGGATCACGCGTGGACGGGGGTACCGATCCACAGGGAGTCATCCCTCCACAGGGGGCGGTCGCCGGGCCTCGTACGACGCTTCGTGTCGTACCCGGCCCGTAACGTCCGCCAGTGAGCAGACCACACAGACCCACCGACACCCGGGGGTCGAAGCACGAACGGAGATCATCATGGCAGCCAAGGCCAGGACGCACACGGGCAAGCCGGGCGCGGCCCAGAATCGCGAGCAGGCGCTGGAGTTGGCGCTCGCGCAGATCGACAAGGCGTACGGCAAGGGTTCGGTCATGCGACTCGGGGACGACACCCGGCCGCCGATCCAGGTGATCCCGTCCGGCGCGCTCTCCCTCGACGTCGCGCTCGGAGTCGGGGGTTTCCCCCGGGGTCGCGTCGTGGAGATCTACGGCCC
>DIAZ01000164.1:25837-37149 GCA_002415925.1 Dietzia sp. UBA5065 | reverse complement strand
GAGTCCTCGGGTAAGACCACGGTCGCGCTGCACGCGGTGGCCAACGCCCAGGCGGCCGGCGGCATCGCCGCGTTCATCGACGCGGAGCACGCGCTGGATCCCGAGTACGCCCGCAAGCTCGGGGTGGACACGGACAACCTCATCGTCTCCCAGCCCGACACGGGCGAGCAGGCGCTGGAGATCGCCGACATGCTTGTCCGGTCGGGGTCGATCGACATCCTCGTCATCGACTCGGTGGCGGCGTTGGTGCCGCGGGCCGAGATCGAGGGCGAGATGGGCGACAGTCACGTGGGGCTGCAGGCCCGGCTCATGAGCCAGGCGTTGCGGAAGATGACCGGTGCGTTGCACAACACCAACACCACGGCGGTGTTCATCAACCAGCTGCGCGAGAAGATCGGCGTGATGTTCGGTTCGCCGGAGACCACCACGGGTGGCAAGGCGCTGAAGTTCTACGCGTCTGTCCGGCTGGACGTGCGACGCATCGAGACGTTGAAGGACGGTGCCGACGCGGTCGGCAACCGCACCAAGGTCAAGGTGGTCAAGAACAAGGTGGCGCCGCCGTTCAAGATCGCCGAGTTCGACATCCTCTACGGCGAGGGCATCAGCCGCGAGGGGTCGCTGATCGACATGGGCGTGGAGAACGGCTTTATCAAGAAATCCGGTTCCTGGTTCACCTACGGGCCCGACCAGCTGGGGCAGGGCAAGGAGAACGCCCGTCGGTATCTCAAGGAGAACCCGGAGGTCCGGGACGAGATCGAGCGGAAGATCCTCGACAAGCTCAACATCGGTGCCGGAGCGGAGATCGCGGAGATCGAGGCCGAGTCCGACGCGGACGCGCCCATCGACGTGGTGCCCGTCGAGTTCTAATGGCGGCGCAGGAGCGTGGGCCGTCCGGGCCCGGGGGCCGGCTCGACGCGGATCAACTGCGCTCGGCCGTCGACGCGGTGCAATCGCGGGCCTCGAGCACCTCGGACCTGCCACCCCTGGCGCCCGAGGCGCACGAGGCGGCGTCGGCCGCGCTCCGGCTGCTGCGGTACCGGCCGCGGAGCGAGCACGAACTCCGCGAGCGGCTGCTGTCCAAGGAACACGAACCCCGGGCGGTCGACGAGGCGCTGGAGCGGATACGGATCTGGGGTCTGATCGACGACGCGGACTTCGCCTCGGAATGGGTCCGCGGCCGACGACGTCGGAGGGGACGCTCGCGGGGCGCGCTCGAACGCGAACTGCGGGAGAAGGGCGTCGCGGAGACGCATATCGCCGGCGCGGTGGCGGGAATCGAGGAGTCGGATGACAGGAATCAGGCCGCCGAGCTCGTGCGCGGCCGCCTGGCGAGAAAGCCGGCGGCGATCGGCCCCGGGGCGGATATCCAGGGGGAGAAGCGCAGGCTGGTGGCCTTCCTCGCCCGGCGGGGTTATCCCACGGGGTTGGCGATGTCCGTGGTGAACGCCGAATTGGCGGCCCAGGCGTCGGGCTGAGTACCCTGGCCTGCGTGGATTCTCTCGTGACCGACCCGCAGACGGTAGACGCGGACGCCCGCGTCGAGGGCGTCGGTGTCCGCACCTATCAGGTGCGGACCTTCGGATGCCAGATGAACGTCCATGACTCGGAGCGGCTCTCCGGCGTCCTCGACGCCGCCGGCTACGTCCCCTTCGAGGGTGAGGCGGACCCGGCGGAGGGGAGCCTGCCCGACCTGGTGGTGTTCAACACCTGCGCCGTCCGGGAGAACGCGGACAACCGGCTCTACGGCACCCTCGGCCACCTGCGACCGTGGAAGGACGCCAATCCGCGGCTGCAGATCGCCGTGGGTGGCTGCCTCGCCCAGAAGGACAAGGACGTCGTGGTGTCACGGGCGCCGTGGGTCGACGTGGTGTTCGGGACCCACAACCTCGGGCACCTGCCCGCCCTGCTCGAGCGCTCGCGGCACAACGAGCGTGCCGAGGTGGAGATCGCGGACTCGCTGCAGCACTTCCCGTCGACCTTGCCGGCCACCCGCGAGTCCGCCTACGCGGGCTGGGTGTCGGTCTCCGTCGGCTGCAACAACACCTGCACGTTCTGCATCGTTCCCTCCCTGCGGGGCAAGGAGGTGGACCGGCGCCCCGGTGAGGTCCTCGCGGAGATGCAGGCCCTGGCGGACGAGGGCGTGATCGAGGTAACGCTTCTCGGGCAGAACGTCAACGCCTACGGACGGTCGTTCCACGACCCCGGGGAGCCCTCCGACAGGGGCGCCTTCGCCAAGCTGCTCCGGGCGGCCGGCCGGATCGACGGCATCGAGAGGATCAGGTTCACCTCTCCGCACCCGGCGGAGTTCACGGACGACGTGATCGAGGCGATGGCGGAGACGCCCAACGTCTGCCCCCAGCTCCACATGCCGCTGCAGTCCGGCTCGGACCGGATCCTCCGCGCCATGCGCAGGTCCTACCGGTCGGAGCGGTTCCTCGGCATCCTCGACAGGGTCCGGGCCGTCATGCCACACGCGGCGATCACGACCGACATCATCGTCGGTTTCCCCGGGGAGACCGAGGAGGACTTCCAGGCGACCCTCGACGTGGTGGAGAAGGCCCGATTCACCAGCGCCTACACGTTCCAGTACTCGCCCCGTCCCGGGACGCCGGCCGCCACGATGGGCGACCAGATCCCCAAGTCCGTGGTGCAGGAACGCTACGAGCGGTTGATCGACCTGCAGGAGCGCATCACGCTCGAGGAGAACCGGGCGCAGATCGGCCGCGAGGTCGAGCTCCTCGTCACCGCCGACGAGGGCCGCAAGAACGCCGCCACCGCCCGGATGACCGGGCGGGCGCGAGACGGGCGGCTGGTGCACTTCGCCCCCGTCGGCGCGCACGCCGGGCGGATCCGTCCCGGGGACGTGATCACCACCCGGATCACCGCGGCCGCCCCCCACCACCTGCTGGCCGACGACGGCGTGCTGACCTGCCGCGCCACCCGTGCGGGGGACCGTCACGAGGCCGGCGAGAAGCCCGAGACCCCGCCGATCGGGGTGGGACTCGGACTGCCCACCCTGCGCCTCGACGTGGTCAGCGCCGACACCACCGAGAAGGGATGCCTCACGTGAGCATCGAGGATCGACCCGACCCCATCGCGGGGATCATGGACGTCACCCGGAACGCCGAGTCGGAGTTGCGGCGCAGGGACCGCGCCCTGGGCCGCACGCTGGTCATCGGGAAGGCATATCTGGCCTCAGCGGTGCTGATCGTCCTCCTCGCGGCCGCGCTCGCGCTTCCGCACAGCGCGGGCGTGCGGGGATTGGACGTGCTGTTCTTCACCGAGGTCGCCCGCGAGCAGGAGACGTCCCTTCCCTCCCATGTCTTTGTGCTGCTCTACTCCGTCGGGACGATCGTGTTCGGGGCCATGATGATCCTCACCCAGAAATGGTGGGCGGCGGGCATCGCCTGGGGCGCGAGCTGCGTGGCCGCGGTCTACGGGGTGCTGGCCATCTGGCTACGCCAGTCCGGACGCGGCCCCAATCCCGACTTCCCGCAGTTCGGTGCACCCGGCATCGGGTTGTATCTCAGCGAGATCCTGGTGTTGGCTCTGGTGATGACCCTCGCCGGGGTGCTGTTCGCGCGGGTGCCCGAGCAGTTCGACGTGGAGGAGTCCGCCCGCCACGGTGACTGAGACCGGCGGCGGCGACCGACCCACGCGGCGGCGTCAGCGGGTCTCGACGGCGTTCTCCGCGGCCTCTGCCCACTCCCTCCACTGAGCGGCCTGCGCGCGGGCCTCGCCCGCCTCGTCGGCCCGGCCCGCGGCGTCCGCCTTGGCGGCCTGCGCCTCGAAATCCTCGACCCGCACCCAGAACTGAGCCGCCCGGGCCTTGGCCTCGGGATCGGTCCGGCGCCACTCGGAATCCGCGGCGTCCGAGACCGACTTCTCCAGCGCCCGGATCCGTCCCTCGAGTTGGCCCATCTTCTCCCGCGGAACCTTCCCGATCTCCTCCCACCGGGTCTGCAGCTCGCGCAACGCCGACCGCGCGGCGGCCAGATCCCTGGCCGGGTCGATTCGGCCCTGGAACTCGGCGAGGAGGGACTCCTTGGCGGTGGCGTTGCCCTCGAACTCGGAGTCGCGCTCCGCCGCCGCGGCGTGCCGGGCGTCGAAGAAGGTGTCCTGGGCGGCCTTGAACCGCTTCCACAGCGCGTCGTCGGCGTCGCGGGGGGCCCGGCCCGCGGCCTTCCACTCGTCCATGAGCCGTCGGAACGCGGTGGCGGTGTCGTTCCAGTCGGTCGATCCCGAGATCGCCTCGGCGCGCTCGACCAGGTCCTCCTTGACCCGCCTGACGGAGGCCCGGTTACGGTCCAGGTCGGCGAAATGCGATCCGCGGCGTCGGTTGAACGCCTCCCGCGCCTTGGAGAATCGCTTCCAGAGAGCGTCATCGGTCTTGCGGTCGATCCCGCGGATGGTCTTCCACTCCTCGAGGATCGTCCTGAGGCGGTCTCCCGCGGCCTTCCACTGGGTGGAGGACTCCCCGATCTCCTCCGCCTCGGCGGCGAGGGCCTCCTTACGCGCGACGGCGGCCGCCCGCTCCTCGTCCTTACGGAGGCGGGCGTCCTTCTCCACCGCGGTGGAGCGCTCGATCACCGCTGCGGCGCGGGCCGCGAGCGAGTCCAGGTCACCCACGGCGGCGGCGGTCGGGATCTGCTCCGCGAGCGACTCGGCCGAGGCGCGGGTCTTGCGCGCGTCCTGCGGATGGGAGTCCAGGCGGGCTTCGAGCAGCGCGACCTCCGCGACGAGGTCATCGAAGCGGAGGCCGAAGTGGGCCAGGCCCTCCTCCGGGGCGCCGGCCTGCCAGGAACCGACCTGCCGCTCGCCGTCCGGGGTCCGGACGAACACCGCACCGGTGTCGTCGACCCGACCCCATTCGGACGGATCGGAGGCCCGGACGACCCGTGGTTCGGGGGACGTGGCGGGTCTCGCGGCGATCTTCCGGGCCAGTGCGGCGGGCGAAGGCGCACCCGGGCGAGGCCCGGGGGTCGGTGTGGGGGCCGCTGCGGCCCCCCCGGCGTCCGTGTCGCCCGGGGTGGTGGCTGGGTTGTCGCTCATCTCGTCCTCATTCCATTCTGCCGCGTGACACGGCACCGTCACCGGACTCTCGCCGGTCATCGCCTCGCCGGCCCCTCCCGGGGACGGCATCCCCCTAGTGTGTACCAACCACCGGCCGGAAGTCGGTGGATCCCCGCCGACTGGCCGACGAGCCCCCGTCGGGTCCGGAGGGCCGGCTCCCGGGGAGGTCAGTAAGGTGGCGGGGTGTGAGCACCTCAGTAGTCCTGTTGCCCGGTGCGCCGGTTCTGGTGCCCGAATTGTCCGGCGCGGCCGCGGCGGACACGGCCGATCAGGTCGCGCGGGCCGTGGCGGCGCTCAGGTCCGCCGCCTCCGGGTGCTCTCTCGTGGTGGTCCTGGGCTCCGATCCCCAAGGTCGCACCCTCTGCGATGTGCGGGCCTCCCTCGGCCGGTGGGGGGTACCCATCCCGGTCGGGCGACCGGGCAGCCCGGAGGCGGGGGATTCGCAAGTCCCTGACTCGGCGCTGCTCGGCTGGTGGTTCCTCGACCGCGCCGGGATCGACCTCCCGAGAGCGTTCGTGGGCGTCCCCGGCGAGGGATCCTCCCCGGGGGACCCGGTGTCGGATGCCCTCGTCGTCGTCGTGGCGGACGGTCCCGCCTCCCTCGCCGCCCGGGCACCGGTCCCCGAGGACCCCCGCGGCGTGGCGCTCGACGCCGCCCTGACCGACTGGGTGCGGCGCGGCGGAGCGCTGCCCGACCCGGGGGCCGCGGTGGCGGAGTCCGTGGGCTGGTGGACCCGGCCGGTGTGGGGTGTCCTGGCCCGGCTGGTCGGGGAGCGGGCCGCCACCCGGGCCGAGTCCTGGGCACCCTTCGGCGTGGGCTACCACTGCGCGCAGTGGGATCTCCCGTCGCCGGCGGCCCCGACCCCCGGTGGCCCCACGTGAGCGGGCCCGCGCCCGTCGCGGTGGTTGGGGCGACGGGGACCGGGAAGTCCGACCTCGCCCTCGATCTGGCCGAGCGGCTGGGCGGGGAGGTGGTCAACTGCGACGCGATGCAGCAGTACCGCGGCATGGATATCGGGACCGCCAAACTCCCGCCCTCCGAGCGTCGGGGCATCCCGCACCACCGGATCGACGTCCTCGAGGTCTCCGAGACGGCGAGTGTGGCCGACTTCCGCCGCGAGGCGGAGCGCGAGATCGCCGAGATCCGGGAGCGGGGCCACGTCCCGATCCTGTGTGGCGGCTCGATGCTGTACGTCCAGGCGCTGGTCGACGACTGGTCCATCCCCGACACCGATCCGCTCGTCCGGGCCCGGTTCGAGCGCCGCCTCGGGGAGGAGGGGGTGCAGGCGCTTCACGACGAGTTGGCGAGGGTGGACCCGGAGGCCGCGCGGACCATCCTGCCGACCGACCCCCGCCGCACGGTCCGCGCGCTGGAGGTCGTGGAGATCACCGGACGACCGTTCTCCGCGTCGCGCCCCACGATCGGTGAGCCACGGTGGGGGACACGGCTCCTGGGCCTCCGGTGCGCGCTACCGGAACTCGACGCCCGCCTGGCCGCCCGCACCTCCCGTATGTTCGCCGGGGGACTGGTCGAGGAGGTCCGCGACCTGGTCGCCGGTGGGCTGCTGGAGGGGGTCACCGCCCGCCGTGCCATCGGGTACGCGCAGGTGCTCGACGAGATGGACGACCGGCTCGCGCTCGACGAGCAGGCGGTGTCCCGGGCGCACGAGCGCACCGTGATCGGCACGCGCAGGTACGTCCGGCGGCAGCGGTCGTGGTTCGGTCGGGACCATCGGATCCGGTGGATCGACACGGACACCGACGGCCGGGCCGATGATGCGGCGAGCCCGCTGGAGACGGCACTCGACCTGCTCGGTGAGGCGGGGCGATGAGCTCGGCGCGTCCGGCGCGGGGGCGGGTCCAGTCCGTCGAGCGTGCGCTCTCGCTGCTGGACGCGTTGACCCGTCGGGGTGGGCGCGCCACGCTGGGGGAACTCTGCGCGGACACCGGTCTGGCCGCGGCGACTGTTCACCGACTGTGCGGCACGCTCGCGGAGTCCGGCCACCTCCGCCGCGACGCCCGGCGCGACTACCTTCTCGGGCCGAGGCTCCAGCGGGTCGGCGAGGCGGCCCGCCGCGCGACGCTGTCCTGGGCCGAGCCGGTGCTGTCCGCGGTGGTCGAAGCCACCGGGGAGACCGCCAACCTCGCCGTGCGGGAGGGGGACGGTGTGGTGTACCTCGCCCAGGTGCCCTCGCCTCACTCGATGCGGATGTTCACCGAGGTGGGGCGACGGGTGGAGGTGCACTGCACCGCCGTGGGTAAGGCGCTGATCGCGCAGGACGACGACGACGAGGTGCTCGCCATGCTCGGCCGGGCCGGGATGCGCCGGTACACCGACACGACGATCGTCGACACCGCCGCGATGCTCGCCGAGTTGGACCGCGTGCGACGGTCCGGCTTCGCGACCGACGAGTCCGAGCAGGAGGAGGGGGTGCGCTGCGTGGCGATCGCGGTCGGGGCGGGGGACGCGGCGTTCGCGGTGTCCGCCTCCGGGCCGGAGGCCAGGTTCACCCGGGAGCGGCGGGACGCGGCCGTCGCGGTGCTGCGCGCGGCGGTCGCCGGACTCGACTCCTGAGGCGGGTCGCCCACGCCGTCCGCCGCGCCCCGGACACGCGGAATCCGCTGCTCCCCGCGGGGGAGAGCAGCGGATCCGGTGGGCGACGCCGGGCGTTTACAGGCCGTTGGCGGCCTTGAACTCGCGGCGGCGGCGGTGCAGGATCGGCTCCGTGTACCCCGACGGCTGCGAGGTGCCCTCGAGGATCAGCTCGCGGGCGGCCTGCCAGGCGATGGACCCCTCGACGTCCGGTGCCATGTTCCGGTAGGCGTCGTCGCCGGCGTTCTGCCCGTCGACGATCGCCGCCATCCGGCGCAGCGAGTCCTCGACGTCCTCGGCGGTGATGATGCCGTGGCGGATCCAGTTGGCCAGCATCTGGGAGGAGATCCGCAGGGTGGCGCGATCCTCCATGAGGTTGACGTCGTGGATGTCGGGCACCTTGGAGACGCCGATGCCCTGCTCGACCCAGCGGACGACGTAGCCGAGGATGGTCTGGCAGGAGTTGTCGACCTCCTCCTTCCTCTGCTCGGCGGTCCAGTCCGTGTCCGGGGCGAGCGGGATGGTGAGCACGTCGTCGACGCTGGCGCGGGGGCCGGCGGCGAGGAGCTCCTCCTGGCGGGTCATGACGTTCACCCGGTGGTAGTGGGTCGCGTGGAGGGTGGCGCCGGTCGGGGACGGGACCCACGCGGTGTTGGCGCCGGCCCTCGGCTGGCCGATCTTCTCGGCGAGCATCTCGGCCATGAGATCGGTCTTGGCCCACATGCCCTTGCCGATCTGGGCGCGGCCCCGCAGGCCACAGGCCAGGCCGGTGTCCACGTTGAAGTCCTCGTAGGAGGTCATCCAGTGCGCGGCCTTCATCTCGCCCTTGCGGATCATCGGGCCGGCCTCCATGGAGGTGTGGATCTCGTCGCCCGTGCGGTCGAGGAAGCCGGTGTTGATGAACACGACCCTCTCGGTGGCCTCCGCGATGCAGGCGGCGAGGTTGACCGAGGTGCGGCGCTCCTCGTCCATGATCCCCACCTTGAGGGTGTTGGCCGGCAGACCGAGGAGCGTCTCCACCCGGCCGAACAACCGGGTGGTGAAGGCGACCTCGGCCGGGCCGTGCTGCTTGGGCTTGACGATGTAGATCGAGCCGGAGCGGCTGTTGCCGCGCTCGTTGCCCTCCGCGATGCCGTGCATGGCGGCCAGCGAGGTGACGAGCGCGTCGAGGATGCCCTCCGGCATCTCGTTGCCCTCCGCGTCGAGCACCGCCGGGTTGGTCATCAGGTGGCCCACGTTCCGGACGAAGAGCATGGAGCGGCCGTGGAGCCGGACCTCGCCGGACCCGTCGGGCGAGGTGTAGACCCGGTCGTCGTTGAGGACGCGGGTGAAGGTCCGACCCCCCTTGCTGATCTCCTCGGACAGGTCGCCCTTCATCAGACCCAGCCAGTTGCGGTACCCCTGAGTCTTGTCGCGGGCGTCGACGGCGGCAACGGAGTCCTCGAAGTCCATGATCGTCGAGACGGCGGACTCCAACACCACGTCCTTGACGCCCGCCGCGTCGGTCGAACCGATCGGGGAGTCGGCGTCGATCCGGATGTCGATGTGGAGCCCGTTGTTGCGGAGGAGGACGGAGGTGGGCGCGGAGGGCTCGCCGAGGTATCCCACGAACTTCTCCGGTTGGCCCAGGCCCGTCGTGGAGCCGTCGGCGAGCGTCACCCGAAGCGCTCCGTCGACCACGGTGTATCCGGTCGAGCCGACGTGGCTGCCGGTCTCGAGGGGGGCGGCGTCGTCGAGGAACTCGCGGGCCCAGGCGATCACCTTGTCGCCCCGCACCCTGTTGTACGTGGAACCGGGCTCGGCACCGTCGCTCTCCGGGATGGCGTCGGTGCCGTAGAGCGCGTCGTACAGCGAACCCCACCGCGCGTTGCCGGCGTTGATCGCGAACCGGGCGTTCATGATCGGCACGACCAGCTGCGGGCCGGCCACCGTGGCGATCTCCGCGTCGACGTTCTCGGTGAGCACGGTGACCGAGTCGGGCTCCGGGACGAGGTAGCCGATCTCCTGCAGGAACGCCTTGTAGGCGGCGGGATCGAACGGAGCCGGATTCTCGTGGTGCCAGGCGTCGATCTTCGACTGGAGCTCATCCCGGAACTCCAGCAGCTCCCGGTTGCGGGGGGCGAGGTCGGCGAAGATCTCGGAGGCACCGGTCCAGAACGAGTCGGGGTCGACCCCGGTGCCCGGAATCGCCTGGGTGTTGACGAAGTCGTACAGGACCGCGTCCACCTGGATACCGCCGACGGTGATGCGTTCGGACATCGATGCTCTCCTCAGATAGGGGATCGTTCTCCTGTCGACTCTAGTGCGCCCCCGCCCCGGGTTCATCCGGGTTTTCCGCAGGGCGGAACGGGCTGGGAATTCAGTAGGATCTCAGGTCATGACCTCAGCTCACCGCACCGCGACTGCCGACGGCATCGCGTTCCTCAAGGGACACGGCACCCTCAACGACTTCGTGATCCTCGCCGACGACGCGGCGGAGTTGGACCTGGACGCGGACCTCGTCCGAGCCCTCTGTGCGCGTCGGGCCGGGGTGGGGGCCGACGGCGTCCTCCGGATCGCCCGCGCCGGAGCCCTGGTCGACCGCGGGGTCCTCGACGGGCTGCCGACGGGCGTAGGGCGCGACGACTGGTTCATGGACTACCGCAACGCGGACGGGTCGGTCGCGGAGATGTGCGGCAACGGGGTCCGGGTGTTCGCCCATGCCCTGGTCTCGACGGGGAGGGCCGAGGCCGGACCCATCCCCGTCGGGACCCGGTCCGGCCCGCGCCCCGCCGACGTCGTCACCTACGACGGCGACCGCGCGGTCGTCCGCGTCGACATGGGCGAACCCCGCCTCCTCGGGGTCTCCTCCGCCGGCTTCGGCGACCGGTCCTTCGCGGGCCTCGCCGTGGACATGGGCAACCCCCACCTGGCCTGTGTCGTGCCGGGTCTGGATGCCGCCGCGTTGGAGGCGCTCGCGGTCCACGAGCCCCCGGTGTTCGACACCGCGTTCTTCCCCGAGGGCGTCAACGTCGAGATCGCGACCCCGCTCGCCGACGGCCGCGTCTTGATGCGGGTCCACGAGAGAGGCGCAGGGGAGACGATGTCCTGCGGCACCGGGATCGTCGCCACCGCCGTCGCGGCGCTGGCCGACGCGGGAGAGCAGTCGGGAGACGTGCTGGTGGCGGTGCCCGGCGGCGAGGTCGCGGTCAGGGTCCGGGACGGGCGGTCCGACCTCACCGGACCCTCGGTGATCGTCGCGGACGGCCGTTTCCGGCGGTGAGGCGCCCCCGCCCGCGGTGATCTCACGGACGCGCCACCGTGAGGAATGTGAGAAGATGGCCCCGAATGACTATCGATGACACCGCCCATGACCGGGCCACACGAGACCACGATCCCTCGGTCGGCGAATTCCAGCTCGAGGAACGCTCGTCGCTGCGTCGCGCCGTGGGTCTGTCCACCGAGCTCCAGGACGTCAACGACGCGGAGTACCGGCAACTGCGGCTCGAGCGCGTCGTCCTGGTGGGCGTCTGGACCGAGGGTTCGGCAGCACTGGCGGACGCCGCCATGACCGAGCTCGCCCAGCTCGCCGAGACCGCGGGCTCGGAGGTGTGCGACGCGCTGATCCAGCGCCGCGACAAGCCCGACCCCGCCACGTACATCGGCTC
>DIAZ01000164.1:0-25629 GCA_002415925.1 Dietzia sp. UBA5065 | reverse complement strand
CTCACGCCCGGTCAGCTCATCGCCCTGGAGAAGGCGGTCAACGTCAAGGTGGTCGACCGCACCGCGTTGATCCTCGACATCTTCGCCCAACACGCCACCAGCAGGGAGGGTAAGGCCCAGGTCTCGCTGGCACAGATGGAGTACATGCTCCCGCGCCTGCGCGGGTGGGGTGAGGCTCTCTCCCGCCAGGCGGGTGGCCGTGCCGGCGCCAACGGAGGGGTGGGCCTGCGCGGCCCCGGTGAGACCAAGATCGAGACCGATCGCCGGCGCATCCGTGAACGCATGGCCCGGTTGCGGCGCGACATCAAGGGGATGAAGCAGGCCCGGGACACCAAGCGTCACCGTCGCCGCGCGACCCCGGTGCCGTCCATCGCGATCGCCGGCTACACCAATGCCGGCAAGTCGAGTCTCCTCAACCACATCACCGGTGCCGGCGTCCTGGTCCAGAACGCATTGTTCGCCACCCTGGATCCCACGACCCGACGCGCCGAGCTTCCCGACGGCCGGGCGGTGGTCTTCACGGACACGGTCGGCTTCGTCAGACACCTTCCCACCCAGCTCGTGGAGGCCTTCCGCTCGACGCTGGAGGAGGTGGTCGATTCCGAACTGCTGCTGCACGTGGTGGACGGTTCAGACCCCTTCCCGCTGCGCCAGATCGAGGCCGTCCGTGCCGTCATCCACGACGTCGTGGAGGAACAGAACGCCGAGCAGCCGCGGGAGCTGGTGGTGATCAACAAGGTCGACGTCGCGGATCCGGTGGTGCTCACCGAGCTCCACCACGCCCTCCCGGAGGCGGTCTTCGTCTCGGCGGTCACGGGTCAGGGCATGGACGAATTCATGGGACGGATCATGCAGATCGTGGCCTCGGGGGACACCGAGGTGACCCTCGTCATCCCCTTCACGCGAGGCGACGTGGTGTCCCGGGTCCATGCGGCGGGAGCGGTGATCGACGAGCAGCACACGCAGGACGGCACCCGGATCGTCGTCCGCCTGCCCGCCTCCGTGGCGGGCGAGCTCGAGCAGTTCGTCGCCGTGGACTCACGCGACGGCGCCGCCTGACCCGGACTCGCGGGGCAGACGGCGGTCGCCGATGCGTGGGTTCAGAGCTTGCGTAGCACCGTCACCACCTTCCCCAGGACGGTCGCGTGTTCCCCGGGAATCGGCTGGAACGACGGGTTGTGGGGGAGCAGCCAGACCCCGGTCGAGTCCTTGCGGAACGTCTTGACGGTGGCCTCCCCGTCGATCATCGCCGCGACGATGTCGCCGTTGTCGGCCACGTTCTGCCGGCGGACCACCACGTAGTCGCCGTCGCAGATCGCCGCGTCGATCATCGATTCGCCGACCACCCTGAGCATGAACAGGTCGCCCGATCCGACCAGATCAGTCGGCAACGGGAAGACCTCCTCCACCGCCTGCTCCGCCAGGATCGGCCCGCCGGCGGCGATCCGTCCGAGCACGGGCACGTAGACGGGCTCGACCGCACCGCTCGGACGGGCTTCCTCCGAGGCGGGCGTCCGACGACCCCTGGCGCGCTGTCCCGGGACGCCGTGGACATCGACGGCGCGCGGCTTGTGGGGGTCCCGTGTCAGGAAGCCCTTCTTCTCGAGGGTCCGCAGCTGATGCGCGACCGACGAGGTGGATTGGAGCCCGACCGCGTCGCCGATCTCGCGGATACTCGGGGGATACCCGCGGTCCTTGACCGTGTCGTGGATATGGAGCAGAACGCTCTTCTGACGAGGTGTCAGGGCTTCGAAGTCAGGCTTGGCCATGTGCTGGTCCCTTCAGCGAATGGGTGTTCGACGTTGATCTCTGTGTACACCTTAACCTGCATCCGGCCCGTGCGCCACACACATGTTCGAAGAATTTTCCGTCGGAATGGTGACTCTGTCGGACCCGCGTGATACAACTCTAGTCACGTTCGAGTTCGAACAGATGTGCAGAGAAGTGCACACGGATGTGCGAAGTGAGTTCGTACACCGTATCGAGTTGGGAGTCATCATGTCGGTTCTGGAGATGCAGTCGCAGTCGGGTCCGGCCCTGCGGTGGAGCGAGGTCTGCGCCACCGAGCACCGTGTGTCGATGTCGATGTCGATGTCGGGACGGTCCCGTCCGCGGGCGGATCTCGGTGCGGTCCCCGACACCCGGCCCGGCGGCCGTCGCCGTCCGGCGGCCACGCGGCCGGTGGCCCCGGGCCGCCGGGTGCTGGTCCGCCCCGCGTCCGCCGGGCAGGTCAGGGCGTGTCACGTGCAGGAGCCCACCGCGTCGCCGGTGGTCGACGACGTGCCGACCTGGGTCCTGGTGGCCTGCGGAGTGGCGTTCGGGTTCATCATGCTTCTGGCGCTCGCGTTGCTCGGCGGACCCGCCTACGCGTGATCCGGTGTGTCGCCTCCTAGAATGGCTGCGGGACGGCGCACCGCCGTCCCGGCATGGAGCCGGGCCGCGGTCGGGGGAGATGCCCTCACCCGGTCGACGAATGGTGGAGCTGGAATGTACTGCCCGACATGCCACCACGAGGATTCCCGGGTGATCGACTCCCGTTCGGTCGATGAGGGGCAGGCGATCCGGCGGCGCCGGGAGTGTCCGGAGTGCGGACATCGCTTCACGACCCTGGAGACCCCCTTGCTCACGGTCCTCAAGCGCAACGGCGTCACCGAGAGCTTCAGTCGCGACAAGGTGGTGCGGGGTGTTCGGCGCGCGTGTCAGGGACGCGCGGTCGACGAGGACGCGCTCAGGCGGCTCGCACAGCAGGTCGAGGACGCCGTGAGGGCGGGCGGGGCATCAGAAGTCCCCGCGCACGAGATCGGTCTTGCCATCCTCGGTCCCCTCCAGGACCTCGACGAGGTGGCCTATCTGCGTTTCGCGTCGGTCTACAAGCAGTTCAGCTCCGCAGCCGACTTCGAGCGCGAGATCGTCGCGCTGCGCCAACGGCACTCCGGATCCTGACCGGCCCCGAGTCCTAGCGACTCGGCCGGGGGGCGAGCGCCGCGGCGACGGTCTTGTCGATCCGTTGCGCGGAGACCGGTCGTGCCGTCCCGAGGGACTGCGCGAAGAGTCCCACCCGGTATTCCGCCAGCAACCATCGCAGTTCCCTCGCTGCACGGGCCCCGCCGGGCCGCCGACGCAGGACCGTGGCGGCGTCAGCGACCGTGGCCTCGGACTCCGCGAGCCGGGCCGTGAGCTCCCGATGCCGACCAGGTGACTTCTCGGCCATGTCCACACGGAGGCCGACCGCACGGACGTGGCGCTCCAGTTGCGGGAGCATCTCCGCCGGATGACGGGCGAGGAACCCCTTGCCCACGAGGAAGTCCAGCGAGGGCCTGACCGCGTCGGCGACGTCCGGGGGGGCCAGCTCGATGCGCGCCGCGACCGACTGGGCGGCAACCAGCGCGGGGAGCGCCGCGGAGATCGCGGAGGTGATCGCCCCCGGCCCTTCGGACCTGGCCGCGTCGCGGAGTGCCGAGTACTCGGCCACGGTGAGCACCGGCGCCCCCTTCCGTCGCGCGATGATCCGCCCGCACACGGCCAGCGACGCATCGGAGACGAGTCCCTCGGCTCCGCCGTGGGGGTACTGGGTGACAGCGAGACGGTGCTCGAGCGGCCGACCGCGGGTGATCGAGGCGGCCGAGAGCAGGCCGCTCGAAATCAGGGTGAGGACCGCGGCGGCCTGGGCGGTGCGGCGTTCGTCCTCCGTGGCGCACGCGATCCGGTGGATCCCGTCCGCCCGCACCCGCAGGGCCGGGTACACGGTGACGTCGACACCGTCGACCACCCCGGAGATCGAGGGCTCCAGATCGCCGATCGTGTCGCGGGTCCACTCCCGATGGGGACCGTCGTCACGCACGAGCCCGGCGTTGAGGGTGGATCGGACCTCGTTCACCAGTTGCGTCCGGAGCAGCGCCAGGTCCGTTCCGGCGGCCACGACCTTCTCGCCGTCGACCACCTCGAACCGCATCCTGAGGTGATCCGGGAGCTGGTCGGGGTGGAAGTCCCGCGGGTCGACCGACGTCCCGATCCGTGCCGAGAGCGCCCCGGCGAGCGCCACGGGCAGCGGCGCGGACCGGGGGGTGACGTCCCCCGCCAGCAGGGCGGCGAACTCGGCCGGTGGGGAACAGAGGCGGCGCAGGTACTTGGGCAGGGTCCGGAGCATCCCGGTGTAGAGGTCCTCGCGGAGCCCGGGGACCAACCACTCGAAGCCGGCGGTCGTCACCGAGGAGAGCTGCGGCAGCGGGATCCGGACGGTGATCCCGTCGGCGTCGACGCCGGGGTCGAAGGCGTAGTGCAGCTCGAAGCTCCTGTCGCCCTGCCTCCAGAACGGCGGGAAGTCGGCGGCGGCCGGCGCGGTGTCCGACAACCGGATGTCCTCCGGGCGCAGACGCAACAGATCCGGGTCGGCGTGGCCTTCCTTCTTCCACCACGAGTCGAGGTGTCGTCCCGAGGTGAGGTCGGCGGGGAGCCGGTCGAGGTAGAACGCGACGAGCTGCTCGTCGTCGATCACCAGGCCGCGGCGGCGGCTCCGCGTCTCCAGTTCCCGCGCCTGCTCGACCGCCACCGCGTTCTCCACGATCACGGGGACCCGCGTGCTCCAGCGGCCCTCGACGATCCCGTTGCGGACCAGTAGTTCGCGGGCCAGCGCGGGGTCGACGCGGGACAGCAGGATGCGGCGGGCCTCGATCACGGTCAACCCCAACAGCATGACCTTCTCGTACGCCATCGCGGCGCCCTGGGCGTCGGACCAATGGGGTTCGGAGTACTGGGTGCGGACCAGGTGCCCCCCGAGCTGTTCGATCCATCCCGGGTCGATCCGGGCGACGCCCCGGGCCCACAGGCGGGAGGTCTCCACCAGTTCGGAGGCCATCACCCAGCGGGGCGGCTTGCGGGCGAGGTCCGAGCCGGGGAACACCTGGAACCGGATGCCGCGCGTGCCACGGAACTCGCGGGCCTCCTCGTCCCGGGTGCCCACGTTGGTGAGCAGGCCGGAGAGGATGGCCTTGTGCAGGTCGTCCTCGGCGGCGTGGCCGGACGGCGGGTGCCAGCCCTGCTCCCGGCACATGCTCGACAGCTGAGCGGTGAGGTCCTGCCATTCGCGGATCCGCAGCCAGTGCAGGTACTCGGCCTTGCACATCTTCCGGAAGGCGCTGCCGGACAGCTCGCGGCGCTGCTCGGTGAGGTACCGCCACAGGTTGAGGTAACCCAGGAAATCCGAGGACTTGTCCGCGAACCGGCGGTGGAGGAGATCGGCCTTGTCGCGCTCCTCCGCGGGCCGTTCCCTCACGTCCTGCACGGTGAGCGCCGCGACCACCACCAGCACGTCCTGCAGGGACCCGTTGCGGTGGCCCTCCACGACCATCCGGGCCAACCGGGGATCGAGGGGCAGCGCCGCCATCTCACGTCCCACCTTGGTCAGGTGCGGGCGCTCGTCGTCGTCGATCCGGAGCGCGCCCAGCTCGGTGAGCAACGTCATGCCGTCGCGGACCGCCTTGCGGTCGGGTGGTTCGACAAACGGGAAGTCGTCGACCGCGCCCAGGTCGAGGTCCGCCATCGACAGGATGACCGACGCCAGGTTGGTCCGCAGGATCTCGGGGTCGGTGAACTCGGGCCGCGACTCGAAGTCCTCCTGCGAGTACAGGCGGATGCAGATGCCGTCCGCGACGCGGCCGCACCGACCTGCGCGCTGCGCGGCGGACGCCCGGGAGACGGGTTCGATGGGCAGGCGCTGGACCTTGGTGCGGGTGGAGTACCGGGAGATGCGGGCGAGGCCGGTGTCCACGACGTACCGGATCCCCGGGACGGTGACCGAGGTCTCGGCGATGTTGGTCGACAGGACCACGCGCCGGGTCGAATGCTGCCGGAACGCGCGTTGCTGCTCGGCGGTGGTGAGGCGGGCGAACAGCGGGAAGATCTCGGTGGCCGTGAACCTGCGGCCCCGCAGGACCTCCTCGGCGTCGCGGATCTCCCGCTCTCCGGAGAGGAAGACGAGGATGTCCCCGTCACCCTCGGCCAGGAGTTCGGCCACCGCGTCCGCGAGTCCGTCCAGTGGGTCGACGTCGACCACCCGGTCGCCGTGCTCCACCTGGAGAGGGCGGTAGCGGACCTCGACCGGGAAGGTCCGCCCCGAGACCTCGATCACCGGCGCGGGGCGGCCGGCGGGGTCGGCGAAGTGGCGGGCGAAGCGATCGGGGTCGATGGTGGCGGAGGTGATGATGAGCTTGAGATCCGGTCGCCGGGGGAGGATCTGCCGCAGGTATCCCAGGAGGAAATCGATGTTGAGGCTGCGCTCGTGGGCCTCGTCGATGATGATCGTGTCGTAGGCGCGCAGGAGCCGGTCCCGCCGGATCTCGGCGAGCAGCAGGCCGTCCGTCATCACCTTGACGGCCGTGTCCGGGCTGGTCCGGTCGTCGAATCGCACCGCGGAGCCGACCAGTCGGCCGATCTCCACGTCCAGTTCCTCGGCGATGCGGTCGGCCACGGAACGTGCGGCGAGCCGGCGGGGTTGCGTGTGGCCGATCATCCCGCGGACGCCGCGCCCGAGTCCGAGGCAGATCTTGGGGATCTGGGTGGTCTTGCCGGAGCCGGTCTCGCCCGCGATCACCACCACCTGGTTGTCCCGGATCGCCGCCTCGATCTCGTCCTTGCGGGCGCTGACCGGGAGCTGCTCGGGATAGCGGGGCGTGGGGACGGACTCCGCGCGACGGCGGAGCCGCTCGGAGGCGGTGGAGATCTGGAGCCCGAGGGCGTCGATCTGGTCGGCACGGGCCCTGCGGATCCTGGGGCGGAGCCGGTGGGCGTCGACGTTGCCGACGTCGTCGAGTCGGCGCAGGAGCTCGTGCCGGGCCCGGCGGAGTTCGGGATCGGACACGGGGGAGGGTGACATGGTGTCCGCAAGGATAATCGTCGGTCGGCGCGGACGCCGACCGCGGTCTCAGTCCGCGCCGCTCTCGCGGCGGGACTGGATCCGGGCATACCGCTCGTGGAGGCGTTCCCTGATCTCCTCCGGCTCGTACGCGCGACGTCGTCGTTCCGTCCGCGCGGCGAGGAGTCCGCTCGCGGCGACCCCCATCACCCCGGCCGCGCCGAGAACCTTGAGCCATTGCCGTCCGCGGGGAGCCATGGGGCGAGCGTAGGTCGTGTGGCCACGACGCCTGGCAGGATCGCACCATGAGCCTCGACACCGTCCCCCTGGCCGCGGCGGCCCACCGGACCCGCACGGGGGACCTCTGGCTGTTCCGGGGGAGCACCACCGCCGATCGGCTGATCCAGACCCTCACCAACGCTCCCGTCAATCACGTCGGGGTGGCGGTCGTCCTGGACGACATGCCGCCCCTGCTGTGGCACGCGGAGATGGGGCGCGCCCTCACCGACGTGTGGACCGGTCGCCGGCAGCGCGGGGTCCAGCTCCACGACCTGGAGCAGGCGGTCCTCCAGTGGACGGGGCCGTACGGGCAGCGGGCGTGGCTCCGACAGCTCTCCCCGGAGGTCGGACGGGTGCAGGAGGACGCGCTCCTGGAGTCGATCGCCCGCCTGAACGGCGTGTCCTTCCCGTCGGCGGGACGCCTCACCGCGCGGTGGGCGAGGGGGCGCTGGGCGGCGCGGGGACGGGCCCCGGCCCACCGGGACGCCGGAGCGGGATCCGGGTCCGGAGGAGACGACGACGACGAGGCGTCGCGCCGCCGGTGGATCGGCCTGCCGTGGCGCAGGCAGGCCGACCCACGCCCGGCGCTGCGCATGGAGGCGGCCTACTGCGCGGAGGTCGTGGGCGCCACGCTCGAGGCGATGGGGATCCTCATGCCGGCGGGGAACGCCAGTTGGTACGACCCTGGCCGATTCTGGAGCGGCGACGACCTGCCCCTGGCTCCGGGCTGGGACTACGGGCGGGAGATCGCGGTGACCGTGCCCACGAGCACCGTCCGGGCCCGGTGAGGCCCCCTCACCCGCAGCGAACCGACTCACACAGGGCCGCCTCCGCGTCCTCGGGCGCCACCACCAGCAGCTCGTCGCCGGACTCGAAGGGCACGTCCGGTTCGGGCACGATCACCCGTCCGCCCCGGAGGATCGCCACCAGCGCCACGTCGCGGGGGAGGCGGACGCGGGAGACCGGTCGCCCGGCCAGCGGGGTCTGGTCGGGGAGGGTCACGCTCACCAGATTGGCCCCCCCGCGCCGCAACGTCATCAGCCGGACGACGTCCCCCACCGAGACCGCCTCCTCCACGACCGAGACGATCAGCCGGGGGGTCGAGACGGCAACGTCGACGCCCCACCTGTCGTCGAAGAGCCACTCGTTGCGGGGGTCGTTCACCCTCGCGACCACGCGGGCCACGGCGAACTCGGTCTTGGCCAGGAGGCTCACGACCAGGTTCACCTTGTCGTCACCGGTGGCGGCCACCACGACGTCCGCCCGCTCCACGCGGAGCTGTTCGAGGAAGCTCAGCTCGCAGGCGTCCCCGATGCGTTGATCCGCGCCGGGGACCTCGTCGCGGTCGAACACGGTGGAACGTCTGTCGATGAGGGTCACGTGGTGGTTGTTCGCCAGGAGCTCCCGGGCGATGGAGCGTCCCACGACCCCCGCCCCCGCGACCACCACACGCATGCTCGTGGCGGGCACCGGTCTGGCCGGCGCGTTGTTCAGCAGCCCGGACCCATCCGCGTAGTCGGGAACGGTTCCGTCGGGTGTGCGCCGGTCAGTCATCGGCGGGACCTCGTTCCAGTGCGTCGTCGAGTCCGTCGACCGCCCCGGCGGGGACGGCCAGGTGGAGCAGGTCATCGGCCTGGACGAGGGTGTCCCGGTCGGGGATCCGGCACTCGCCGAAGCGGGAGATCGCGGCGACCCGGCCCCCGGCGACGGCCGCGAGGTCGTCGACGGGGGTGCCGACCCACACCGGGGGCGCGGTGAGGGCGACCAGGGCCACCGATCCGGTCTTGTCCCGCCAGACCACGGGGCTCGAGCCGGACGTGATGTACCGGACCAGTCGGCCGGTGGCCCAGGGGACCGTCGCGACGGTCGGGATCCCCAACCGCTCGTAGACGGCGGCCCGGCCCGCGTCGTAGATCCGCGCGATCACCCGCTCGACGCCGAAGGTCTCGCGCGCGACCCGCGCGGCGATGATGTTGGAGTTGTCGCCGGAGGACACGGCGGCAAACGCGTCGGCGCCGTCGAGGCCGGCGGACTCGAGGACCGCGCGGTCGAACCCCACCCCTGTCACGGTGCGGCCGCCGAAGTCCTCGGCGAGCCGTGCGAACGCCGACTGCTCGCGGTCGATCACCACGACGTCGTGGCCGCAGGCGTCGAGCTCGGTCGCGAGCGCCGCCCCGACGCGCCCACAGCCCATGATGATGACCCTCATCGCGAGTCCCACTCCTCACGGTCCGCCCGTCGCGGACCCGTGGGACAACGCTACTCCGGTCGCGGGCGCTGTCCCCGGGGCGCGCGGGGTCCTAGGATGTGTCGGTGTCCAGGATCTCCAAGGCCTCCGTGGGAACCAAGCGCCTCCTGCTGGGGCGTCCCTTCCGCAGCGACACGCTCGGCGACACCCACCTGCCCAAGAGGATCGCGCTGCCGGTGTTCGCCTCCGACGCCCTGTCGTCGGTGGCCTACGCCCCGGAGGAGATCTTCCTGGTGCTGTCCGTGGCGGGGCTCGCGTCGCTCGCCTTCGCCCCGTGGGTGGGGTTGGCGGTCGCGGTGGTGATGGTGGTGGTCATCGCCAGCTATCGGCAGAACGTCCACGCCTACCCGTCCGGGGGCGGCGACTACGAGGTGGCCACCGTCAACCTCGGCCCCAACGCCGGCCTGGCGGTGGGCGCGGCGCTCCTCATCGACTACGTCCTAACGGTGGCGGTCTCGATCTCGGCGGCCGCCGCAAACATCGGCTCGGCGATCCCGTTCGTCAACACCCACAAGGTGCTGTTCGCGGTGGGCGCGATCGTGCTCGTCACGGCGGTCAACCTGCGGGGGATCCGGGAGTCCGGGGCGGCGTTCGCGATACCCGTGTACACGTTCATGGCCTCGATGGCGGTCCTGGTGGTGTGGGGGTTGTTCCAGGTCGACGTGTTGGGCCGGGATCTGCAGGCCGAATCGGCGAATTTCGACCTCGTCTCCACGCACGGCGGAGCGGTCACCGGGCTCGCCCTCGCGTTTGTCGTGGCCAAGTCCTTCGCCTCCGGCTCCGCCGCGCTCACCGGCGTCGAGGCGATCCACAACGGGGTCCCGGCGTTCCGCAAGCCGAGGTCGCGCAACGCGGCCACCACGCTGCTCCTGCTCGGCGTGATCGCCGTGACCTTCCTGCTCGGACTCATCGCGCTGGCGGTACAACTGGGCGTCCGCGTCGCGGAGGACCCGGCCCGGCAGCTGGTGGGTGCGCCCGCGGACTACCACCAGAAGACGATGATCGCCCAGCTGGCCGAGCCGGTGTTCGCCGGTTTCCCGATCGCGTTCTACGTGGTGATGACGGTCACCGCCGTGATCCTGGTGCTCGCCGCCAATACGGCGTTCAACGGCTTCCCGATGCTCGGGTCCGTCCTCGCCCGTGACAACTACCTGCCCCGGCAGCTGGCGACCCGCGGGGATCGACTCGCGTTCTCCAACGGGATCGTCCTGCTCGCCGTGGCGGCGATCGCGCTCGTGGTGGTCTTCGAGGCCAGGGTCACCGTTCTCATCCAGCTCTACATCGTCGGGGTGTTCGTCGCCTTCACCCTGAGCCAGCTCGGGATGATCCGGCACTGGACCAGACACCTCGCGGACGAGAAGGTGCCGGCGGTCCGTCGCCGGATGCTGCGATCCCGGGTCATCAACGTCATCGGGTTCGTGCTCACCGCATCCGTCCTCGTCATCGTGATCATCACCAAACTCTTCGCCGGCGCGTACATCGCGGTGCTCGCGATGACCGCGGTGTTCGTGGTGATGAAGCTGATCCACCGCCACTACGCGACCGTCGCCCGGGAACTCGAGGACTCCACGTGGGAGGTGGTCCTGCCGAGCAGGACCCACTGCGTGGTGCTGGTGTCCAAACTTCACCTGCCCACGCTCCGGGCCCTGTCCTACGCGCGGGCCACGAGGCCGGACACCATCGAGGCGCTGACCGTGAGCATCGACACCGCGGAGACCCGCGCGCTGGTGCGCGAGTGGGAGAGTAGCCGGATCTCGGTCCCGCTGAAGGTGGTGGAGTCCCCGTACCGGGAGATCAACCGGCCGGTGGTCGACTACGTCAAGCGGCTGCGGGAGCGCTCACCGCGAGACGTCGTGATCGTCTACATCCCCGAGTACGTGGTGGGCCACTGGTGGGAGCATCTGCTCCACAACCAGAGCGCGCTGCGTCTCAAGTCCCGCCTGCTGTACGAACGTGGGGTCATGGTCACCAGCGTGCCGTGGCAGTTGTCCTCCTCCGACGGGCGGGCGGAGAAGGTGGGCGACGAACCGATCGTCGGCCGATGGGCCGGACCGGAGGCGGAATGACGAGCACGCACGAGATCGACTGGACCGGGCGGGTGCTCCGGCTGCGTGTCGAGGGACCCGCCCAGGGCGGGGAGTTCGTCGCCCGACACGAGGGGCGCGTGGTGTTCTGCCGGGGCGGGATCACCGGGGAGGTGGTCGACGTGCGCGTCGACGGCGACCCCGGGCGCTCCTTCTGCCGCGGCACGGTGCAGCGGGTGGTCGAGGCGTCCGCGGACCGGATCGAGACCTACTGTCCGGCGGCGGCGGCGGGCGCCGGGTGCTGCGACTGGAGCCACATCCGGGCGGAGGCGGCGAGGGGGTTCTCGGGCCGGATCCTCGCCGAGCAGGCCGGCCGGATCGGTCGGATCACCGTGCCCGGGGAGTCCGTCCCGGTCGAGGTCCCGGCCGGGGACGGCGCGGTCACCGGGTGGCGGACGGTCGCCCGGTGGGTGAGCGGGCCCGACGGAGTCCCCGGGGTCCGCCGGGCCAGGTCCCGCGAGCTGGTGACGCAGCCGTGCGTCCAGGCCGACCCGAGGCTCCTGGAGGCGGTCCGGGCCGCCGCGGTGGGACCGCACCGCGAGATCCTCGGGGTGTTGGGGGACGACGGCGAGGTGCATCTGGCGCGTCGACCCCTCACCGACCAGGCGCCGCGGGGTCGCGACCGGCGGTCCGGGCACGCCGCGGCCACCCGGGCCAGGGCCCGGCACTCGCGGGCCGAGCCGTGGGAGACCGTGGCCGGTCCGTCCACCGTCGTCCGGCGCGTGGGCGGGCACGCCTGGCGGTTGCCGATCGACGCGTTCTGGCAGGCACACCGCTCGGCGGCCGGCCACTACGCCGGACTCGTCGGCACCGCCGTGACCGGCGCTCCGGGGCTACCGGACCGGCCGACGGTGTGGGATCTCTACGGTGGCGCCGGGCTCTTCTCCGCCGCCGTGCTGGACGTCGCGCCCGACGCGCGGGTCACGGTGGTCGAATCCGCCCGGTCCTCACTGGGGGCGGTGGAGACGGCCCTGGGCGCCGACGTCGCGCCGCGTACCGTGCTCGCGAGGGTCGAGTCGTTCCTCGAGGAGTCCGCGGGAGACAGGGACCCGGCCGACCGACCGGACCTGGTGGTCCTGGATCCGCCGCGGGGCGGGGCGGGGATCCCCGTGATGACCGCGCTGGCCGCCCGGACGCGGTCGAGGATCGTCCACGTCGGGTGCGACCCCGCGAGTCTCGCTCGTGACGTGGGGGTGCTCGTGGCCGCCGGATGGACGCTCGTTGACCTGCGGGGAGTGGCGGCGTTCCCGGGAACCCATCACGTGGAGGGCCTGGCGGTGCTGGATTCACCGCGGGCGAGGTGACCTCCGGAGCCGGTGGAGCGGGTCTGCCCGCCGCCCACCGGCGAGGGTGCGGGCTCTCCCCGTAGACTGACGATTCGACCCAACGGGGTGCCGGTCCGGGAAGGGACAGTCGACAGCAATGAGCGTGCTCGATCAGGTGAACGACCCCGCCGACCTTCGGGCCCTCGGCCAGGATGACCTGGCGCGGCTCTGCGGCGAGATCCGGGAGTTCCTCATCCGTAAGGTCTCCGCCACGGGTGGGCACCTCGGTCCCAACCTCGGCGTCGTGGAGCTGACGGTGGCGTTGCACCGGGTGTTCGACTCACCCAGGGATCCCATCGTCTTCGACACCGGGCACCAGTCGTACGTCCACAAGATCCTCACCGGGCGCCGCGACCAGTTCGACGGGCTCCGCACACGAGGGGGGCTGTCCGGGTACCCGTGCAGGGCGGAGAGCGAGCACGACATCGTGGAGTCGTCGCACGCCACCGCGTCCCTGTCCTACGCCGACGGCCTGGCCAAGGCGTTCGCGCTGCGGGCCGAGAAGGACCGTACGGTCGTCGCGGTGATCGGCGACGGTGCGATGACCGGTGGCATGGCCTGGGAGGCGCTCAACAACATCGCGGCCGGCAAGGACCGGCCGATGGTGATCGTCGTCAACGACAACGGCCGTTCGTACTCGCCCACCATCGGCGGAATCGCGGAACGGCTCGGGGCGCTCCGGCTCCAGCCCGCCTACGAGAAGGCCATGGACCGCACCAAGCGCACGCTCACCGCGCGCAAGGACGTGGTCGGCAAGGCCGTGTACTCGCTCCTGCACGGGATCAAGGCCGGCCTCAAGGACGTCGTCTCACCGCAGGAACTGTTCGCCGATCTGGGCCTCAAGTACATGGGTCCGGTCGACGGGCACAACCTCGCGGCCACCGAGTCGGCTCTACGGCTGGCGAAGGACTTCGGCGGACCGGTGGTGGTCCACGTGGTGACCCGCAAGGGGATGGGGTACGTCCACGCCGAGAACAACGAGGCGGACCAGATGCACGCCACCGGCGTCATCGATCCCGACACGGGCAGGCCGCTCTCGTCCTCGTCCTCGGTGGACTGGACGTCGGTCTTCTCCGACGAGCTGTGCGAGATCGGTTCCGAGCGGGAGGACGTCGTGGCGATCACGGCGGCCATGGCCGGGCCCACGGGGCTCACCGCCTTCGGCGACCGCTTCCCGGACCGGATGTACGACGTGGGGATCGCCGAGCAGCACGCGGTGGCCTCCGCCGCGGGACTGGCCCTCGGTGGCCTGCACCCTGTCGTCGCCATCTACTCCACCTTCCTCAACCGCGCGTTCGACCAGCTCCTCATGGACGTGGCCCTGCTCAGGCAGCCGGTGACGCTGGTCCTGGATCGTTCGGGCGTAACGGGCCCCGACGGGGCGAGCCACAACGGGATGTGGGACCTGTCGTTGACCGGCATCGTCCCCGGTGTCCGGGTGGCCGCACCCCGCGATGCCGACTCGCTCCGGCAGGAACTTCGCGAGGCCGTCGAGGTGACGGACGGGCCGACCGTCGTCCGCTTCCCGAAGGGCTCCGTCGGCGACGCCATCCCGGCCCTCGAGACGTCGGAGGACGGAGTGGACCGCGTGTACGGCACCGGGAACGGGGACGTCCTGCTGGTGGCGGTGGGGTCGATGGTGGCGCCCGCGGTGGACGCCGCCCGGGCGCTCGGGGCCGAGGGCATCTCCGTCGACGTGGTGGACCCCCGGTGGGTCTACCCGGTGCCGGCCTCGATCCTGGAGTCCGCCGGCGGCCGGTCGCTCGTGGTGACGGTGGAGGACAACGGACTGCACGGGGGCGTCGGGTCCGCGGTCTCCGCCGGCCTGGAGCGGGCGGCCGTCTGCGTGGACCGTCTCTCCCTGGGGATCCCGCAGGAGTTCCTCGACCACGCCTCGCGCGGGGAGATCCTCTCCGACGCCGGGCTGACCCCGGAGGGGATCGCGGACGGGATCCGCGGGCGACTCGGGGCGTGAGGACCGGGGGTCACCCCCCGGTGCGGAACCCGTGCACGGCGTCCAGCAGGACGGGGGAGGTCAGGTCGATCTGCCACTGACGCGCGCCCTCCTCCCGCAGGACCAGATCGAGCAGCTCGGCGTCGTCCGCGGGCCCGGTGGTGGCGGCACGCCACACCCACAGGCGCAGGGTCGACGGTTTGAGCAGTAGGCCCTGTTCCAGGGACCGCTCCGCGGCGAGCGTCCCGAGCGCCTCGCGTGCGAGCTCGAGCAGGGCCGCGGCCTCCGGCTCGTTGCGCTTCCACGACGCGTGCGGCGGATGGTCACCGCGCGGACCCTGACGGGGGGGAAGGTCCCCGCGCCCGAGCCCGGCCGCCCAGTCCAGGGCCGCCAGCCACTCGTCCACCAGTCGTCGGCGGTGCGGGCCGTCGAACCCGGCGATCGCGAGGAGGTCGGAGCGGATCGTCGGACCGGTCCGGGCGGCCTCGATGATCGCGGCGTCGGTGAGGAGGCGCTTGGGGGCGATGTCGCGCTCGGCGGCCACCCGGTCGCGGGCCATCCACAACTCGCGGGCGCGGGCGAGCTGCCGGGTGTCCCGGAGGGACGACAGGCGGGACAGGCGACGCCAGGGGTCCGGAGCCGCGGGCGCGGGGTCGGACCCGGCCAGGTGGCGGCACTCGGCGTCGAACCACTCCCGGCGACCGAGGTCGTCCAGGCGGGGCAGGACGGCGTCGGCGAGCTCGTGGAGGAACAGTACGTCGTAGGCGGCGTAGTCGAGCCACGCGGCGGGCAGCGGCCGACGCGACCAGTCCGCCGCGGAATGCGCCTTGGCCAGCCCGATCCCCAGATGCGTGGAGATCATCGCCCCCAGGTTCACGCGCTCGATGCCGAGGAACCGGCCGGCGAGCTCGGTGTCGATGAGCGATTCCGGCCGGATCCCCAGGTCGCGGAGCGAGGGCAGGTCCTGGCTCGCGGCGTGCACCAACAGCGGTCGGCCCGACAGGACGTCGGCGAGCGGTCCGACCGTCTGGCCGGCGGTCTCCGGATCCACCAACAGCGCGGGTCCGGTCTCGGCTCGCAACTGGACGAGGAAGGCCCGCTCGGAGTAGCGGATTCCCGAGGCGCGCTCGACGTCCACGGCGATCGGCCCCGAGGAGGCCTCGAGGGTCGACGCGACCGCGGCGAGACCGGCGGTGTCGTCCACGAACTCGTACTGGGCCGGGGGAGGCGGCGCCCCGGCCGGGGTCTCACCGCGTCGGCTCCCCGTCACGCCCGGGGATGCAGCGAGGTCACACCCACCGGCGGCAGTCCGGCGGCCTGCGCGAGGGTCTTACAGAACGCCTCGGCGTGACCGGTGAGGTCGGGCTCGAGCGCGGTCCACGAGGCCCTCAGCTCCAACTGGTGGGCCTGGGGAGGGCCGGAGATGTCGCCGTAGCGGACCGACGCGGTGCTCGTGACGGTGCCGCCGAGCGCTGTGTACGGGCCGGCGTCCTCGTCGAGCGCCTCGGTGAGCCAACTCCAGGCCACCTCGGGGAGGAACGGGTCTCCGGCGAGAGAGGCCTCCATGTCCGCCTGGATGTACGCGACCAGCCGGAGGGTGCCGTTCCACGCGTCGTCCCCGGACGGGTCGTGGAGCAGGATGAGGCGCCCGAACGCGTCCCCCTCGGAGAACTCCGGGACATCGTCGCCGGTTCCGGGGATGATCTCCACGCCGAGCGCGTGGCTGTACGGTGCCAGCCGCTGAGGGGGTCGGATCGGGCCGACGGAGATCTCCGGGCGGACCTCGAGTCGGGACAGCGACTCGACCGCCTCCCGGAAGACCTCGGGCTCTCCGTCATTCACCGGTGTACTCACGGCTGGTCACGCTAGCGACCGGCCCCGGTCGCCGGGAGGAGGCGCGCCGTCGCCCGCCAGGGTGGGTGCCAGGGTGGGGTCACAGGCCGCGATCCCGGACTCATGGGACGATGGAGGGCGTGCTGAACTCCGACGTGCCCTCGACTCCCAGTTCCCCGGCCCCGCGGGATCCCGATCGCGCCACCGGGCGCCGGTCCGGGACCGGGCCGTACCTCGACGAAGTGACCGGCATCGGCGGCGCACACACCCCGGTGTGGTTCATGCGCCAGGCCGGCCGCTCGCTGCCCGAGTACCGCGAACTGCGTGCCGGGACCACGATGCTCGAGGCGTGCTTCAACCCCGAGATGACCTGCGAGGTCACCCTCCAGCCGGTGCGCCGTCACGGTGTGGACGCCGCGATCTTCTTCTCCGACATCGTGATCCCGCTCGCCGCGGCCGGTGTGGACATCGACATCGTGCCGGGGACCGGGCCCGTGGTGGCCGAGCCCATCCGGGACGAGGCGGGCGTCGCCGCCCTCCCCGAGCTCACGCCGGACAGGCTCGGGAAGATCGAGGAGGCCGTCCGGATGGTGGTGGCCGAACTCGACCCGCAGGTCGCACTCATCGGCTTCGCCGGCGCCCCCTTCACCATGGCCTCCTACCTCGTCGAGGGTGGTCCCAGTCGCAACCACGAGCACACCAAGTCGCTGATGTACTCGCGACCCGACCTGTGGACCTCGCTGATGTCCAAGCTCGCGGCTCTGACCACGGTCTTCCTGCGCGCGCAGATCGACGCGGGTGTCGACGCCGTCCAGCTCTTCGACTCGTGGGCCGGGGCGCTGAGCCTGCGCGACTACCGCCGGTTGGTGCTGCCGCACTCCACCGGCATCTTCGCCGACGAGGTGATCTCCACCGTTCCCCGCACCCACTTCGGCGTGGGCACCGGCGAGCTCCTCGGCGCGATGGGGGAGGCCGGCCCCGAGGTGGTGGGCGTGGACTGGCGGATCCCGCTCGACGACGCCGCCGGTCGCGTCCCGGGCAAGGTCCTCCAGGGCAACCTCGACCCCGCCATGCTCTTCGCCGACCGGTCCGCCCTCGACGGGGAGGTCCGACGGATCCTCGACGAGGGGGCGCGTGCGCGTGAACTGGGCGCCCGCGGCCACGTGTTCAACCTCGGCCACGGCGTCCTGCCGACCACCGACCCGGGCGCCGTGACCCACGTGGTGGAGCTGGTGCACGAGCTGACCGGGCGGTAGCGGTGCCCCCTCGCGTCGCGGTGGTCGGTGGCGGCCTCAGCGGGTTGACCGCCGCGTACCAGCTCTCCCGCGACCTGCCGGGTGCCCGGATCACCGTCCTGGAGGCGTCGGAGTCCGTCGGCGGCGCGCTCCGCACCGTCGACTTCCCCTCCGGCCCGATGGAGCTCGGGGCCGAGGCGTTCATCGGCCGCCGCCCGGAGGCCTCCGAGCTCGTCGGAGAACTCGGGCTGACGGGGGCCCTGCGCCACCCGGGCCCGCTCGGTCCCGCGATCCTCGCGGGGGGGCGCCTGGTGCCCATGCCGGCGGGCACGCTGATGGGCGTGCCGTCGGACGCCTCGACCCTGTCGGGGGTCCTCACCCCCGAGGAGACGGCCGTCGCGGCCCGCGAGGCCGAGATGCCGCTGGACTGGATCCCCGGCGCGGACGTGTCCCTGGGGCGGCTCGTCGCCGCGAGGTTCGGTCCCGCCGTGGTGACTCGGCTCGTCGACCCCATGCTCGGCGGGGTGTACGCCGCGCCCAGCTCGGGGCTGGGCCTGCGCCAGGCCGTCCCGGGGCTCGCCGACGCCCTGGACCGGGGGGCGCCCTCGCTGACCGCCGCGGCCGGGGGGCTCCTCGCCAACCGGGTCCCCGGGCCGGTGTTCGCCACGCTCGACGGCGGCTACCGGGTCCTGGTGGACGCGCTCGCACACGCGTCGGGGGCCGCGGTGCGCACCCAAGCGTCCTGCACCGCGATCCACCGGGGGGCCGGCGGCTACGCCCTCGCGGTCTCCGGGCCACGGGGGTCGTGGGTCGAGGAGGCGGACCTCGTCGTCGTGGCCGTCCCCGTCCCCCACGCGGTGCCGCTCCTGGCGGCGGCCGGCGGGGTGGACGGCGCGGTGGCGGGCCTCTCCCGGATCCGGACGGCCTCGTCCGCGGTGGTCGCGATGGAGGTCGACAGGTCGCTGGACCTGCCCGACCGATCCGGCGTCCTGGTGGCCACCGACGAGCCGGTGCCGTTCAAGGCGATGACCTTCACCAGCCGCAAATGGCCGCACCTCGACACCCGTCCGGGGCACCTGGTGCGGGTGTCGTTCGGGCGGCTCGACGACGACGAGGTCCTCGCGGCCGACGACGCCGCCCTGGCCCGCATGGCCGAATCGGCGCTGGCCGGGGTGTGCGGGTCCGCGCCGACGGTCCTGCATTCCCGGGTCCGCCGGTGGGAGGACGCGCTCGCGGAGATCGGCCCCGGGCACGACGGCAGGATCTCCGGGGTCCGCGACGAACTCGCGGAGCGGCTCCCCGGCGTGGAGCTGGTCGGTGGGGCGACGGAGGGGGTCGGGGTCCCCGCGTGCATCGGCTCCGCACGGGCCGCGGCCCGGCGCCTTTCCCAGAGGTGGCAGGATTGAGCCATGGCACGCCTTGACTACAAGAAGCTCAACTCGACTCTCCGCTACCTCATGTTCTCGGTCTTCACCGTGACCCCGGGCGAACTGGGGGAGGACCGGGCCGCGGTGGCCGCGGATCTCGAGGGGTTCCTCGCCCGGTTCGACGGAACCGACGTCGTGGTCCGCGGGCTCTACGACGTCTCGGGTCTGCGCGCCGAGGCCGACTTCATGATCTGGACCCACGCCGAGCACATCGAGGACCTGCAGACGTTCTACAACGACTTCCGGCGCGGCACCCTCCTCGGCCGGGCCAGCACCGCCTACTGGTCCAACACCGCGCTGCACCGCCCGGCCGAGTTCAACAAGAGCCACATCCCGGCGTTCCTCGCGGAGGAGGAGCCGGGGGCCTACATCTCGGTCTACCCGTTCGTCCGCTCGTACGAGTGGTACCTGCTCCCCGGCGAGGAACGCCGCCAGATCCTCGCCGAGCACGGCCGCGCGGCCCGCGAGTACCCGGACGTCCGGGCCAACACCGTGCCGTCGTTCTCGCTGGGCGACTACGAGTGGCTGCTGGCCTTCGAGGCCCCCCAGCTCGACCGGATCGTGGACCTCATGCGCGTCATGCGCAGCACCGAGGCCCGCCGCCACGTGCGCGAGGAGGTCCCGTTCTTCACCGGGCCCCGCGTCACCGCCGAGCGGCTGGCCACCACGCTGCCCTGACCCCCGCGCGGGGAGTGCCCGTCAGTCCTCCGCGGGGTCGAGGGTCATGCTGAGGGAGTTGATGCAGTACCGCAGATCGGTGGGCGTCGGGTAGCCCTCGCCTGAGAACACGTGGCCGAGGTGGCCGTGGCAGTTGGCGCACAGGACCTCGGTCCGGGCCATCCCCATGGTGGTGTCGGTCCGCTCGATGACGGCGTCCCCGGCCAGCGGTGTGTAGAACGACGGCCACCCGCAGTGCGACTCGAACTTGGAGTCGCTGCGGAACAGCTCCGCGCCGCAGCCGCGGCAGCGGTAGACGCCCTCGGTGGTGGTGTCGGTGTACTCGCCGGTGTACGGCCGCTCCGTGCCCGCCCGCCGCAGGACCTGGTACTCCTCGGGGCTCAGGCGGCGTCGCCATTCGGCGTCGTCCAGCGTGAAATCGGGCCGGGGGGTGTGGGTATCGGTGCTCTCGCTCATGCCCGCAGGCTACGCCGCCGTGGCGGCGGGTGCGATCCGCTCGTGGCGCCGCGGGTCGGTGCGCCGCCACAGCAGGACCACGAGGACCGTCGCCAGCAGCAGCAGCCAACCGATGGTCGGGTGGGCGAACTCGAGCAGTCGCCCGTAGTAGGGCCACCGCGCCGACTCCCAGAAGTCCAGCGTGAAGATCCCGTACGCGGCGAGCCAGGCCGGCCAGTTGCGGACCAGCGACTTGTCCACCACCACCGTCAGCATGAGCGGGATGAGCATCATCGAGTAGTACATCTGCCCGAGGGTGGAGACCAGGAAGACCCCGGTGAGGACGACGCCCGATGTGGTGGTCAGCCACAGGACCTCGTTGGTGTACCGGTAGTCGAGCAGGAGCCACACCGCCAGGAGGGTGGCCGCCACCACGAGGATCCGCGCGACCAGGACGAGCGGCTCGGGGACGCCGTAGTAGAGGCCGAGACCGGCGAGGGAGCTGTTGTAGTAATCACGGACCTCGCCCATGTAGGGCAGCGTGGTCTCGAGGTAGCGGCCCGCGTCGACCGTGAGCGCCCAGCCGGCCGCCATGGCCGCGGCGGGGATGGCGACCGCGGCGACGAACGGCTGCCACTGCCGACGGATGAGCGGGAGCACCAGGAGCGGGGCCAGCATCGGCTTGATCGCCAGGGAGAGCCCCATGGCCACGCCGGCCCACCAGAGTCGCCGACGGTGCAGCAGGTACAGGAATCCCACCTGGCACAGGAAGATCACGCCGTTGACGTTGGTGAAGACGAGGGTGTTGGTCACCGCCTCCGTGCAGAAGGTCGCGAGGACGATCGCGGGGGTGGCGAAGGATCGCACGTCGAGGTCGAAGAGCCTCATGAGCAACCACAGGGCGCCGAGGATCGCCGCGGTGTTGAGGAGGATGAACAGCCACCGCGCGAGGGTGTAGTTGTCGATGACCCCGAAGGGCGACAGCAGGAACGTGCCGCTGGGGGCGTACAGGTAGTGCGGCTGGACCGTGAGCAGGTTCTCGCCGTAGACGGGTTCACCCGCCAGGAACCGCCTGGTCGCGATGTAGACGGTGCCGAAGTCGTTGGTGATGGAGCCGTTGACCGCCTTGATCACGACGCGGTGGAGCACGGTCATGATCGCCAGCGGCCACAGGACGTGGGCGAGGATGCGGGGCACGGTCATCGTGCTTCGGGTCGGCAACGGCACGGACAGCACGGTACCGCCAGGGGCGTCGTCCCGGACGGAGGCGCTCCGGATCAGGACGGGCAGGCGGTGGACGGCCCGCCCGGGGCCGGGTCCTCGAGGAAGGCCACCAGGGCGGCACGCGCGCAGGCCGAGTGCAGGATCACCCGCGACCCGGGCGCCCCCCACGTCACGGTGCGGACCTCCCGCGCGCCGGCGGCGGTGAGCATCCCGGCCGTCGGGTCCAGCGCGGCCGCCCCGGCGAGCGGGTCGGCGATACCCCCGAGCAGGAGGACCGGGGCCGCGCCGCTCAGGTCGACGGGGGACAGGCCGGGGACCGGCCAGGTGGAGCACGCCGACAGCTGGGCCGCCAGGATCGCACCGAACGCCCGGACGTCCGACCATTCGGCGGCGAGCTCCGGCACGCGGTTCACCGGGACCCGGTCGGACAGATCCGAGCACCCCGCGACGTACGGCAGGGACGAGCCGGACAGCTCCTGCGCCCGGGCGCGGACCGACGCGGGGAGCTCACCGGGACCGGCCGCGACGAGGTCGCCGAGGAGCGCGTCCCCCTCGGACGCCGCGGGGGCGGAGGCGCCGGACAGGTCCCCCAGGGCGGACCGCACCACGTCGGAGAGCAGGGCGGCGGGAACCGGGGCGCCGGGGTCACGCGCCAGGTCCAGGGCCCGGGTCACCGCGTCGACCTTCTGGTCCGGAGCGACCGGTCCGCACTCGTCCCGGGTGCACGACGCGGCCCACAGCCGGAGGGCGGAGTCCGAGCCGTCGAGCGCCGACCGTGCCGCGGACTCCTGGTCGCCGTCCCAGGGGGCGGGCGAGTCCAGCACGAGCAGCGCCACGCGTCCGGGGTGGGCGCCGGCGTAGTCCAGGGCGGTGCCGGCCCCCGTCCCCATCCCCAGGACGGCGAGCCCGGGCACGTCCCACTCCTGCCGGAGCTGCTCGAGGTCCTCCGCGGCCCCCGCCGCCCCGTAGTCGAGCTCCCGGCCCGGGAGCTGGTCCGTACAGGACTGGGCGGTGTCGGCGAGGGCGCCCCGCAGCTCGGGGGAGCCGGGGTCCTGCCCGCTGTCCGCGAGTCCGTCGAGCGTGCGCCGGGCGGCGAAGGACAGGCACGCGCCCGCCGCTCCGGTGCGCCCACGGTGGTCCACGATCACCACCGGGCGGGTCGCGACGAGCTCGGGGCCGGCGGAGGCGAGCCGGACCGCGAGGGCGTCGGCGGGGGTGTCGGGACCGGCGACGACGACGAGGGGAGGAGCCTCGTCCGGTGTGCCCGGGCCGGTGACCCGCAGCACCGGGGTCTCACCCAGCAGCGCGCACTCGACCCCCGCCCCCTCCGGCATCCCGCCGGTGCCGCCGTCCGCGCAGGGGATCCAGTCGAGGTCGGTGCGCGGCGCGGCCCACTCGGGCGGGTCGAGGAGATCGGTGCCCGCGCCCGGATCCGCCGACCGGCCCGGCCCGTCGCCGGTCGCGAGCCGCGGCCCGGTGGCGGGGAGTGGGGCGCAGCCGGTGAGCGTGAGGGCCAGGGCCGCCGCGGCGGCCCCGAGCCTGAGGGTGGCGTCGGCGCCTCTCACGGGCGACGCCCCCCCACGACCCAGCGGGTGTACAGCCCGCCCCTCGGGCAGGAGAACGCGGCGGCGACCCGCATCGGGACCCGGGTCGTGGCCGGGCCCGTCGCCAGCGGGGAGTCCTCGCCGCCGACGATCACCTCCGGCGCCAGGGACAGGACCAGCTCGTCGACCGCGCCCTCGGCGAGCAGGGCGCCGAGGAGCCGTGGTCCCCCTTCGAGATCGACCTCGTCCGCGTGGAGGTGGGCGGCCAGCGAGCGGATCGCCGCACCCGTCGGGCCCGGACCCAGGACATGGACGGTGACGCCTCGATCCCTCGCCGCTCGGACGCGGTCGACGTCCACCCCGTGTGCTGCCGCGATCCGGACGCGATCCCCGGAACCCGCGCAGTGCTCGACCAGGGCGTCCGGGAGGGTCCGGGTGAGCACGAGGACGACCGGGGGCGGCCCGGGCCGCCTGTCGGCCCAGACCGGGCTGGTCTCGGCCGGGCCGTACCCCTCCGCGAGCGCGGTCCCCGACCCCACCAGGACGAGGTCCGCGCGGGCACGCATCGCGGTGTACACCAGCCGGTCGGTGGGCGTCCCCAGTCCGCCGCTGCGCCCGTCGACGGTCGTGGTCCCGTCGAGCGAGGAGATCATCACCGCCCGGATGAGTGGCGGGACCAGGGCGGGATCGGGCTCCAGCGCGGTCCAGATCGCGTCGAGCGCCTCGGGATCGTCGTCGAGGACGGGGGGACGCGTCGACCGCACCTGGTGCTCCTTCCGTTCTGACGTGTGTCGCCCCACGATAGGCTCTGCGCATGGTCTCTCGCCTCGTTGACGTCACCCCGGTGGTCCCCGCCGACCAACTCGTGGCCCAGATGGTCCCGCCCTCGATGTTCGACGACGTGAGTTTCGAGTCCTACATCCCGGACCCCTCGCAGCCGTCGCAGGCCGCCGCGGTGACCGCCTGCCGGGGCTTCGCCGAGACCGTCGTGGACCGCCGCGCCCCGAGGAAGGGCCTCTTCGGGCGTCGGCCCAAGTCGGTCCAGGGGGCCGGCATCTACCTCGACGGTGGCTTCGGCGTGGGCAAGACTCACTTGTTGACCTCGATCTACCACATGTGTCCCGAGCCCAAGGCGTTCGGGACCTTCGTCGAGTTGACGCACGTCGTGGGAGCCCTCGGCTTCAACCGCGCCGTCGAGGAGCTGTCGGCACACTCGGTGCTCTGCATCGACGAGTTCGAGCTGGACGACCCCGGCGACACGATGCTGGTGTCCCGGTTGCTCGCCGAGCTCACCACGGCGGGGGTGAGCGTGGCCGCGACCTCCAACACCCTTCCGGAGCAGCTGGGGGAGGGACGGTTCGCCGCGAAGGACTTCATGCGGGAGATCCGGAAGATGTCCGGGATCTTCGAGTCGATCAGGGTCGACGGCCCCGACTACCGGCACCGCAACCTGCCGCCCGCCCCGGACCCCATGACCGATGCGGACCTGGAGGCGGACGCCGCAGCCGAGCCGGGCGCGACCCTCGACGACTTCGGCGCGCTGTGCGAGCACCTGTCGACCCTCCACCCGTCCAAGTACAACCGGCTGGTGGACGGCGTCACCCGGGTGTGCCTCCGGGACGTCCGGCCCCTGCCGGACCAGTCGATTGCCCTGCGGATGGTCGTCCTGGCCGACCGCCTCTACGACGCGGGGATACCCGTCCGGAACTCCGGCGAGAAGCTCGACGCGATCTTCACCGAGGAGATGGTCGCGGGCGGCTACCGCAAGAAGTACCTACGCGCCACGTCCCGGCTGCTGGCGCTCTCCCGATTCGACACCGTCGGAGGCTGACGGGGGGCGGCCGGGAAGGCCCAACAGCGTCTTCTCGTAGACCACGTCGTCGTTCTCCCGCCCGCCCACCAGGAAGACCCGGTGGCCGCGTTCGAGGAAGCCGTTCTTGACGTAGAAGGCGCGCGCGCGGGCGTTGGCCACGTTGGTGGCCAGCCACAGTCCGTGCGCACCCCGCCCGGCGCACAACGCGGTGATCGCGTCGAGCATGTCGGCGGCGACGCCCGTGCCGAGGTGGGCGGGGTCCACGTAGAGCTTGCTGATCCCCACCGTGGGACGGTGACGGATCTGGTCGGCGCAGGACGGATCCATCTCGGTGCCGTCGATCAGCAGGGCGTAGCCCNNACGTTGGTGGCCAGCCACAGTCCGCGCGCACCCCGCCCGGCGCACAACGCGGTGATCGCGTCGAGCATGTCGGCGGCGACGCCCGAACCGTGGCGCGCGGGGTCCACGTAGAGCTTGCTGATCCCCACCGTGGGACGGTGACGGATCTGGTCGGCGCAGGACGGATCCATCTCGGTACCGTCGATCAGCAGGGCGTAGCCCACCAGCTCGCCCCCCGGCCCCCTGGCGGCCAGGAGATCGTGTCCGGGGGCCGCGAGATGACCCTGCAGGGCGACCGCGGAGAGATGCCGGGCGATGAACGAGTCGATGGCCTCCCGGGGCAGTTCCGGGGGGCACGCCA
>DIAZ01000067.1:7683-9391 GCA_002415925.1 Dietzia sp. UBA5065 | reverse complement strand
CGGAGCACCGACGTCCCGAAGAAGAGCACCGCGAGGCCCATGGAGACCGCCCAGTCGGCCACCAGCGCCGCGATGCGACGGCCCCAGGTGGCCAGGGAACCCCGTCCGACGGCGGGCAACCCCAGGGTGGCCCCCGGATATGTCTCAGCAGGCGTACTCATCGGGGCGAGCGTACCGGGGTGGGTGTTACATGGCTGAAACATGGACGCAACTGACCGGAAATGCCCGGTCCGTAGGTTGGTCCGTGAAGCCACCACCGCATCTCGGTGGGACAAGCCTGTGGAGGAAGAATGTTCAAGAGCGCCGACGAGTTGTTGGCCTACGTGAAGAACGAGGGCATCGAGAACATCGATGTTCGGTTCTGCGACCTGCCTGGTGTCATGCAGCACTTCACCGTGCCTGCGGCCACCTTTGGTCCGGAGGTTTTCGAGGACGGTCTGTCGTTCGACGGTTCCTCCATCCGCGGGTTCCAGAAGATTCACGAGTCCGACATGACCTTGATGCCGGACCCGACGACGGCTTACGTCGATCCGTTCCGCGCCTCCAAGACGCTGAACGTGAACTTCTTCGTCCATGACCCCCTCACCAAGGAGGCCTACAGCCGCGACCCGCGCAACATTGCGCGCAAGGCCGAGGCGTACCTCCGCTCCACCGGCATCGGCGACACCGCCTACATGGGCCCCGAGGCCGAGTTCTACGTGTTCGACTCCGTGCGGTTCGAGACGAAGGCCAACGCCGGGTACTACCACATCGATTCCGAGGCTGGCGCCTGGAACTCGGGCACCGAAACCGAGCGGGGCGGCGACGCCAACCGCGGCTACAAGGTCAAGTACAAGGGCGGCTACTTCCCGGTGGCACCTGTCGACCACTTCGGTGACCTCCGCGACGTCATGGTGAAGCACCTGCAGGACGTGGGCATCGTCGTCGAGCGTGCGCACCACGAGGTCGGCACCGCCGGCCAGTCTGAGATCGCGACCCGCTTCGATTCGCTGCTCAACGCCGCCGACAACCTGATGAAGTACAAGTACATCGTCAAGAACACCGGCTGGGAGGCGGGCAAGACCGTCACGTTCATGCCGAAGCCGATCTTCGGTGACAACGGTTCGGGCATGCACGTCCACCAGTCCATCTGGGAAGGCGGCAAGCCGCTCTTCGCCGACGAGGCTGGCTACGGCGGCCTGTCGGACCTGGCTCGTTGGTACGTGGGCGGCCTGCTGCACCACGCCCCCTCGCTGCTGGCGTTCACGAACCCGACGGTGAACTCCTACCACCGCCTGGTGCCGGGCTTCGAGGCTCCGGTCAACCTGGTCTACTCGAGCCGCAACCGCTCGGCCTGCATCCGCATCCCGATCACCGGCCCGAACCCGAAGGCCAAGCGCATCGAGTTCCGCTGCCCCGACCCGTCGGCCAACCCGTACCTCGCGTTCGCGGCCATGCTGCTCGCCGGTCTGGACGGCATCCAGAACAAGATCGAGCCCCCGGCCCCGGTCGACAAGGACCTCTACGAGCTGCCCCCGGACGAGCACGCGACCATCAACACGGTCCCCGGCTCCCTCGGCGAAGTTCTGGACGCCCTTGAGAAGGACCACGACTACCTGCTCGCAGGCGACGTGTTCACCTCCGATCTCATCGAGACCTGGATCGACATGAAGCGCGACGACATCGACGCGATCCGTCTTCGTCCGCACCCGCACGAGTTCGAGATGTA
>DIAZ01000067.1:7123-7508 GCA_002415925.1 Dietzia sp. UBA5065 | reverse complement strand
TGAGCCACCGCTCACTGGTGTGAACTTCCCTGCAGGCGGGGGTCCGACTTCGATCGGGCCCCCGCTTGCTGCGTCACCAAGCTTTGCCGAAGTTTCGGGCTGATCGCGCCTGAGGGCGTGAGGCCTTGACGGCACGACTACACCAAGGACCTCGGGTGGGGCCATGGTCCATGACTTTGCTGACCTTTGGACCACTCTGCTGGGGATACCCGTCTTGACTGGCGCAATATCGCCAGCAATGAAGCCGAACGCCAGCAGAGTGCGGCTAACGCCAGCAAAGTGAGTGGGTCACAGTTTCGCCGGGGGGCGTCCCCGGAAGAGAATCAGAGACATGTCCGACCATCGACGACGGGAGGCCCCCATGTTGGAGCCCGAAGACCGCAGT
>DIAZ01000067.1:0-6849 GCA_002415925.1 Dietzia sp. UBA5065 | reverse complement strand
CGCTGAACCCCGAGGACGACCTCGCTACTGAGGCCGCCATCACCTGGGCGACGGATCCGCCAAGCTCGTTGGGTGGGGGCGCCAGCTGGTGAGCACGACGTCCACAGCGGCGGCGTGGCGAGCCGTCATCGGCTTCGGGTTCGTCAGCCTCGCGGCCGACATGGTCTACGAGGGCGCCCGGTCGGTGTCGGGGCCGCTGCTGGCCTCGCTCGGGGCCTCCGCGGTGCTCGTGGGCCTGATCACCGGCGCAGGCGAGGCGATGGCCTTGGTCTTGCGCGTGGTGTTCGGACCGCTCGCCGATCGAACCGGTGCCTATTGGTCCCTCACGATCATCGGTTACGGCCTCACCGCGGTGTGCGTCCCGCTGCTCGCGATTACGCCCGCGGTGGGCGCGGCCGGGCTGGGGTTCGCGTGCGTCCTGCTGCTGGCCGAGCGGACGGGCAAGGCGATCCGCTCCCCCTCGAAGTCGGCGTTGCTCGCCGAAATGGCCCGCCAGGTCGGACGCGGACGAGGCTTCGGCGTCCACAAGGCCATGGACGAGGTGGGGGCCTTCGCCGGACCGCTGCTCGTCGCCGCCCTCATCGGCGCCACCGGTCTCATCGCCCCAGCCATGGCCTGGTTGGCGATTCCGGGTGCCCTCTGCATGCTCCTGCTGTTCTGGTTGCGCGCCAAGACGCCCACCGACCTCGGCTCCAAGGCACCGACGTCGTCCGGTCGCGGCTGGTGGGCTGAAACCTTCGGGACGCACCTCGGACGCCCGTTCTTCTTGTTCGCGGCCTGCTCGGCCCTGACCACGGCGGGATTGGTCACCTTCGGAGTGATCTCCTTCCACCTCGACGCCGCCCACCTGATTCCGCTCGCCGCGATCCCCGTGGCGTACGCCGCCGGGCAGGCGACCTCAGGCCTCGTGGCGCTCGTCAACGGCTACGCCTACGACCGGGTCGGCGCTCGGGTGCTGTTCGTCCTGCCGGTGCTGGTGGCGGTGGTCCCAGCGTTGGCGTTCACTCGGACCGCCTGGATCGCCGTCGCGGGCGTCCTGTGCTGGGGGGCCGCCAGCGGGCTGCAGGATTCGACCGTCAAGGCGCTGGTCGCCGATCTCGTGGAACCTGATCGACGCGCCACCGCCTACGGGGTGTTCGCGGCCATCCAGGGCGGCGCCGCCATCCTCGGCGGCGCGGCGGCCGGCTTCTTGTACGAGACGTCCCTGCCCACCCTGATCGCCCTGGTCGCGGCGACCCAGGTCGCGGCAGCCGTCTTGCTGTGGCTCACGATCCGACGGCACGGCACGGGTAGCGGCACCGCATCGTGAGTACGGCTTGGCGCCGCGCCTTACGATCAACGCCAACCCCACCCAAACCATGCTGAATACCGAGGCTCAAGTCGCCCACGAGAAGCAAGGGCCGAATTCAGCATGAGTTGGGTGAGCCCCAGTTCCGACGAAGCGCGCGCCTCCAACAACGATTCTGCGTCGCTCGACGAAAATGTCATTCCCATTACCCCTTGCCAGAGGCATGTGAGGTCCAGTGCGACCTCGTCGACTGACGCACATTTGCTGTTGGCGCCCACTTTCGGCGCCATGCGGGCACCTTGCGCCTCGATCAACAGCTCATCTCAGACCCCGCTGCCCGCCTGGCTCAAACCACCGCCGGCAGGCGCCTCAAAAGGCCGGTCTTGACACTCCGCCGCACCACACCGCCCGATCACATACGGTGACCAAGTCATGACAGCCGTCTACCCGCTCCCCGACGACGCTCACGCCGGCCTCAACGCCGACCACTTGCACACCCACTGATAAAAGTCGGGTCGGGGGCGCGGCTGCGGCTTCTTGTACGGGACGTCGCTGCCCACCCTGATCGCCCTGGTCGCGGCGACCCAGATCGGCGCCGCCGTCTTGCTGTGGCTCACGATCCGACACCATGGGAGCGGTGCGGCAGGATAGGCGCCGTGATCTCCATCGGTGGCCAGGCCCGCGACGTGCTGCGGTCCGCCCGCCAGCTGGCGGCCCGCGCTCAGGGGGCGCTCAGCGCCTTGGCCGGGGCGACCACGGCGGTCACCGCCGCCTTCGACCGCCTGCGCACCGCCCAGCTGCGCCACGAGCTGGCCGGGATGCCGCTCGACAAGCTCCGCCAGGCCAGCACCGAGCGCCTGCTGCTCGCGCCTTTGACCGACGCGGGCTTCAGCACCGTGGGCGACCTCTTCGATCGGCCCGCCGAAGAGCTGGCCGTCGTGCCCGGGATGGGCGAGGCCACAGCCCGGGCCGTCGCCGGAGCCGTTTCGCACCTGTGGGAGGTGGCGGGACAGGACGTCCGGTTCCGGATCGACCTCGATCCGGCGAACCCGGACGGGGATGCGCTGGTCCGAGCGCTGGCCCGCTATCGGTCGGTGCGGACGGCCATCGCGCCCGTCCGCGATACCGCCGAATCGCTGGCCACCTCGCTGCCCGTCGCCCTCGCGGACGCTCGTCCCACCGCCTGGGGCCTGCGCTGGATGTTCACGCGCGATGCCGCCACGAAGGCCCGCGCGCAGGCGGCGCTCGACTGGCTCGCCGCCCAGGTGGCCGAGCCGGAGCTCGAGCAGCACTTTGACGCCGTGGACAAACGCCTCGCCGAACCCCAGCCGAACCCGTGGCCCGATTTCGAGAAGCGGGCCTCCGACTATTACGCCTGGTTGTCGGAGCTCGTGCCCCTCGGCCTGGAGTCGGCGGCGCACGGCCACCTGTCGGACGAACTCGTGGCCAGCATCGAAGGCATCACGCTCAACGATCGCCTGCGCACCGTGAGCCTGCGTGGCTACCAAGCGTTCGGCGCGAAGTTCGCTCTCGGGCAGCGGCGCGTGCTGCTGGCCGACGAGATGGGCCTCGGCAAGACCATCCAGGCGCTCGCCATGCTCGCCCACCTCAAGGCCGAAGCCCCCTTTGGACGCACGCCACCGCGCTTTCTCGTCCTCTGCCCAGCCAGCCTCATGAGCAACTGGGCGCGCGAAACCACGGCCCGCACCCAGCTCGCCGCGACGGTGATCCACGGGGACGATCGGCAAGATGAGGTGACAACCTGGCTGACTTCGGGCTCGTTAGGGATCACCAGTTACGAGACCGTCCAGCGCCTCGAGCTGCCCGCCGACCTGGTGTTGGACGCGCTCATCGTGGACGAAGCCCACTACGCCAAGAACCCCGAAGCGCGCCGCAGCCAGGCCGTCGCCCGCCTCGCCGGACGCTCGCAACGCGTGCTCTTTCTCACCGGCACCCCCATGGAGAACGGGGTCGAGGAGTTCGAGGTGCTGGCGCAGATGCTGCAACCGGACGTGTCCGTCCCGGGCAGCGCGCGAACGCTCGGCGCCGTCGTCTTCCGCCGCAAGATGGCCCCCGTCTACCTGAGGCGCAACACCGAGGACGTTCTCGTCGAACTGCCCGAAAGAGTGGAATCCGAGGATTGGGTGGATTTCACCTCCTGGGATTGGTTCGCCTATAGGCAGGCCGTCCTTGAGGGCAACTTCATGGCGATGCGGCGCGCGGGCTTTCACAGCACCGACCCCGCCCGCTGCGGCAAGGCGGATCGTCTCGTGGCCCTCGTCGAGGAGGCCGCCGCCAACGGGCGCAAGACGGTCGTCTTCACCTTCTTTCGGACGCTCGCCGAGCAGCTTGCTGCCACGCTGCCGAAGCCGGGTCGCCCGCAGGTCTTTGGTCCGCTGACCGGCTCGGTGCCCCTTGAGAAGCGCGCCGCCCTGCTGGACGACTTCACCAACTGCCCCGAACCCGCCGTGCTCATCGCCCAGATCCAAGCGGGAGGCGTCGGGCTCAACATCCAGGCGGCGTCCGTGGTGATCCTGTGCGAGCCGCAGCTCACCCCCACGATCGAGGAGCAAGCGATCGCCCGGGTGCATCGCATGGGGCAGGTGCGGGGCGTCCAGGTGCATCGGCTGCTGAACCCGGACGGGGTGGACGAACGCCTGCACCAACTGGCGGCGCTGAAGGCCTCAGAGTTCGACGAGTATGCCCGCCGCAGTTCGTTGGCCGAAGCCTCTGACGACGCCGTGGACGTGCTCGATCAGGACCTGGCCGCCAAGATCATCGCCGAAGAGCAGGAGCGCCTGAACGCCACCGATGCCGGCCCGGCACCCTCGGCCCCCTAAGCGTCCCCCGCCACAGCGGTCATCTGGTGACCCTTCTTGCGCTTGTCGTCCTCGCTTGCTCTACAGCGCGAGCAAGGACGACGACACAAGCAACGTCGCACAGAGGGGCGCCGCGCCGCGGGGGCGGCTAGGCTGCCGCCGTGAGCCCCGCCCAGCACCTGGTCGCCGTCCTCGGCCGCGGCGTCGTTGATCCCGACGCGCCCATTCTCTCCGCCGACGACCTCGGCGCTACCCGGGGCGACGGCATCTTCGAAGTCACCCGGGTGGTGACCACCGAGGGCGTGTCGCGGGTCGATCACCTCGACCGGCACCTGGCCCGGTTCCGCACCTCCGCTGCCCGGCTGGCCCTGCCCGCCCCCGACGCGGACGCCTGGCAGTCGCTGGTGCACGAGGCGGTGGCGGCCTGGCACGTCCCCGGCGAGGCCGCGCTCAAACTGGTGTGGACCCGGGGCCGCGAGAATGTCCCCAGCGGACCCACCGGTTACCTCACCCTGACCGCCCAAGACCCCGCCGCGCTGGCCGCCTCCCGGGCTGGCATCACGGTGGCGAGCATCCCCCGCGGCTATGCCTCGGACGCCTTCGGCGACGCCCCGTGGCTGCTGGGCGGCGTCAAATCGCTCTCCTACGGGGTGAACCTCGCGGCGCGGAGGGCCGCCGCCGAGCGCGGCGCGGAGGAAGCCTTGTTCGTCTCCACCGACGGGTACGCCCTCGAGGGTCCGACGGCGGGCCTCATCGTGGCGCGCGACGATGAGTTGATCACCAGTCCCACCGGCGCCACCGGCGTCCTCCCTTCGATCACGGTCGCCGTGGTGACGGAAGCCGCCGAGGCGGCGGGGGTGCGCGTCCGGCGCGCCCTCCTGCGTCCCGCCGACCTGCCCCACTCCCAGGGCGCCTGGTTCGCCTCGTCAGTGAAGGGCGTGGTGCCGATCGTGAGCCTGGACGGCGTGCCCGTGCCCCACGATCCCGAGATCACTCGGACGCTCGTGGCGGCCGCCGGCTTCGATCGCTGATCCGAAACATCCCCGTCAGCATCCGCTGTGGACGGTACGTCCATGGCCGAAGCTGACAGGGATGCGACGGACGGGCTCCTCGGTGTACTAGGCCGTCGACTGCGCCGGACGTTGCAGCAAGACGCCGAAGTTGGCGGAACCCATCGACTGCATGAGGGACAGCCACAAGGGCAGGAACATTTCGAGGCCCCGAGCGGCGGTGAGCGCGCCCAGGTCGACGATGTCGGTGTGGCCCAACTCGGCGATCAGCCCCGCCGCCCGACCGCGGGCATCGGAGTCATCGCCGGCCACAAAGACGCTGAACGGACCAGCGACGAGCGACGGGTCGACCATCACCGCGGCGGTGACGGTGTTGAGTCCCTTGACGATCCGCGCCTGGGGGTACGCGCGCTGAAGCCGCTCGGCCAGCGAGTCGGTGTTGCACACCGTGAGGCTCGGCGGGAAGCCGTGGGAGAAGTCGAGCGGATTCGACACGTCGATGACGACCTTGCCCGCCAGGTTCGCCTCCCCGGCGGCGGCGAGAATCTCCTCGGCGTGCACCCCGTTGCCCGCGTGGACGATCATCGCCCCGTGCGAAGCCGCCTCGGCGAACGTCGCGAAGCTCACCCCGGGGTGCTCGGCCAGCCACGCGACGAGCCCTTGCTCCGCGCGGGCGGTGTCCCGCGTCCCGAGCCAGACCGTGTGGCCCACCTCGGCCAGCCGTCCCGCAAGCGTCCGTCCCACCACACCGGTGCCCAAGACTGTGATGTTCATCGGATCCTCCCATCCATGGGTTCCCTGGCCGGTCGACACCGATCGCACCGCCGACACTGCCTAGGCTAGGCGGGTGGCGCGCTTTCGTCCCTCCCGCGACTGGATCAATGACCCCAATGGGCTCATCGTCCACGGCGGGCTGTGGCATCTCTTCTTCCAAACCAATCCCGAGGGCGTCGACTGGGGCACCATGTCGTGGGGGCACGCCACCTCCCCGGACCTCGCCACCTGGACCGAACACGCCGTCGCGTTGCCCTGCACGGCCGAGGAACAGATCTTCTCGGGGTCGGTCGTCCACGACGTCGCGAACACCTCAGGCTTGGGCCGCGACGGGGTCGCCCCGCTCGTGGCGGTCTACACCTCCCACTACTCCCCCGGCTCCCCGCGCCACGGCACGCAGGCCCAATCGCTGGCGTCCAGCACCGACGGCGGGTTCACCTGGACGCCGTTCCCGGGAAACCCCGTCCTCACCCGGGGTACGCCGGACTTTCGCGACCCCAAGGTCTTCCGGGAGGTCGACGGTTGGACGATGGTCGTCGTCGAGGCCGCCGACCACCTGGTGTTGCGGTACCGCTCGCCGGACTTGCGGGCCTGGACGTTGGACGGCTGGCTGCGCGTCCCCGGCGAGGGACTGGTGGAATGCCCAGACGTATTCCCGCTGGCCATTGAGGGAGAGCTGCACGAGGTGCTGCTGGTGAGCGTGGGGCCCGTGGCTCCGGGGCGGGGAACGGGCATGCGGTACACGATCGATCCGGTGTGGCGGCAGGGCGAACCGGATCCCACGGACCTCGGCGAGACCCCCTGGCCGCTGCTCGATCACGGCCCCGACTGCTACGCGGGCACAACGTTCAACGATGCCCCGGACGGGCGGCGGATCTTCCTCGCCTGGATGAGCAACTGGGACTACGCCGCGGACGTTCCCCTCGATGGCGGCCGCGGCCGGATGACCACCCCGCGC
>DIAZ01000145.1:455-19203 GCA_002415925.1 Dietzia sp. UBA5065 | reverse complement strand
CGCCGGCGCTGGAGGCGGGGGCCGGCCGCCGCCCCCGCGGGTGTCGTGCGGCGTGGGGGGCGCGCGCCCGGCCCCGCCGCGGGGGGGGGGGGGGGGGGCCCGCGGCGGGCGCCCCGCCGCTCGGGTGATCGGCGGGGCCCAGCCCAGGAAGGCCCGGCCCAGGAAAGCTCAGCCCAGGAAGGCCTTGTCGGACAGGGTGGCGCCCTTGATGTTGGCGAACTCCTTGAGCAGGTCCTGCACGGTGAGCGAGGCCTTCTTCTGGTCGTCCGCCTCGTAGACGATCCGACCCTCGTGCATCATGATCAGCCGGTTGCCCAGGCGGATGGCCTGCTCCATGTTGTGGGTGACCATGAGAGTGGTGAGCCCGCCCTCGTGGACGATCCGCTCGGTGATGGTGGTGACCAGCTCGGCCCGCTGCGGGTCCAGGGCCGCGGTGTGCTCGTCGAGCAGCATGATCCGCGGCTGGGTGAACCCGGCCATGAGCAGAGAGAGCGCCTGCCGCTGACCGCCGGACAGCAACCCGACCTTGGCGGTGAGCCGGTCCTCGAGCCCCAGCTCGAGCATCGCCAGCTGCTCGACGAACGTGCCCCGACGCTTCTTGCTCAGCCCCGGGCCGAGCCCGCGCCGCTTGCCGCGCAGGAACGCCAGCGAGAGGTTCTCCTCGATGGTGAGGTTGGGCGCGGTCCCGGCGAGCGGGTCTTGGAACACGCGGCCCACGTACTTCGCGCGCCGGTAGTCGGGCATGCGGTTGACGTTCCTGCCGTCGATCTCGATGCTGCCGCTGTCGGCGATCAACCGGCCGGATACGGCGTTGAGCAGCGTCGACTTCCCGGCGCCGTTGGAGCCGATCACGGTGACGAAGTCGCCCTCGGCCATCGTCAGGTTGAGCCGGTCCAGGGCCGTGCGCTCGTTGACGGTGCCCGGGAAGAAGGTCTTGGACACATCGGTCACGGTCAGCATCGTCACGCCTCCTTGGCGCTGGTCGCGGCGACACTCGTCGCGGTCGATCTCCGCCCGACACGCCCGCCCACGGCTTTCCACCGGGGCACGAGCAGGGCGATCACCACGAGGAGGGCCGTGATGGCCTTCATGTCGTTGGGGTCCAGGCCCACGCGGAGCGCGGCGAAGATGATGAGGCGGTACAGCACCGCGCCCACGATCACGGCGAACACGGCGAGCAGCAGCCTGCGCTGCCCGAGGATCGCCTGCCCCAGGATCACCGACGCCAGGCCCACCAGGATGAGGCCGATGCCCATCGAGATGTCGGCGAAGCCCTGGTACTGGGCGATGAGCGCCCCGCACATCCCCACGAACCCGTTGGACAGCGCCAGGGTGAGGGTCTTGGTGAAGTCGGTGGAGACGCCGAAGGAGGAGATCATGGGGCCGTTGTCGCCCGTCGCGCGGATGGACAGGCCGAGGTCGGTGGTGAGGAACCACACCACGACGAGGCCCAGGAGGACCACGGCCAGGGCGAGGACGGCGACGCCTCCCCAGGTGCCGAGGATGCCGGCGTCGCGCAGCGGGGTGAAGGCGGTGTCCCGGCGCAGCAGTGGGACGTTCGCGCCGTCCATGATGCGCAGGTTAATGGACCACAGGGCGATCATGGTGAGGATGCCGGCCAGGAGGCCGTCGATCTTGCCCTTGGTGTGCAGGAGCCCGGTGACCGTGCCTGCCAGGAACCCGGTGACGAAACCCGCGAGGGTCGCGAGCACCGGGTTCCAGCCGGCGATGATGGCTACGGCCGCGGTGGCGGCCCCGGTGGTGAAGCTGCCGTCGACGGTGAGGTCGGGGAAGTTGAGCACGCGGAAGGTCAGGTAGACCCCCAGCGCCATGACCCCGTAGATGAGGCCTACCTCGACGGCGCCGATCACTTGCGGTCGGCCTTGGCGAGGATGTCCTGGGGGATGGTGACGCCCTGGCGCTCGGCGGCGGCCTCGTTGACCACGTAGGTGAACTCGGTCGCGGTCTCGACCGGCATGGTGGCCGGGTCCTCGCCGTCACGCAGGATGCGCAGCGCCATCTCGCCGGTCTGGCGGCCCAGCTCCTCGTAGTCGATGCCGAGGGTGGCCACGGCTCCACCCTCGACGGTGCCCTCCTCCGCCGCGATCACCGGGATCTGCTTGTCCTCGGCCACCTGCACCAGCGAGGCGATGCCGGAGACGATCATGTTGTCCGTGGGGACGTAGATGGCGTCGACGTCACCGAGGGCCTCGACGGCCTGCTGGATCTCGTTCACGGTGGTGACGGTCTGGGTCTCGATCTCCAGGCCCAGCGGGCCGGCGGCCTCCTCGGCCTGGTCCACCTGCACCTGGGAGTTGACCTCGCCGGAGGCGTAGACGATCCCGATCCGCTTGGCGTCCGGGACGATCTGCTTGAGCAGCTCGAGCTGCTCGTCGATCGGCGCGGCGTCGGACGTGCCGGTCACGTTGGCGCCGGGCGCCTCCATCGAGTCCACGAGCTCGGCCGAGACCGGGTCGGTGACCGCGGTGAACAACAGCGGGATGGTGGTGATGTTCTGCGCCATGGCCTGGGCGGCCGGGGTGGCCACGGCCAGCGCGAGGTCGAGGTCGTCGGCCGCGAACTGCTGGGCGATGGTCAGGGCGGTGGCCTGCTCGCCGTTGGCGTTCTGCTCGTCGAACTCGACCTCGACACCGGCCTCGTCGAAGGCGGCCTTGAACCCGGCCGTGGCCGAGTCGAGCGCCGGGTGCTGGACCAGCTGGTTGATGCCGATCCGGTAGGGCTCGTCACCGCCGCCGGTCGAGTCGTCGGCGCCGGAGCAGCCTGCGAGGACGAGCGCCGAGGTGGCCACCAGTCCGGTGATGAACGTCGCGCGGGAGAATGCCATGTGCCATGCCTTGTCTACGGTCACGGGTGAACGTGAGGGGCCGGATGCGGTGAACGGTGCTGGCACATGAGGGTACTAGGTCTTTCCGACACGGTGACCCGTGACTCACCTGCCGGGCGGTGGATCCGGTTCCGAGTCCGCGAGTTCGCGTTTCCAGGTGCGGAAACCCTCCTCGGTGCGGCCACGGCGCCAGTACCCGGAGATGGAGGCGCGGTCGGACGGCACCCCGCGCTCGCGCCGGAGGTACGGCCGCAGGTGCTTCATCACGGTCTCCGCCTCGCCGTGGACGAACACCTGCACGTCCCCGCCCGGCCACGGCATCCCCCGCACCGCCGCGACCAGCGGGGCGTCGCCGTCGACCAGTCCGGCGCCGGCGTCCGTGGTGGGCGTGCCCCGGCGTACCCACGTGACGGGCACCCCCACCGGGGCGGTCAGCTCCAGCTCGTCGTCGTCGACTCCCACCTCGAGGAACGCCGCGCCGACGGCGTCGGCCGGCAGCGACTCCAGCGCGACGGCGATCGCGGGCACGGCCGTCTCGTCCCCGGCGAGCAGGTGGAAGTCGGCCCCCGGGTCGGGCCGGTAGCCCCCTCCCGGTCCGCGGACGGTGACCTCGGTCCCCGGTGCGACCGAGCGCGCCCACGGGCCCGCCACGCCCTCGTCGCCGTGGACGACGAAGTCGATCCACAGCTCCTGGGCCGCCGGATCGACCCGGCGCACGGTGTAGGTCCGCACCACCGGGCCGTCCTCGGACGGCAGCTCGAGCTTGACGTAGCTGTCGGTCTCCTCGCGGGGGAGGAAGGAGTCGAACCCGGCGCCGCCGAGGACCACGCGCTCGAGGTGCGCGCCCACGGTCTCGGTCCGGAGGACGGTGAGGGTGACCGGTGCGGGTCGGGTGCGATCTGGGGGCATGGCGCCGTCCTCGGTGCGGGGGTGGACTCAACTGACTTAGGCAAGCCTAACAGTCAGGGGCCCCACCGGCCGGGGGGCCGCGGGTCAGGCGAGCGAGAGCAGCAGCTTCTCGAGCTCCGCGGCGGTGAGGCCGGACCCGTCCCCCGCCGCGTCGTCCCCGGTTACGGCGCACTGGCTCATGGCGTTCGAGACGAGCGCGAAGCCGACGCCGTTGAGGTCGCGGGAGACCGCGACGAGCAGGTCGACCGTGGCGCGACAGGAGTCCCGGCCCTCGACCGCCGCGATCACGGCGTCGAGTCGCTCGCGCGCACTCTCCAGTCGGGCGGTGACCTCGGTCCCGGTCCGGGGCGGGGTGGCGCTCACCGTCGTGACCCGGTCCGGGCGGGCTCCAGCGAGGGGTCGCCGGGGGCCCCGAGGTCGGGGCCGGAGGACGTGTCGTCCGTGGCGTCGGCGGGGCGTCGATCGGACGTGCGGAGCGGGCACCGGTCCCCGGCGACGAGCAGGCAGCCCACCGCCGCGAGGACGACCACCCCGACCGCCCCGAGGATGATCGGCCCGGCGGGGAAGGGCAGTTCCTGGGAGAGGACGAAGGCGCCCATGAGCAGGACGAAGTAGCCGAAGCCCTTGCGCAGCGCCTGCTCCGGCACCACGGAGGTGAGCCGGACGCCGATGAAGGAGCCGGCGATCGCGGCGGCGGTGACGGCGGCGACCAGCGGCCAGTCCAGGCTCACCGAGGTGAGGTATCCGGCCAGCCCGGCGAAGGACTTCATGCTTATCACGAGCAGCGAGGTGCCCACCGCGGCGGTCATCGGCAACCCGGCCAGGAGCACGAGGGCCGGGACCACGAGGAAACCGCCGCCGGCCCCCACCAGGCCGGTCGCGGCTCCCACGACAAGGCCGTCGAGCAGGATCCGCCACAGGGGATGGTCATGCGACCCGGCCCCACCGCCGTCGTTCTTGCGGCCGCGGATCATCGCGCCCGCGGTGGCGATCATCATCGCGGCGAACGCGATCATGAGGATCGCGCCCGGGATGTGTCCGCCGGCGAGGCCGCCGAGGAACGCGCCGAGCATTCCGGCCGCCCCGAAGATCAGCCCCGTCCGCCACTGGACCCGACCCTTCCGGGCGTGCCCGACGAGGCTGGCGAGCGAGGTGGCGCCGACGACGAACAGGGAGGTCGCGATCGCCTCCTTGGGGTCGAGGCCGCCGACGTAGGTGAGCAGCGGGACGACGAGGATGGAACCGCCCCCGCCGAGCAGGCCCAGGGACAGGCCGACCAGGACGGACAGTGCCACGACGATGATCATGGTGATCTCCATGGCATGCGCCTTTCTCCGGCGGGGGCGCCGGCGTTACTTCGGGGAGACGGTCCGGGGTGGGTGGGTCTGGGGGTGAGCCCGGTCAGACCGTCGCGAGGTTGCGCTCGGACCACGCGGCGTAGCTGCCCTCGAGCTCCACGACCCGGTAGCCGGCGCGACGCAGGGCGCTGGCCGCGACCGAGTTGCGGACGCCGCTCTGGCAGTACGTCACGATCGGGCCGTCGGTCGGGAGGCGGTCGAGGTTCCAGAGGACCCGGCCGCCACTGAGCTGCTCGGAGCCCGGGATGTGGCCGTCGGCGTGCTCGGTCTTGTTCCGCACGTCCAGGACCATGGAGGCCTCGAACGACCCGAGCTCGTCGGGGCCGATCATCTCGGGGGTCGTCATGGGCAACCCGTCGAGGCTCGTGGTGTAGCCGGTGACCGTGTCGATGCCCACCCGGAGCAGGTGGTCGCGGAACTGATCGGCGACCTCGGAGTCCTCGGCGAGGACCACAAGGGGTGTGGTCTCGCGCTCGGGGTCGTAGACCCAGGCGCCGAAGGACGCGGCCTTGGCGACGCCGGGCACGTTGAGCGACCCGGCGACGGTGCCGGCGTGGACCTCGTCCTGGCCGCGGGTGTCGACGACGACGACCCGGTCGGCCTCGAGCGCGGCGGCGAGCTCGGCCGACTCGTACCGGTGCAGCGGGGCCAGCGGTCCGAGGACGGCCGGGCCCTCCTTGTTCTGGCGCTTCATCCGTCCGAAGTACGCGTGGGCGTCAGGCTGGCCGTCGAGCAGCTCGTCGACGAAGCCCTGCTCGTCGTCGCGCTCGAGGTAGCCGGCCCACCAGGCGAAGCGACGCTCGTAGCCGACGCTGGTGGACGGGAGGGCGCCCAGGGCCTTGCCGCAGGCGCTGCCGGAACCGTGGCCGGGGAAGACCTGGACGTGGTCCGGCAGGGTGAGGAAGGACTTCTTCAGGCTCTGGAAGATCTGCTTGGCACCGCCGAAGCGGGTGTCGACCCCGCCCGCGGCCTCGTCGAGCAGGTCCGGTCGGCCGAGGTCGCCGGAGAAGACGAAGTCGCCGGTGAGCATGTACCCGGGGGCATCGGCGAACGCCCCGTCGGTGATCAGGAAGGACAGGTGCTCGGGGGTGTGGCCCGGGGTGTGCACGGCCTCGACGGTGATGTTCCCCAGCGCGAGCCGGTCACCGTGATGCAGGCGCTCGGCCTCGAAGCCGTACTGCCAGTCCGCGCCGCCCTCGCCGGAGACGTAGATGCGCGCGCCCGTGGCCTCGGCCAGTTCGCGGGTGCCCGACAGGTAGTCGGCGTGGATGTGGGTCTCGGTCACGGCGGTGATGGTCATGCCGTGCTTCGCCGCGAGGTCGAGGTACTGGCGGACGTCGCGGCGGGCGTCGACGACCACGGCCTCGCCCTTGGCCTGACAGCCGATGAAGTATCCGGCCTGGGCCAGGTCCTCGTCGTAGATGCGTTCGAGAAGCATGGGGCTCTCCTTGTGGATCGGGGTTCCCGGCGGTGGGTATGCCACGAGAATACATACCCCTGGGGGTATCCACAAGATGCCCCAGGGGGTATCTACGATCGGCGACGAACGGCCCTGCGAACCCCCGAACCCCCGCGCCCCCGGGTCGCGCGGCTCAGCGCCCCGTCTCGTCGGCGACCATCCGGTGAACCGACCGGCGCAGCTCGGAGTTCAGCCGGTCCAGGTCGACGGTCTGCCGGGTGAGGTCGGCGACCGTGACGGGCCGGTCGATGACCGATCGGGCGTGCTCGGTCTCCGCCCGCAGGAGGAGGTCCTGGAACGCGACGTCGTGGACCGCCCGGCGTTCGAGACGGTCGAAGGACTCCTGCAGCGGCGTCCCGATCGCCCGGGTGACGGACAGGTACCGCCACGCGGCGAGGGAGGAGGCGAGGGCCTCCTGCGCGGCGGAGTGCGAGCCCGCGGCGATCCGCTGGGCGCGGGTCCCGGAGGCCTGCAGCGGCTCGGTGCCCTGGGTGAGGCGGGCGCGTCGACGCAGATCGGCCACCGCGGAGGAGAGCAGCCACCCGGCCGCCCCGAGGCCGGCCACCACCGCGGCCACACCGACCAGGAACACGATGAGGCTGATGATCATCGAGACCACGATGAGCAGGCCCACCGCGCCGACGCAGCCGACGCCTCCCCTGGACCCCACGGGGTCAGCCCGCCATTCCGGAGATCATCGCGACCGCGACGCCGATCGCGACGGCGGCGGCGAGGACCGCGCCGATGATCCTGGCGACCGCCGACCAGAGGAGCCGCCGCCGTTCCTCCTCGGCGCGAGCCGGGGTCAGCGGTTGCGCGGCCGACCCGGCGGCGACCAAGTCGACGGCCCGGTCCTCGGCCCACCTCGGGGCAGCGGCGGTCGCCGGATCCGTGCCCAGCGGCAGGAGGCAGACCCGCGTGCGGTCGGCGTCGCGGACCCGGGTGAGCGCCTCGAAATGGGCCAGCGCGACGCCGGCGTCCGCCTGTGCGCGCGCCGCCTCGGCCCGGGCCCTCTCGGCCGCCGACGGGACGTTCGGTGTGGTCACGGCGTGCGCCTCCTGTCCTCGATCGGTCCCCGATCGAGCTCACCCGCAGGGTAGGGCGGGGGTCCGACATCCCCCTCGCGAGCGGGCGCGGGTCAGGGCGACGTCGGACCGGAGGCGACGACCTCGCCGTCGAGTCCCGCCCGGGCGCCGTGCTCGGCCAGGCGCGCCGCCAGCCTGTCGAGAGGGGGGTTGTGGTGGCCCAGGTGCACGGCCACCACGTCGGTGTGGTGGTCGACCGCCCCGGCCAGCCGGAGCGACGCGAGCATGCGGCCGAACCGGGCCAGCCCGAGGTGCGCCTGCGAGACGTCCTCGCGGTCGCCGAGGGTCTCCTCGAGGAAGACGGCGTCGAACCCGGCGCCGCGGACGGCGTCGAACCAGTCGTCGGGCCACGGCCCGGTGTCGGTCGCCCAGAGGATGCGCGCGCCGTCGGGGCCGGTCACGTCGTAGAGCACCGCGTCCCCGTCACTGAACACCCGGTGCCACGCGGGCAGGACGCGCACGTCGTAGGCGCCGACCGCGATGCGGTCCCCGGCGGTGACGGGGGTGAAGCGCACGGGGTCCCCGGGGCCGACCCAGGGTCGGCACAGGTCGAGGGCGTCGGCCGGGCCGACCACCTCGAGCCGGCCGACCCCGGGGACCCAGGAGCGGGAGAGCAGCGCCTGGGGGCCCAGGTGGTCGGAGTGGGCGTGCGTGATGAGCAGATGTCCGACCCCCGCCAGCGTCCGCCCGAGACGCGACGCGGCCCCCGGCGCCTCCGGTCCGCAGTCGATCAGCAGCTCGTCGTCGACCAGCGCGGAGGTCTGGCCCCGCAGCACGCCGCACCGGCGTGCGTCCTCGCACGACGCGCACCGGCAGAACGGGTTGGGCCACCCGTCGGCGGCGCCGGTCCCCAGGAGGACGACCTCCATCAGGTCCCCGCCCCCGGCTCCCGCAGCGGCAGGACCGCTGGGCCGTCGCGGCGACCCAGGACCTCGACGCGGGCCCCGTACACCCGGGCCACGCGCTCGACGGTGAGCACCTCCCCGGGCGTCCCGTCGGCGATCAGCCTCCCGCGGTCGAGCAGCACCAGCCGCTCGCCGTAGTGCGCGGCCGAGGTGAGGTCGTGCATGGCGGCCACCACGGTGAGCCCGGTCTCCCGGCGCATCGAGTCGACCAGGTCCAGCACCTGCTGCTGGTGCCCGATGTCGAGGGCGCTCGTCGGCTCGTCCAGGAGCAACACCCGCGGCTCCTGCGCCAGCGAGCGACCGAGCACGACACGCTGGAGCTCGCCGCCGGACAGGGTGGTGGCGGTGCGGGAGGCGAGATCGCGCAGGCCGAGTCGGTCGATCACGTGCTCGACCACCTCGTCGTCGCGGGGTGACTCCGTGCCGAACCGGGGGATGTGCGGGGTGCGGCCCAGGCGGATCAGCTCCCGCGCGGTCACGCCCTCGGGGACGATCGGGCGCTGCGGCATCATCGCCACGGTCCGGGCGATCTTCCGCCGGCCCGCCCGGCGGGGGGACAACCCACCGATCTCGACGTGGCCGGCGGAGGGGATGAGGCCCGCGAGGGCGTGGAGCAGGGTGGTCTTGCCCGAGCCGTTGGGGCCGACGAGCGAGATCCAGGCCCCGGTGGGGACGGTGAGGTCGATCCCGTGGAGGACCGGGGACCGGTCGCGGGAGACGCGGAGGCCGCGGCAGGACAGGGCGACCGTCATATGTGGCCCCGGCTCCGGCGGAGGACGAACAGGAAGAACGGGGCGCCGATCGCGGCGGTGACGACGCCGATGGGCAGCTCGGCCGGGCTCATGGCGGTCCGGGCGACGATGTCCGCGAGGATGAGGAACGTGGCGCCCACCAGCAGCGACAGCGGCAGGAGCAGCCGGTGGCCGGGGCCGATCACCAGCCGGACGGCGTGGGGGATCACGATGCCGACGAACCCGATCAGGCCGCTCACGGAGACGACCGCGGCGGTGCCGAGCGTGGCCGCGCTGATGAGGACCAGCCGCACCCGGGCCGGCGTGACACCCAGGGTGGAGGCCTCGAGGTCGCCGACGGCCATCACGTCGAGGGTCCGGCGGAACAGCGCGATCACCCCGACCGACACCACGACGTACGGGAGCACGGTCCACACCTCCGACCAGCCGCTGGTCGTGAGCCGGCCGAGCATCCACGAGTACACCTGACGCAGGGTCTCGTCGTGACGTTGCATGAAGAAGGTCTGGATCGCGCTGGCGAACGCGGCGACGGCGACGCCGGCGAGGATGATGACGACCTCCGCGCGTCCGCCGCCGACGCTCTGACCGAGCGCGTAGGTGGCCATCACCGCGATCATGCCGCCGGCGAAGGCCGCGGGCGGCACGAGCGCGGAGCCCATGGCCCCGCCCGCGACGATCGCCAGCGTCGCGCCCAGCCCGGCGCCACTGGACACGCCCAGGAGGTACGGATCGGCGAGCGGGTTGCGGAACACGCCCTGGTAGGTGGCGCCGGCGAGCGCCAGCATCGCGCCGACGATCCCGCCGAGCACCACCCGCGGGATCCGGATCTCCCACAGGATCACCTGCTGGCGGGGCGTGAGCCCCGAGTCGACGGCCACCACCGGCAGCTGGTCGAGCAGGTCCAGCAGGACGCCGCGCGGGGTGAGGCCGGCCGGGCCGACCAGGGTGCCCGCGAGCAGCGCCGCGAGGAAGAGCAGCGTCGCCCCGCCCAACACCAGGGCGGGGCGGGGCGACGGGCGGGTCACGACGCGGGCTGGCCGGACGGGATCCGGTTGACGATCCCGGCCACCTCGCGCATGAAGTCCACCACGCGGGGGCCCCATCGGCTGGCGACGTCCTCGTCGACCACCACGACGCGGTCCTCCCGGACCGCGGTGAGCTCGCCCCAGCCGGGCCGCTCGGCCACAAGCTCCGGGGTGATCCCGCAGCACTGACCGTCGGCGAGCAGGACCAGGTCCGGGTCGGCCTCGAGGATGAGCTCCTCCGACAGTTGCGGGTAGCCGTTGCCCCCGGTGGCGATGGAGGTCATCCCCAGCAGGGAGTAGATCTCGCCGATGTAGGTGTCGTCGGTGACGGTGTAGAGGGTGTCGTCGAGCTCGTGGAAGTAGGTCAGCGGGGTCTGTCGCGCCGGGACCGAGGCGACGATCTGATCGATCTCCACCCGCATCCGCGACACCAGTTCGGCGGCCTCGCCGACGTGTCCGGTGGCGGCGCCGACCTGCTCGAGCTGGGTGTAGGTGTCGTCGAGGGTGGCGGCGGCGGGCAGGAGCAGCACCTCCACCCCGGAGCGTTCGAGCCCGGCCACGATGTCGCCGGTGTCGTCCGTGGCCACCACCAGGTCGGGCTGGTAGCCCAGGATCGCCTCGAGGTTCGGGGTGTACCCCGACAGCTCGGTGCGCGGAGCGCCGGCCGGGAAGTCGGAACGGTCGTCGACGGCGACCACCTGCTCGCCCGCGCCGACCGCGTACAGCATCTCGGTGGTGGTGGGGCTGAGCGAGATGATCGCCCGGGGCTCGCCGGGCGGGGGACCGTCGGCGGCCGGGGTGGAGTCGTCGGGACCGGTGCACGCCGCGGCGACCAGCGCGACGGCCGTCAGGGCCGCGACGACCAGCGAGCGGGCTCGTGGGTGGTGCACAACATCCTCCGGGGCTCGGAGGACGAGGGCGGCTCGGGCCGCGACGCGGACGCCGCTGCACGCAACCGCCCTTCGTCCGAGGTCAGTTCGTACGGCACCGCGGCACCGGCCGACCTGGCTCGCCCGCGCGAGGCGGGATCACAGTTGCGGGACAGCGTCGGATTCGCACCGACTTCCGCCGCGTACCACGGACGTCCCGCGCGGGCGCAGGACCAGTCGAGCGTAGCCGACCCCGGGGCCCGCGGCAGAACCGTCCGCCACCGCGCCCCGACCGTCGGGCCCCTACAGCCCCACCGCCTGCGCGGCCGTGTCCGCGGTGTCCCAGCGGCGCAGCTCGGCGCCCGCGACCCACGTGGAGTGCGTGCCGCTGGAGATGCGTTCGGGCAGGCGGAGGGTGCAGACCGGGCCGTCGGCGACCCGGGAGGCGTCAAAGACCAGGGCGAAGGACGCGTCCTCGTTCATGTCGGTGGTGAGCGTCACCAGGTAGCCGTCGTCCTCTCCGGTGCTGCCGACGCGCGGGGCCATGGAGGTCTCGCTGCCGTACACGCCCTCGCCCAGGGCGTAGTGCTCCTCGGCGCCGGTCTTGACGTCGTGCCGGACCAGGCCGTTGAACAGGAAGCGGCCCGGGACGCCGGTGGCGGCGTAGACGTAGCGGTGCTCGCGGCCGCCCAGTGCGCCGTTGATCATCCCGAACTCGGTGATCGTGTCCGTGAGGCGCTCCTCGCGGGTCTGGCCGGTGCGCAGGTTGAAGCGCCAGCGGTGCAGACGGGTCTGGAGGTTGTCCAGGGCCAGGTAGCGGAAGATGCGGTTCATCATGTCGCCGCTGCCGTCGTCCTGCGGCTCGGGGCAGCCCTGGTGGAAGCCCTCGAGGACGATCTCCTCGCCCTCCTCGTAGGCGTTGGTGAAGTGCAGGACATAGGTGGGATCGGCCTCGAACCACCGGATCTCGGCCGTGGTGCCGCGGCGCGGGATGACGGCGAAGCGGGCGGGGAGCTCCCTGTGGAATCGGGGGACGTGCAGGTCGTGCGTGAGCAGTTCCGCGTCCCAGAACATGGGCAGGTCGTTGAGGATCGAGTAGTTCTCCGTGAACGCCATGTCGTGCGGCAGGCGCGGGCCGGGCAGGGGGATCTCGGCGCGGTGGACCACGCTGCCGGTCTCGTCCACCACGCCGTAGTTCATGTACGGCGTCTGCTTGCCGTAGTTGAAGAACAGCAGCTCGCCGGTGTTCTCGTCGACCTTGGGGTGGGCCGAGACGCCCCAGTCGCGCGGGAATCCGCCGTTCCAGTCCTCCTTGCCGAGGGTGCGCCCGCTGTACGGGTCCAGGCTGTAGAGGTCGCCGCACATCCAGAAGCTGGTCAGGGCCCGGCCGCGGTGGACCGTGACGTCGGTGCTCGAGGCGTCCTTCATCCGGCCGCGGGCGCCCCAGCCGTCCTCGCGCAGCGCCCAGTCCGGCATCTCGGTCATGCCGGCCCACAGCGAGCGGCCGGCCTCCTGCTCGTCGAGCAGCCCCTCGGTGCGGATGAAGCGGTTGCGGTAGAAGGCCTTGCCGTCGCGGAAGCCCACCACGTGGATCATCCCGTCGCCGTCGAACGGGTGGTAGTGCTTGATCGCCGGGTGCAGGGGGTTCTCGGTGTTGCGCAGGTAGATGCCGTCGAGGTCGGCGGGGATCTCGCCCGAGACCACCTCGAGGTCGTCGGCCTCCCACTCGGTGTCCTGCGGCCGCCACGGGCCGGAGCGGTAGGGGTGGTCGTCGTCCTCGGGGAGGGTCGACAGCAGTTTCCCGACGAGCTCGACGTCCATACCTGGTTCTCCTTCTGGGGGCGAACGATCTACGCTACAACTAGAAGAGTGACTAGGTGGGGCGGTGCTGTCAAGCCCCGCGACGACACCTCGACCAACTGGAAGGTGGGCCCGCGATGAGCGACCCCGTGTGGATCGTCGGCGGATACCAGTCGGACTTCGCCCGCAACATCGCCCGGGCGGGCCTGGAGGTCTCCGATCTGGTGGGCGAGGTCGCGCAGCGGACCCTCGAGTCCGCCGGCGTCGAGCCCGGCGAGGTGGGCGTGATCCACCTGGCCAACGCCTTCGGGCAGGTCTACACCGGTCAGGGGCATCTCGGGGCCATGCCCGCCACCATGCTGCCCGACCTGTGGGGCGTGCCGGCCACCCGCCACGAGGGGGCGTGCGCGTCCGGGTCGTTGGCCGTGCTGGCCGCGATGGCGGACCTGGAGGCGGGTCGCTACGACTGCGCGCTCGTGCTGGGCGTGGAGATCGAGAAGAACGTCCCCGGCGACCTCGGCTCCCGCTACATGGAGGGCGCGGCCTGGCTCGGCCACGAGGGCACCGACACGGCGTACATGTGGCCGCACATGTTCAGTCGGATCGCGGACGAGTACGAGCGCCGCCACGGACTCGATCCGCGGCACCTGTGGGCCATCGCCGAGCTCAACACCCGCAACGCCAAGGCCAACCCCAATGCACAGACCCGCGCGTGGGCGCACCCGGCGGAGGCGTTCACCGACGACGCCGCGGCCAACCCCGTCGTCGAGGGCCGGCTGCACAAGGCGGACTGCGGGCCCCTCACGGACGGCGGCGCCGGGGTCGTCCTGGTCTCCGATCGATTCCTGCGCGCGCGGGGCGGGCCGGGGTCGGTGCGGTCCTCGCGGATCCTCGGCTGGGGGCACCGCACCGTCGGGTTGCCGCTGGACGAGAAGCTGCGCCGGAGCGAGGGCTCACCGCTGATGTTCCCGCACGTCGCGCAGGCCATCGGGGACGCGTTCGCCCGCGCGGGTGTCCCGGGCGTCGACGGCGTGGACCTGGTGGAGACCCACGACTGCTTCACCTCCTCCGAGTACATGGCCATCGACCACCTCGGCATCACCCCGCCCGGCGAGAGCTGGCGGGCGATCGAGTCGGGAGAGCTCGAGATCGGCGGCCGCATCCCCGTCAACCCGAGCGGCGGGCTGCTCGGCGGCGGGCATCCCGTGGGCGCGACCGGAGTGCGCATGCTGGTGGACTGCCACAAGCAGGTGACCGGCACCGCCGAGGGCTACCAGGTGGCAGACGCGCGCCGGGCCGCGATGCTCAACATCGGCGGCAGCACCACCACCACGGTCAGCCTGGTGGTGGGGCGGGACGACTAGAGGCCCGGACCGACCGAGGCTCCGGTGCCGGTCGGGCGGTACTGGCCGCGGGTCCGTGCGGGTATAACGAGGGGACGAGGTCTCCGACCGAGGAGCGCGACATGACCACCACCCCCTGGCCCCGACTCCGCACGGATGACTGGGCGGCCACCCGGGACACATTGCACCTGTGGACCCAGATCGTCGGCAAGGTGCGGATGGCGCAGTCGCCGCTGGTCAACCACTGGTGGCACGCCACGCTGTACGTGACCGCGCGGGGGCTGACCACCGGGTCGATCCCGTCGCGGGCGGGAATCGTGGACGTGGAGCTGGACCTGGTCTCCCACCGGTTGTCCGCCCGCTCGTCCGAAGGTACCCACGGCGGCTTCGCCCTGGAGGGGCAGTCCGTGGCACGGTTCTACGCGCAGACCCTCGAGGTGCTGGCCGACCTCGGGGTGGACCGCCCGGCGTTCCAGCCCGCCCCCAACGAGGTCGACCCCGCCGTCCCCTTCGCCCGGGACACCGCGGGCCGCGAGTACGACCCCGACGCGGCCCACCGGTTCTGGCAGCAGCTCGTCCGCGCCGACCGCGTCCTGGGCGAGTTCCGGGCGCGCTTCGCGGGCAAGGTCTCGCCGGTGCATTTCTTCTGGGGGTCGATGGACCTGGCGTGCACCCGCTTCTCGGGCCGCCCGGCGCCCGCGCATCCGGGCGGGGCCCCCAACTGCGCCGACTGGGTGATGGTCGAGGCGTATGACCGGGAACTGAGCAGCTGCGGGTTCTGGCCCGGCGGCGGTGACGAGGGCGCGTTCTACTCCTACGCCTACCCCACCCCGCCAGGCTTCGCCGAGCGGGAGGTGAGCGTGGGCGGGTACCGGGCCGACCTCGGCGAGTTCGTGCTGCCGTACGAGGTCGCGGCCGGGTCCGCGGATCCGGAGGCCACCGTGCTCGGTTTCCTCCAGGAGACCTATGAGGCCGCGGCGGAGCCGGCGGGGTGGGACCGCGGGCTGCTCGAGGCGGATCCGGGTCGGCTCGACGCGCACCGCTACCGGCGAGGCCGGTGACAGCCCGGACCGGGAGCACGGCGCTCGGGCCGGGCGGCCCCAACGCCATCGCCGTAACCCTCGGCCTGCTCGGCGACGAGTGGAACCTGTGGATCCTGCGCCACGCGGTGGACGGCTGCCGCCGCTACGGGGACTGGATGGGGCGCGGCCCCATCTCCAACACGGTCCTCACCGGCAGGCTGGGCAGGCTCACCGAGGCCGGGTTGTTCGACCGGGTCCGCTACTCCGACCGGCCAGCCCGCCACGAGTACGTCCTCACCCGCCGCGGTCGCGACCTCTGGCCGATCCTGCTGGCAATGTGGGCGTGGGAGAAGGACCGCGACCCCACGGCCGCGCTGCCCGAGATGCGCCACGGCCGGTGCGGGGAGCTGTTCTCCCCGGTCACCGCGTGCGCCGACTGCGACCGACCAGTCACCCGCGCCGCCGTCACGGCGGCCCTCGGCCCCAGCGGCGACTGGACCCGGAGCGTCCCCGCCTCCGTGGGTCGTCGCAGGTCCACCGGCGCGCGGCGGCCGTCGCCGTACCTCGACCGCACCATGGAACTGCTCGGCGACCGGTGGTCGGCCGCCCTGCTCGGGGCGCTGATGATGGGCGGGAGCAGGTTCACCGAGCTCGCCGACCGGACCGGTGCGCCGCCGGCCGTCCTCGCCGACCGACTGCGCCGCTTCGAGGACGCCGGCGTGGTCACCGCCGTCGAGAACCCGGAGCGGCAGGACCGGGTGGGGTACGTCCTCACCGCCCGGGCGGAGGCGTTCTTCCCCGTCATCACGCTGATGATCGCGTGGGGCCAGCGCTGGTTCCGGGCGCCGGAGGGGCCGGCGATCTCCCTCACCCACGCCTGCGGCGCGCCGCTCCGGCCGCGACTCCGGTGCGACCGCTGCGGTGAGGAGTTGCGGGCGTCGGAGGTGACCGTGGAGGACGGGTGACCGCTGTCGCCCGCCCCGGAATAGGCCTACCGTGGACGGCGGAGGTCGATGCACCATGACCGTCGCCGTTCGCCCGCCCGCCGTCGCCGGGTCGTTCTACCCGGGGGCCGCCGATGCGCTGCGCCGCGAGGTCGAGCGGCTGCTGGCGGACCCCGCACCCGCCGGCGCCACCACCGGAGTCAGCACCGCCGGAGCCGCCACCACCGGCGACGGCCCACCCCCGCCCGACCCGCGGATCCCGCCCCGGGCGCTCGTCCTGCCCCACGCCGGGTACGAGTTCTCCGGCCCGGTCGCGGCCGCGGGGTACCGGCTCGTGGCCGACGCGGTCCGCTCCGGTGCCGTCCGCCGGATCGTCGTGGTCGGGCCGGCGCACCGGGTGGCGGTGGACGGCGTCGCCGACGCCGGCGTGGGGGCCTTCGCCACCCCGCTCGGTGAGGTGGAGGTTCCCGCCGACCTGCTCGCCACGCTGCGCCGCCGCCTGGCGGACACGCACCCGGGGTTGCTCGTCACCTCGCCCGCCGTCCACGCCCGCGAGCACTCCGTGGAGGTCCACCTGCCGTTTCTCCGGGTGGTGGCCCCGGGGGTCCCCGTCCTGCCGCTGGTCGCCGGCCACGTCGAGCCGGAGGGCATGGCGGCGCTCGTCGCGGCGATCCTCGCCGAGGACGGCGTCCTCCTCATCGTCAGCTCCGACCTCTCCCATTTCCTCTCCGAGTCCGAGGCCCGGCGCGTCGACGCCGACACCCTGTCCCGCGTGACCGGCGCGGGGTCGCTCCTGCCTCCCCGCCGCGCCTGCGGGGCGGTGCCGTGGAACGGCCTGATGCTCGACGCCGCCGCCCGCGGGCTGCGCGCGACCGTGCTCGCCCACTCCACCAGCGCACGGTCCCCGCGCGGGGACCCCGCCCGGGTGGTCGGCTACCCGGCCGTCCGCTACGACCCGATCGGACCGACGCTGCCCGCCTACGCCCGGGCCGTGCTCGCGCACCACCTCGGGGCGGGCCGGGACCCGGGGCTCTCCCCCGGCTGGCCCGCCCTGCTCGGACACCCCTGGCTGCGGCGCGACGGCGCATCCTTCGTCACGCTCACCACGGCGGGGCGGCTCCGCGGCTGCGTCGGGACCATCGAGCCCTACCGGGGGCTCGGGGCGGACGTCGCCGGCAACGCCCTCGCGGCCGCCACCCGCGATCACCGCTTCGAGCCCGTCACGCCGGGCGAGCTGCCCGACCTCCACGTGGAGGTCTCGGTGCTCTCGGCGACGGAACCGGTGGCGGCCGACGGGCTGGAGGCGGCCACGCGGGCGCTGCGCCCGGGGGTCGACGGCGTGGTGCTCTCCGGCCGCGGGCGGAGCGGGGTGTTCCTGCCGCAGATGTGGGATCCGCTGCCCGAGGCCACCGACTTCATGGCGGCGCTCCGGCGCAAGGCCGGGCTCGACCACCTGGACTGGGACGACAGCTGGAGTCTGCGACGCTTCGTCGTCGACAAGTGGGGGGAGGACCGGACATGACATCGCCACGCGCCGCCACACGCCCGTACGTGGGTCGATGGTGGGACACGACCGACGACGGCCGGGTGCAGTGCAACCTGTGCCCGCGGCACTGCCGGATGAACGAGGGGCAGCGGGGGTTCTGCTTCGTCCGCATGAACACCGGCGGGCAGCTGATCCTCGACACCTACGGACGCAGCTCCGGGTTCTGCGTGGACCCCATCGAGAAGAAGCCGCTCAACCACTTCCTCCCCGGCACCTCCGTGTTGAGCTTCGGCACCGCCGGCTGCAACCTGGGCTGCAAGTTCTGCCAGAACTGGGACATCTCCAAATCGCGCGAGACCGACACCCTCGCCGACGCGGCGAGTCCGGGGGCGATCGCCGACACGGCCGTCGGGGCGGGGGCGACGTCGGTGGCGTTCACGTACAACGACCCGGTGATCTTCGCCGAATACGCGATCGACGTGGCCGCGGCGTGTCACGAGCGGGGGGTCCGGACCGTCGCCGTGACGGCGGGGTACATCGAGGCCGAGCCGCGGCCGGAGTTCTTCGCCGCCATGGACGCCGTCAACGTCGACCTCAAGGGCTTCACCGAGGAGTTCTACCGCACCGTCACGGGGGCGGAGCTCGAGGTGGTCAAGGACACCCTGCGCCACCTCGCCACCACCGACACCTGGCTGGAGATCACCACGCTGCTCATCCCGGGCAGGAACGACTCGGACGCCGAGATCGCCGCGATGTGCGAGTGGGTCGTGTCCGAGCTGGGGCCGGACGTGCCCCATCATTTCTCGGCCTTCCACCCGGACCACCGCATGCGCGACGTCGAGCGCACCCCCGAGCTCACGTTGCGGCGGGCCCTGCAGCACGCGCGCGACGCCGGGGAACGCTACGCCTATACCGGCAACATCCACGACAAGGACGGCGACACCAC
>DIAZ01000145.1:0-242 GCA_002415925.1 Dietzia sp. UBA5065 | reverse complement strand
GAGGAAAGGACCACCAGATGACGACGACGAGCGGTTCGGGCGAGGGGCCTTCGGCCGGGGACCTCCGCGAGCGGGGTTTCGCCACCCGGCGCGAGGTGATGAGCGATGCCTTTGTCGACAGGGCCATGGGCCGGGCGGCCGGGACGGCGTCGGAGGCCATCCAGTACGTGGTCACCGAGAACGTCTGGGGCAACATCTGGAACCGGCCGGGCCTGGGACGGCGGGACCGCAGCCTGCTCAAC
>DIAZ01000142.1:27478-43426 GCA_002415925.1 Dietzia sp. UBA5065 | reverse complement strand
CCGACGCCCTCTCGCGGCCCGCCCTGCAGCAGCCGTCGTGGGATCCGGAGCACGCCGCGGCCATGCGCAGGGTCCTCGAGAGCGTGCCGCCGATCTGTGTGGCGTCCGAGGTCGAACACCTCTCGGACAAGCTGGCGGAGGTCGCGCACGGTCGGGCGTTCCTCCTCCAGGGCGGGGACTGCGCGGAGACGTTCGAGGCCAACACCGAGCCGCACATCAAGGGCGTCATCCGGACGCTGCTGCAGATGTCCGTCGTCCTGACCTACGGCGCGTCGATGCCCGTGGTCAAGGTCGGCCGGATCGCCGGCCAGTACGCCAAGCCTCGCTCCGCCGACCGCGACGGGACCGGCCTGCTGTCCTACCGCGGTGACATGGTCAACAGCCTCGAGTCCGACGACGCGGCACGTCAGCACGACGCGTCCCGCCTCGTCCGCGCCTACGCCAACGCGGCCGCCGCCATGAACCTCGTCCGGTCTCTGACCGCATCGGGGACGGCGGACCTGCACCGCGTCCACGAATGGAACATGGAGTTCGTGGCCGGGTCGCCCGCCGGCGCGCGGTACGAGGCGCTGGCCGCCGAGGTCGACCGCGGTCTGCGGTTCATGGACGCGTGCGGGGTCTCCGACGTGAACCTGCGCTCCGCGGACATCTTCTCGTCCCACGAGGCGCTGGTCCTGGACTACGAGCGGGCCATGCTCCGCCTGGCCGACGACGGGACGGGGCTGACCGGCGACGCCGAGCAGGGCCTGTACGACCTGTCCGCCCACTTCCTGTGGATCGGGGAGCGTACCCGTGGGATCGACGACGCCCACGTCGCGTTCGCCTCCCTCATCGAGAATCCCATCGGGTTGAAGATCGGGCCCTCGACCACCCCGGAACTCGCCGTGGAGTACGTCGAGAAGCTCGATCCGCGCAACCGTCCGGGTCGCCTGACGCTCGTCTCGCGGATGGGCAACGACAAGGTGCGGGACGCACTCCCGCCGATCGTCCAGGCCGTCGAGGCCTCGGGTCACAAGGTCATCTGGCAGTGCGACCCCATGCACGGCAACACCCATTCCACGTCGAACGGATACAAGACCCGGCACTTCGACCGGATCATCGACGAGGTGCAGGGCTTCTTCGAGGTCCACCACGCCCTCGGCTCCCACCCGGGCGGAATCCACATCGAGCTCACGGGCGAGGACGTGACCGAGTGTCTCGGAGGCGCCCAGGACATCTCCGACCTGGACCTCGAGGGCCGGTATGAGACCGCGTGCGACCCGCGGCTCAACACACAGCAGTCGCTGGAGCTGGCCTACCTCGTGGCGGAGATGCTCCGGAACTGACCCGGGGCCGCTCCCGGTGGCTCAGCCCAGCGCGTCCAGCTCGACCTGGCTGCCCCTGGCCACCACGCGACCGGGCAGCGGGGTCTGCCCGTAGACGATCCCGCTCGCGGTCCCCGCGTCGATCGTCGACGTCAGGCCCGCGTCCTGCAGGGTGCGCTGGGCGTCGGAGGCCCGAGCGCCCAGCACCACGGGGACGGTGACGGCGTTCGACGGGACGATCCGCAGGACCGGGGACGCGGGGTCCACCCGTCGCCCCGCAGGCGGGTCGGTGCGGACCACCCGGCCGTCGGACACCTGACGGTCGGTGACCGGCGCCTCACGGACCAGGGTGAATCCGGCCCTGGTGAGAACGTCGGTGGCCTCGTCCACCGGCACGTCCCGCACGTCCGGAACCGTGAGGGCGTTGGACACCAGGAGGGTCACGCCGTCACCCCGCGCGACGTCGGCTCCGGAATCGGGGTCGGTGCCCACGGCCAGGCCGCCGTCCACCTCGCCGTCGTAGACCCTCGTGACACCGGAGACGGTCAGGCCGACTCCCTCCAGGGCCCTCCTGGCCTGCTCCTCCTCGAGCCCCGCCACGTCGGGCACCGTCACCGGCGCGGGGCCCGAACTGGTCACCATCGACACCCGGGTCCCCACGTCGACGGTCGTCCCGGAGCGGGGGTCGAGGGAGATGACCTGGCCCACGGGGACGGAGTCGGAGTACTCGGCCCCGCCACGGACCGGCTCGAGGGAGGAGTCCCGCAGCAGCCGGGAGACGGTCTCGACGTCCCGGCCGGCCCCCACCTCGGGGACGACCGGGCGACCCACGGAGACCAGGACCGCGACGGTGTCGCCGCGGGGCACCCGGGAGCCGGCGTCGGGGTCGGTTCCGACCAGACCCGAGCGGGGGACGTCGTTGCTGAAGGCGTCCCGGATGGCGGCGGTCAGCCCGACTGCGCCGACCGCCTCGGTCGCCTGGCCCACGGACATGCCCTGGACGGACGGCACGGTGACGAAGCGGCCCGAGCCCAGCCACCACCCGGCCACGGCCAGCGCGATGGCGGCGGCCAGCACGACGATGAGCCACAGCAGGCCGAGTCGCCGGCGGGGGCGGACCGGTGTCCGGTCGGGGACCGGCTCCACCTCGCTCCCGGCGTGGGAGCCCGCGGCGCCCCGGGGGAGGGGGGCCGGGGCGAGATCCGCCCGGGTCTGGACCCGCGTGGGGACCGGGCCGTCGCCCGAGGTCAGCGCCTCTCCGCTCTCGCGATCCGCCGCATCGAACTCCGATTCGCCGTCGGGGGCCGACCTGGCCGCGTTGGCACGCGCCCTGGCCCACGACGACCGCCGCGGAGCCGGGACGACGTACGGCGGGAACCGGCCGATCGCGGCCGCTCGGTCCAGGTCGTCGAGCATCTCCCCGGCGTCGGCGTAGCGGTCCTCGCGGCTGCGGCGGGTGGCGCGGAGGATCAGGTGGTCCAGGTCCTCGGCCACCGTGTCCGACTGCTCGGACGGGGCGGGGACGTCCGTCTCCAGCCGCCGGTAGGCCACCGCGATGGAGTTGTCCCCGCTGAACGGGGGCTCCCCGGTGAGCATCTCGTACGCGAGGACGCCCAGGGAGTAGAGGTCGGAGCGGGCGTCCGTGTCCGCGCCCGAGATCTGCTCGGGGGACAGGTAGGCGGCGGTGCCCATCACGACGCTGCGGGAGGTCGCCCGGGATTCGGCCACGGCCCGCACCAGTCCGAAGTCGGCGAGCTTGACCGCCCCGGTGGTGGAGATGAGGACGTTCTCCGGCTTGATGTCGCGGTGGACCAGGCCGGCCTCGTGGGCCTCCCGGAGCGCGCCGAGGAGGGGGCGCAGCACCGCGGCCGCGGCGTACGGGGGCATCGGGCCGCGCTCGTCCAGCAGTTCCCGGAGCGTGCCACCGGGGACCAGTTCCATCACGAGGAACGCGAAGTCGCCCTCGACGCCCTGGTCGAAGACCTGGACGATGCCGGGGTCGGAGAGGCGGGCCGCCGAGCGCGCCTCGAGGGTGAACCGGTCGACGAACGCCCTGTCCCCGGCGAGGGTCGGGTCCAGTAGTTTGACGGCGACGTGGCGGTCCAGCCGCTCGTCGGTGGCCAGGTGGACGATCGACATCCCGCCGCGGGCGATCACGGCGTCCAGCCGGTATCGCCCGTCGAGCAGGGCGCCCGGCCCCGGTAACTGCCCGTCGTTGATGCTCATGGACCCTATTCTGCCCCTCCCGTCCCGAAACCGGTGCGTGACGGGCGGCGCGGCCGGTGGTGATGACCGGCGCGGGCCGTGGGACTACGGTGGTGGGGGTGAGTACCGTTCCCCACTGCGATGACGTCCTGCCCGCCGACGTCCAGACGATCAATCTCCCCGAGGTGTCCGAGCGACTGGGCATCCCGGTCACCCGCGTCCACGACCTCCTCCGCGAGGGGGTGCTGCTCGCCGTGCGCCGCTCCGGTGTCGTGGCGGTCCCCGCGGTCTTCCTCGACGGGGACGAGGTGGCGCGGTTCCTGCCCGGACTCGTCTCGGTCCTCCGGGACGGCGGGTACCTCGACGAGGAGATCCTCCGGTGGCTCTTCACGGAGGACGACAGCCTCCCGGGCCGTCCCGCGGAGGCGCTCCACGGGCACCGGGCCCGCGAGGTGGTCCGGCGCGCGCAGGCGATGGGGTTCTAGCCCTCGGCGGTCGCCCGCCACCACCACCAGCCGGTGGCCAGCGATGCGACCACGGCGATCCCCGTGACCACGGGACTGTAGAGGCTCGTCGACCCGTTGGGTCCGATGGCCATGACCAGGAACACGACGACCGCCACGGCCACCGTGGTGGCCCGCCGGCCGGGGCGGGCCAGCACCCAGAACGCGGCCACCCACAAGTGGTACCAGGGCCAGGCCAGCGAGTTGAGTACGACAAAGGCCAGCAGCGCCAGCATGATGCCGCGGACCGCCGTGAGTCGATCCCGCCGATGGCACCACCACACGGCGACGAGCGTCGCGGCCAGCAGTACCTGTCCGATCCGGCGGGTTACGGCGAGGACGTCCTCGAAGCCGGGGGAGTCCGTGACGGCGTGGATGAGGTGGGCCGCCGCGGTGGGGGCGCTGAGGTAGTTGATCACCCGGTCCGACACGGAGATCGCGTTGAGCCACCCGAGCCCCGTGCCCGAGGCGAGGGTGGCCAGGGCGAACACGGCGCCCGCGGCCGCGGCGGCGACGGCCGTGTCACCGAGCGCGCGGATCGCCGGCCGCGTCACGGCCCGGTCCCGCCGGCGCGCGTCCAGGGCGATCCACAGCAGGAAGGGCGCCACGATCACGGCCGTCGCCTTGAACGCCACCGCGACGCCGATCGCCGCGCCGGCCCACGCGTACCGCCTGTCGAGGGTGAGCACCACCGCGCCCAGGCACGCGACGAGCGGGAAGATCTCGTTGTGCAGGCCGCCGGCCAGGTGGATCACCGACAGCGGAGACACGCACGCCATCCACACCGCCGCGCCCGGGTGGACACCGGTCCGGCGTGCGGCCGTCACCACCAGCGCGACCAGGGCGCCGAGCGCGGCGAACACGGCCAGCCTGAGGAGGAGGACGCCCACGCCCGGGTGCCCCCCGGACAGTGCCACGAGGATCCGCATCGCCAGCAGGTGGAGGGGCCCGTACGGCGTCGCCGTGGACTGCCAGTCCGGGCTGACCTCCACCGAGAAGGCCCCGGGGTTCGCCTCCGGGCCGAACTCGTACGGGTCGACCCCGGCCGCGGTCATGGCCCCCTGCGCGAGATACGACCAGGCGTCGCGGCTGAAGAGCGGGACGGCGGGCAGGAGGGGGAGCGACCACAGCGCGGTGGCCCAGACCGCGTCCCGGGTGGCCAGTCGGCCGGACACCGCCCGCGGGCCCAGCGCCAGCCAGGCCGTGACCAGCAGGACCACGCCGGTCCAGGTGAGCGCCAGCGCCAGGATCTCGCCGTGGCCGAAGGCGAAGCCGATCAGGCCAACCCGGGCGGCCGGGCCACCGTCCACGGGCAGCGCGCCGGTACCGAACCCCCCGAGGGTGAGCAGGACCGACCCCAGGACCCCGCGCAGCAGTGCGGGACCCGAGGGGCCGGTCAGGGCGGTGCGGGCCGAGGCGGTGAGGGAGGTGGTCGCCGTGACGACGCGGGACGACGACGACGAGGCCGACGCCGCCGTCCCGGCGTCCGGAGCAGGGGCCGGGGTCACCCTCAGGCCTGTCGACGGGTGGCGGCCTCGGCCAGCGCGCGCAGGGTGATCCGGCCGTGATCGCTGATCGCCTCGGAGGAGACGGCGTCGAGGGCCCGCACAGTGAGGGTGTCGATCTCCGCCTCGACCGAGGCGACCGCGCCGGAGTCGACGAGCACCCGGCGGGCCCTCTCGAGCGCGGCGGCGTCGAGGTCCGTCCCGGTCACCGAGAGCAGGAAGTCGGCGTCGTCGGCCGAGGCCAGCGCGACCCCGCGGGCCAGCAGCAGGGTGCGCTTGCCCTCCCTCAGGTCGTCACCGGACGGCTTGCCCGTCACCTCGGGGTCCCCGTAGACCCCCAGCATGTCGTCCCGGAGCTGGAACGCCTGGCCGATCGCGACGCCGAACTCCCGGAGGGCCGACACGGTGTCGGCTCCCGCGCCGGCGAGTGCGGCCCCGATGTGAAGAGGGCGCTCGACGGTGTAGGCGGCGGTCTTGAATCGGTTGACGCGAGCGGGTGTCGCCTCGTCGGTGGCACCCGAGGCCTCGGCGAGGATGTCGAGCATCTGACCGGCCAGGACCTCGGTCTTCATGGCGTACCAGGGCCCGAGGGACCGCGCGAGCGCGGCGGGATCGGCGCCGGAGGTCACGAACATCTCGTCCGCCCAGGTCAGGGCGAGGTCCCCGACCAGGATCGCTTGCGAGACGCCGTACCTGCCGGCGTCTCCGCCCCAGCCCTCCGCGCGGTGGACGGCCTCGATCGAGCGGTGCACGGTCGGGTGGCCGCGCCGGGTGTCCGAGGCGTCCACGATGTCGTCGTGGATCAGGGCGCAGGCCTGGATGAGCTCGAGCGCGGCGCAGGCGGTGATGATGTGGTCCGGCACGACCGCGTCCGCGGGGCTCGCCGCGGACCAGCCCGCCAGCGCGAACCGCGGCCGCAGGCGCTTGCCGCCGCCCAGGACGAAGTCCGAGAGCAGACCCGCCAGGCGGTCCACCCGATCGTCGACCCCGGCCACGATCCCGCGACGCTGGTCGAGATGGCGACGGAGCGAATCGAGAATCCGATCCGCGTCGTCCGGTCGAGTCGACGTGACCACGGCCACCATCCCTTCCGGGCGTCCGTCCGGGCGCCCTCGCCCCTGCGATCCTAGTCGCCGGGCGGAGGTCGGCACGGGTGCGTGTCGGGCTACCCTGATCCGGTGACCCAGCTACCCGACCCCGGCCCCACGGGCGGCGAGCGCCACCCGAGCATCGTCGATCGGATCGCCGCGTCGACCACCCCGAGGGTGCCGTTCTCAGTGGAGTTCTACCCGCCCCGCGACGAGGCCGCCGAGGAGCGTCTCTGGCGCGCGGCGTCCGTGTTCTCCGAGCTCGGAGCGGCGTTCGTCTCCGTCACGTACGGGGCCGGCGGGTCCACCCGCGACCGCACCGTCAAGGTGGTGGAACGGGTGGTCCGGGAAACCGATCTGCTGCCGATCGCCCATCTCACCGCGGTGGGCCACACCGTCGCTGAGCTGCGCGAGATGATCCAGCTGTACGCCGACGTCGGCGTCTCCAACATCCTCGCGCTCCGCGGCGACCCGCCGGGGGACCCGTTGGGGGACTGGACGCCGCATCCCGACGGCCTGCACTACGCGGAGGAGCTCGTCCGGCTGATCCACGAGGTCGGCGACTTCCACGTGGGTGTCGCCTCGTTCCCGGAGGGGCACTACCGGGCGCGCGATCTGGACCATGACACGGAGGTCCTCACCACCAAGCTGCGCGCGGGGGCCGAGTACTCGATCACCCAGATGTTCTGGGACGTCGAGCACTACCTCCGGTTGCGGGACCGGGTGGCGGCCGTCGACGCCGAGCAGGCCGCCAAGCCGATCATCCCGGGTCTCATGCCCGTCACGAGCCTGCGCCAGGTCCGCAGGATGGTGGAACTGTCCGGGTGCGAGCTGCCCGCCGGGTTGTCCGAGCGACTGCGCAGGGCGGCGGGGGACGGGCCGGAGGAGAACCGGGCGGCGGTGCGCGAGGTGGGCATCGGGTTCGCCACGCAACTCTGCGAGCGGTTGATCGCCGAGGGCGTGCCCTGCCTGCACTTCAACACCCTGAACTTCTCCCGTGCGACCCACGAGGTCCTGACCAACCTGTCGATGGTCCCCTCGACAGGCGTGGGGGCGGCCAGGTCCTGACGCGGTCGGCCGGATCGGCGACCGGCCCGCGCGCCTCGGGTCAGCGCACCAATCGGTCGGCGCGTGCGCGCGAGGTCCGCGCCGCCAGGATCGTGCCGATCGAGACGACCAGCGCCGCACCGATCCCCACGATCATCCACACCGCGAACCCGCGTGCCGCCGGGTCCGGATAGGACGACGACGCCTGCATCCGGGTGATCGAGCCCGGCGCGGGACTCCAGCTCACGGAGTTGCGCGCGCCGATCGTCCCGTTGGTCTCGCTGATCCGGTTGGGGAAGGTCAGGTCGACCCGGGTGGTGGCGGTCTGGGCGCGGTCCGCCGGGATCCCGGAGAGGTCCACCGAGCCGCTGAAGGACACCGTGTCCCCGCTGCGGCGGAACCCCAGGCTGTACGGCCGGGCGCCCTCGATGTCGATCGCCAGGGACAACGCGTCCACCTCGGCGAAGGTCAGCTGGGTGAAGTAGATCTCCTTGCCGCGGAAGCCGTCGGCGGAGTACTCGGTGATGCGGACCTTCTGTTCCAGGCCGGAGGGGGTGGAGAGTCGGTCCAGCGCGGCGGCCTGGGCCGGTTGGTCCCCGGCCACGAGGATCCGGCCGGAGATGGTGTCGTCCTTGCGCACGCTCATCTGGGCGTTGAGCTGCAGGCACCCGGTGAGGACGAACATCATCGTGACGAGGGCGGCCACACCCGCGAGTCGGCGCGGCACACGGGCGGTGCCGCCGGACGCGGAGGCGGTCGGGGTGGGGCTCGGCTCTGTCACGGTCGTCATTGTGCCCGCGTACGCCGCCGGTGCCGAGTCGACGTGCCGAGCCGACGACCGACGAGGCGGGCGACGGTCCGGCCGCTGGTGCCGATGACGCCCCCGCCGGGGTGGGTCGACGCGCCCGCGAGGAAGACCCCCTCGGCCCCGGGGACGGTGTGCCCGGCCAGGTCCGGGTGGGGACGCATGGGCAGCATCTGGTCCAGCGACATCTCCACGTGCATCACGTTGCCGCCGATCAACCCCAGTTCCGTCTCCAGGTCCTCGGGGGTCTGGACGTGGCGGTGGACGATCGAGTCGGTCAGTCCCGGGGCGAAGCGTTCCGCCGCCGCGATGATCCGGTCCGCCTCCTCCGGACCCGCCTCGGACCAGCTCCGGCCGTCGGCCAGGTTCCGGGGGTGCCACTGCGACCACAGGGTCAGTTCGTGTCGTCCCGAGGGTGCCAGCGTCGGGTCGAGCGCGCTGAAGCTCATGGCCAGGACGGCGGGGTCGGCGTCTAGCCCGCCGGCGGCGGCCACCCCGTGGCGACGGTCCAGGATCCGACGGTCGGTGACGAGGAGTTGGAGCCCGTGCGCGCTGGTGGAGGGGTCCACGCCCGGGTAGCGGGGCAGGTCGGTGGTCCCGAGCCTCACCACCATCCCCAACCCGAACCCGGGGCGGATCCGACGGCGCCAGGCATCGAGACGACCCGCCGGGAGCTCGTGGGAAAGAAGGTCCAGGGTGGTGTGGACGTGGCAGGCCGCGATGACGGCCGAGCAGTACAGCGCCCTCCCGTCCACCGTGTCGACACGCCATCCCCCGCCGGATCGACGGATCGCGGTCGCACCCGCCCCCGCCGTGACCGAGCCGCCGTTCGAGCGGACGACGGACACGAGTGCCTCGGCGAGCGCCCCCGACCCCCCGACGGCGCGGCCGGGGGGGATGCGGTGCATGAGGGCGGCGAACCCGATCATCGGTGCCGTGGCCGGGTGGGACATGGGCGGCCCGGACTGGGCCCCGAACCAGGACAGCGCGGCCTTGAGCCGCTCCGAGGCGAAGGTGGCGTCGAGGAGCGCGTCACCGGAGGACAGGAAGGTCTGGACGGCCCCGAAGGGGTCCCGGAGGTCGTCCGCCCCGAGGAACGCCGAGCCCAGCCCCGCGGCCGTGGGTCGGACCCCGAATCCCTTCATCATGCGGCCGGCCAGGACGTCCCACCGGTGGACGAAGCTCCGGTAGGCGTCCGCATCGGCCTTCCCGCAGGCCGCGGCGATGCTCGCGCAGGTGGCCTCGAGGTCGCGGTGGAAGACGATCGGGGGGGAGTCGCTCCCCGGTGGTGCGGGGGCGAACCCCCACGGGTCGCAGTCGATGTAGCGGAGGCCGTGGGCGGCGAGATCCAGCTCCTCGAGGATGCCGGTGTGCCGGATCATGAGGTGCGCCGACGACCCGCGATCCGTGCGATGGCCCGGGTAGCGCTCGACGGTCGACGTCGCGCCGCCGAGGACCGTGTCCTTCTCGACCACGTGCACGTCGAGCCCCCACCGCGAGAGGTAGGCGGCGGAGATCAGGCCGTTGTGTCCGGACCCGATCACCACGAAGTCAGGACGGTTGCTCACGCGGACCTCCGGGCTCGGTGAGTGGGAGCGGTCGCGACAGGACGGCGAACGGCCGCGGGTCGCCCTCGAACCTGTACGACCGGAGCACGTCCGTGAAGTCCATCGACCGGTACAGGCGCCAGGCCCCGTTGGACTCGTCGTCGACCTCCGGGGTCGAGAGGAGGACGCTCCGTTCGGGTCGCCCGGAGAGGAACTCCCGGAGCAGGGCGGTGCCGATACCGCGCCCCTGATACCTGGGGGAGACGTGGAGCTCCGTGAGTTCGACGTAGTCGGCGGGCAACTCCCGGTCCTGCTCGCGTAGCCCCTGCGACACCTGCTCGTACCACCACTGTCCGGGGCCGCCCCTGTAGCCGTAGCAGATCGCGATCAGGCGTCCGCGGGTGTGCCCGAGCAGCCGACGCCGGGGGGACTCGAACGCCGCGACGCCCGACCATCCCTCGCGGTGGCTGTGCTCCAACCACGCCGGTGCGCGCGTCCGGACCACCTGGGGCGGGTAGCCCATGGCGTCGACGTAGACGCCGAGTGCCTCGGGCAGTCGGTCACGGAAGTCCCCGGCGTCCAGCCGGGCGATCACGGTGTCCATCCACCACATCTCACCACGGACGGGCCCCGCCGACCCCGTGTTGTGTCGGACCCCGGTTATACGGTGCGGGCCAGAAGGGGAGGTGCAGCAGAGATGACAGTGAAAGTCGACGGTCGGGGTCCGGGCGGGGGTGCCCTCGGATCCCTGTCGCGGGCGGGGCGCGCCGAGGTGCTGCGCGGTCGGGCCGTGGCCGCGCACTCTCCCGCCGAGCGGTTCCTCGAGGCGTATCGCGCCGCCCGCACCGCCGCCTCGGCGCTCCTGGCCCCGGGCCCACGTCGCCGCGGGCCGTCGGACGTGTGGCACAGGCTCGCCGCGGAGGTTCCGGAAATGGGGGAATGGGCGGCCGCGTTCGGCGGGTATTCGACTCTCGCCGCCGCGGTGGAGGACGGTCTCCCTCGCACCGTGACGGCCCGGATGGCTGATGATTTCCTGTGGGCGGTCGGGCGGTTTCTCGACCTGGTCGACGAGCGGCTGGGGGTCCTGGGTCCCGCGGCGTGAGGATCCGGGAGCGGGTGCCGGGGGCGGCGGTGTCCGTCCCGCAGATCTTGGTGGTCTCCGCAGCGTTGCACTCGTATGATGGGGGGAACCCTTGACCGGTTGATCCCCCGTTGGCGGTCGACGTCATACGGCCCACTCGGCCGAGCTCGTACCCCGCGAGCGACTAGAGGAGGTCGAAGTGCCCCTGTCCGAGCACGAGCAGCGCATGCTCGACGAGATCGAGAGCGCGCTCTACGCCGACGACCCCAAGTTCGCGTCGTCCGTCCGAAAGACCCGGGCGGCCGGTCCCCGTCGACCTGCGGCCCTGGTGGTCGTGTTGGGCATCGTGGGCGTGGGCCTCCTCGTGGGTGGGCTCGCACTCAGCGGCAGGACCGGGGGCTTCCCCGTGCTCAGCCTCGTGGGCTTCCTCGTGATGTTCGCCGCGGGAGTGCTCGCGCTGCGCTCGACGCCGCCCAAGGGCGCGTCGGCGCCCGGACGGGGTGGCGGCGCGCGGGTGCCGGGTGCCGGGAAGGCGTCCCCCAAGAGCGCCGGCGGCCGGTCGTACTCGTCCCGCATGGAGGACCGGTTCCGCCGACGGTTCGAGCAGTAGCCACGTAGTCCCCGATTCCGTCCCGGGAGGGGCGAGCGCACCAGCGCTCGCCCCTTCCGCCGATTTCGGGGCCCGGTTCCGCCGCGGCGCGTCCCCGCCGGACCCTGGTGCCCCACCACGCCCCACCACCGGTCACCACTTCGCCCCACCGTCGGTGACACATGGCTCTCGATTGTGTGAAATCGTCCCAACTGACCCAGGGGAACGGTGTGATTCCGGACGTTCGGGCGGCGTGCCACGGCGTGGATCTCCAGAAACCCGCCCGCAATATGGCCTATGAACTGCATCGATGTAACTCGGTGGGGCGAAGTGGGGCACAGGCCTTGAATGTGGGGCGTTGTGGGGTACAGTGGGGGACGCAAGGAGCTCGAAGGGCCTGAACCCCAGGAGGTGGCGGGTGACCGACGCCGATCCCGTCGACTCCGGACGTGAACGAGCCTTTGTCGGGTACGGGACGCACCGTCCCAAACTCGACGACAAGGGGCGACTGACGATCCCCGCCCGATTCCGGCCAGGCCTGGCGGACGGGGTGGTCGTGTGTGGGTGGTTCACCAACACGCTCTCGGTCTTCCCGGAGGACGAGTTCGACGCGCTGGTCAGAAAGGTCCGGCCGACCGCCAACCTCAGCGAGAGGCACATGGCGTTCTTCCGGCTCCTGGTGAGCGGCGCCGAAGTCCAGCAACTCGATTCGCAGGGGCGGGTGTCCATCCCGGCGAGTCAGCGGAACTACGCCGGTCTCGACAAGGACTGCGTCGTCAACGGTCTCGGGGAGCGTCTCGAGGTCTGGAACGCCGAGGCCTGGGATCGGTACAGCGCGGAGAACCTCCCCGTGTTCTCCGAGATGGAGGGCACCTCCCTCGGGATCGAATTCTGATCCCGCGGGGGAGAGGCCGGAACGACAGCACGGCCGCCCGCGACGGACGGAGCCCCCCGGCCCCTGCCCGGCACCACCCTGACGTATTTCCCCAACGCCAGGTGGGTACCGGACGGGGACCAGGGGGCTCCACCACAACCGGGGCACCCACCACATCCGGACGCGAGGGAGGCGAGATGGCAGGAGAGCCCGACGCCGACCGCGCCGCCGCGCGAGCGGGCCACGTCCCCGTCTTCCTCGACCGCACCATCGACCTGTTCCGCCCCGTCGTCGACGCCGCCCGCGCGGAGGGGCGTCGCCCGGTCATCGTCGACGGCACGTTGGGCCTGGGCGGCCACTCCTCGCATCTCCTCGCCGAGTTCGACCACCTGAGGATCGTCGGGGTCGACCGCGACCCGGAGGCCCTCGAGATGGCCACCCGCCGCCTCACCGCCTACCGTGACCGGTTCACCCCCGTCCACGCCCGCTTCGACGACTTCGATCGGATCGTGGAGAACCTCCCCGCCGACGCCCGGGACGAGGTCGGCCCGGCGATCGACGGCGTCCTGCTCGACCTCGGGGTGTCCTCGATGCAACTCGACGTGGCCGATCGGGGGTTCGCGTACTCGGTCGATTCGCCCCTCGACATGAGGATGGACCCCACCACGGGTCCGACGGCGGCCGACATCCTGGCCGAGTACACCCGTGACGACCTCTCCCGGATCTTCCGGGTGTACGGCGAGGAGCGGTTCGCGCGCCAGATCGCCGCGGCCGTCGTGCGTCGCCGGGATCACGACCCCGTCAGGACCAGCTCGCAGCTCGTCGAGCTCCTCTACGACACCATCCCCCACGGCGCGCGACGCACCGGCGGGCACCCCGGGAAACGGGTGTTCCAGGCGCTCCGGATCGAGGTCAACGCCGAGCTCGAGGCGGTGGAGAACGCCGTCCCCGGCTATCTCGACCTCCTCCGCCGCGGCGGGCGCGCGGTGTTCATGGCCTACCACTCGCTCGAGGACAAGATCGTCAAGCGCGAGCTGACCGCCCGCACCGCCTCCCGCACCCCGGCGGGCCTGCCGGTGGAGCTGCCCGGGCACGGGCCGGAGTTCGAGTCCGTGACCCGCGGCGCGGAGAAGGCGTCACAGGCGGAGATCGACCACAACCCGCGCTCGGCCTCGGTCCGGGTGCGCTGCGTCCGGCGCATCGACGGGAGAACCCCATGACGAGAACGATCGACACGCCGGGGCGGGCCGAGGATTCGGACACCCGGACCGGGAGCCGGCCGGACGCCGTCGACGCGGCCTCCGAGCGGGTTCCGGGCGTCGTCGGATTGCGGCGCAAGCCGGTCACCCGCTCGGTTCGCGGCCGCCGCACGGTGGTGGTCCCCGCGCAACGGCTGAGTCCGGCAGACCTCGCGGGTCGAGTCCCCTTCGTCGTCGTCCTGCTCCTCCTCATCGGAACCGGCGTGGGCGGCACGCTCCTGTTGTCCGCCCAGACCACCCAGGACACCTACGACCTCAAGAACGCGCGCGACGCCAACGTCGAACTCGTCGAGCGGATGGAGGCGCTCCGGGCCTCCAACGAGCGGGCCCGGTCGGCGGAGGTCCTGGCCCAGCGCGCCGAGAAGCTGGGGATGGTCGGGGTGGCGAGCGCGCCGATCCTCACCCGGGGCTCGGACGGGGTGATCGAGGTGGTCGGGGAGCCCGACGCGAAGCTCGGCGCGCCGATCAAGCCGCTGCAGCCCGCTCCGGTAGCGTCCGGACCGTCGAGGTCCCCGGACCGGGGTCAGTTCGACGCACCGCCCGCGCAGGCCCCACAGGACCGCGCTCCGCGCGGGGTCGCACCAGTCCCGTATCCGCCCCTCGCCGGCCCACCGACACAGGTCGCGCCGCCGGCGCCGATGCCCGCTCCGATCCCGCCGGCCTCCGTGCCCCCTGCGCCCCCCGGGGCCGTGGCGCCCGAACCGCCGGCGCCCGCGCCCGAGGCGCCGCGAGTCGACGCCGCGACGCTCGCCCCGGTACCCGGCCAGCTCTTCTGACGAACCGATCCCGAAAGGCCCCTCGATGACCGATCGACGCACCCCGGGGAACGGCCCCCGGGTCCCCTCGGGGGCTCCCGGCGGTGGGCGATCGGGTCAGGGCCGTCCGCCCACCCGGTCCGGCAGGATCCGGACGGTCGGGGGGACCGACCGGCGGTTCACCTGGATGCGGTCCGCGTTCGCCGTGATCCTCGTGATCGCGCTGACCAAGCTCCTCTGGGTGCAGACCATCGGCGGAACCGAGCTCGCCGCCCGCGCCGAGAGCCAGCGACAGGTCCAGCAGGTCCTGCCCGCGGCGCGCGGATCCATCGTCGACGTCCACGGCGATCCGATCGCGTTCACCCGCGAGGCGCGGGACCTGTCCATCCAGCCACTGGTCGAGCGGCGCAACGCGGAGGCGCGGAGGGATCTGGACAGCAGGAAGCCCACCTGGGACGAGCTGGTCGACCAGATCGCCGACGAGTTCGTCGCCGTGCTCGGCGACGCGGTGGTTCGCGAGGAGGTGGAGGCCAAGCTGAGGTCCGAGGGAGGCTTCACCTATCTCGTCCGCAACGTCGACGTCACCCAGGCCAACGCGATCACGAGGAAGTTCCCCATGATCGGCGCGGAGCGGGTGGACATCCGTGAGTACCCGGGGGGAGCGCTGGCGGCCAACGTGGTCGGGGCGACCTCCAAGAGCGACGACGGCAAGCTCATCGGACTCCAGGGCGTCGAGGCGTTCTTCAACGACCAGCTCGACGGCGAGGACGGGCGTCAGACCTTCGACAGGGCCCAGGACAACACCGTCATCCCGGGCACGCTGCGGGGCGTGTCCGCCCCGCGCGACGGTGACACGATCCGGCTCACCCTCGACGCGGACCTGCAGTGGCACGTGCAGAAGGCGGTGCAGTCCGCCAAGGACTCCTCGGGCGCGCAGGCCGCCTCCGCGGTGGTACTCGACGCGGCCACCGGCGAGATCCGCGCGATGGCCAACGACAACACCTTCAACCCGGCGGTGGGCGTCGGCGCCGAGCTCGAACGCGGGGCGGACCTCGGCAACCCGGCGATCACCTCGCCGTTCGAGCCGGGATCGGTGCAGAAGATCATCACCGCGGCGGCGGCGATCGAGGCCGGGCTGACCGACCCGCACGAGGTCCACTCGGTGGACGGCAGCATAACCATGGACGGGGTCACCGTCTCGGACGCCTGGCAGCACGGGCCGACCCCGTACACCACCACCGGCATCTTCGGGAAGTCCTCCAACGTGGGCACCCTCATGCTGGCGCAGCGCGTGGGCAGGGAGTCCTTCTCCGACTACCTGGAGAGGTTCGGCCTCGGGCAACGCACGGGGGTCGAACTCGCGGGTGAGTCCGACGGACTGGTGCC
>DIAZ01000142.1:25507-27249 GCA_002415925.1 Dietzia sp. UBA5065 | reverse complement strand
GTCCGCGTCCCCCCGCGGATCATCGCCGAGCGCGTGGGTCCGGACGGCGAGTCCCACCCGGCCGAGCGGCCGGAGGGCCAGCGCGTGGTGAGCGAGGAGACCGCCCGGACGGTCCGCGACATGTTCCGCGCCGTCACCCAGTCCGGACCGGGCGCGCAGTCGGGAACGGGTCCGCAGGCCGCGATCGCCGGGTACCAGATCAGCGGCAAGACCGGTACGGCCCAGCAGATCGACCCGGGGTGCTCCTGCTACTCCAACTCCCGCTACTGGATCACCTTCGCCGGCATCCTGCCCGCCGACGACCCCCGCTACGTCATCGCGATCATGCTGGACGCCCCGTCCCGCGGGGTGCTCGGTGCGTCCGCCGCGCCGCTCTTCCACGACATCGCCTCGTGGTTGATCAACCGCGACAACATCCCGCCGTCCGCCCCCGCCCCGGACCTCGTCCTGCAGGCGCAGTGACGGGCGCCGCGCAGGGTAGCGTGTAGCGGGTTCACGGGAGGTCACGGACAAGGAGAGGCGGGTCGAGGGCAGGTCATGACCACGGCAGCACAGCTGGCGGCCACGGTGCGGGCCTCGGTCCTCGGCCACGGCGACGGATCCGACGTCGAGGTGACCGCCGCGACCATCCGCGCCCAGGACGCCGGGCCCGGAACGCTCTTCGCCGCGCTCCCCGGGACCCGCGTCCACGGCGCCTCGTTCGCCTCCGCCGCGCTCGACGCGGGGGCGTCGGCGGTGCTCACCGACGCCGCGGGCCTGGAGTTGATGGGGTCCGCCGCCGAGCGGGTCCCCGTGCTCGTCCACCCCGATCCCCGCTCGATTCTCGGCGCGGTGTCCGCGGTCGTCGCGGGCGACCCGTCCGCGGACCTCGACGTGGTGGGGATCACCGGGACCTCGGGCAAGACCACCACCTCGTACCTGGTCGAGGCCGCGCTCGAGGGCTGCGGCCACGTGGCCGGGCTGATCGGGACCACGGGAAGCCGCGTCGCGGGGCGACCGCTGGCCAGCCGGCTCACCACCCCGGAGGCCCCCGACTTCCAGGCGCTGCTGGCGGTCATGCGGTCCGAGGGGGCCCGCGCGGTGGCCGCCGAGGTCTCCAGCCACGCCCTCCGGCTGGGGCGCGTGGACGGCACCCGCTTCGCCGTGGCCGCCTTCCTCAACCTCTCCCAGGACCACCTGGACTTCCACCCGAGCATGGAGGACTACTTCCGGGCCAAGTGCAGGCTCTTCGACGCCGCGGCGGACCCGGGTTCGGCCGTCCGTCCCGCGGACCGGGCGGTCGTCGTGGTGGACGACGAGTGGGGCCGCAGGCTCGTGGGCATGCGACCGGACGCCGTGACGGTCTCCGCCGACCCGCAGGGGCGGGCGCAGTGGACCGCGGGGGAGTCCACGACGACCGAGCAGGGCACCCAGACCTTCACCGCGCGTGGTCCCCGGGGCCTGCGGGTCGACGTGGAACTGCCGCTCCTCGGTCGGTTCAACGTGGCCAACTCGCTGGTCGCGCTGGCGGTCGTCGACGCCCTCGGCGCGGACGTCCGCGCCGCCGCCGCCGGTCTCGGGAACGCCCGGGTGCCGGGCCGGCTGGAACCGGTGGAGCGCGGCCAGGATTTCCGGGTCCTCGTGGACTACGCCCACAAGCCCGGGGCGGTCGAGGCGGTCCTGCGGTCGGTCCGCGCGCAGGCCGCGGGGCGTGTCGCGGTGGTCCTCGGCGCCGGCGGGGACAGGGACCCGGGCAAGCGGGC
>DIAZ01000142.1:0-25351 GCA_002415925.1 Dietzia sp. UBA5065 | reverse complement strand
CGGGTGCCGAGGCCGCGGCGGGGGACCGGGCGCGGGTCGTGGAGATCGCGGACCGTGGCGCGGCGATCGCCGCCGCCGTCGACTGGGCGCGCTCCGGCGACGTCGTGCTGATCGCGGGCAAGGGACACGAGACCGGCCAGGAGGTGGCCGGTACCGTGGCCCCCTTCGACGACCGGGTCCGCGCGGCCGAAGAACTCACCAGACGCCTGGGCGGCTCCGCCTCGCCGGGCGGGACGGAGGACAGCACCTCATGATCGACCTCACCCTCGGCCAGATCGCCGGGATCGTCGGCGGTCGGTTGGTCGGAGGCGATCCGGCCACGCCCGTGACCGGGTCCGTCGAGTTCGACTCCAGACGGCTCCGGCCCGGCGGCCTGTTCCTGGCGCTGCCCGGCGAGCGCGTCGACGGACACGACTTCGTCGCCCGCGCCCTGGCCGCGGGAGCGGCCGCCGCCGTGGTGGCCCGCGAGGTGGACGGGGTGTCCGGCGCTCAGATCGTGGTGCCGCCCGTCGACCGGCGCGAGACCAACGCCATGGCGCTGGCCGCCGACTCCGACGGGTCCGGCGCGGCCGTCCTCGTCGCGCTCGGCCTCCTCGCCCGCGCGAGCGTGGACCGGCTCGTCGCCGAGCACGGGCTCGTCGTGGTGGGGGTGACGGGGTCGTCCGGCAAGACCAGCACCAAGGACCTCATCGGGGCGGTCCTGTCCGCGGCGGGCACGGTCGTCGCCCCTCCCGGGTCGTTCAACAACGAGATCGGGCACCCGTGGACCGCGCTGCGGGCCGACGAGACCACCGACTTCCTCGTCCTGGAACTCAGCGCCCGGGCGCCCGGCAACATCGCCGAACTCGCGCGGATCGCGCCGCCGAGGATCGGGGTGGTGCTCAACGTGGGCACCGCGCACCTGGGCGAGTTCGGCTCCCGCGACGTGATCGCCGCGACCAAGGGCGAGCTGGTCGAGGCCCTGCCCCCGGCCGCGGACGGCGGGGTCGCCGTCCTCAACGCCGACGACGACCGCGTGCTGGCCATGGCCCGTCGAACCGTCGCCGAGGTGGTGACGGTGGGAATGAGCCGGTCCGCGGACATCCGGGCGGAGGACGTGACGCTGGACGGCGAGGTGCGCGCCTCCTTCCGGCTGGTCACGCCGTCGGGTGACGCCCACGTGGCGCTGCGGGTCCACGGCGAGCACCAGGTGGGCAACGCGCTCTCGGCCGCCGCCGTGGGGCTGGCCTGCGGGATGGAGCCGGGCGCCGTCGCCGCCGCGCTGGGTACCGCCGAGGCCGCCTCGGCGCGGCGGATGGACGTGCGGGTGACCGCCGACGGCGTCACCGTGATCAACGACTCCTACAACGCCAACCCCGACTCCATGCGGGCGGCGCTCAAGTCCCTGGCGGTCATGGCGCGGACGCCCGGGGGCCACCGTCGGACCTGGGCGGTGCTGGGCGAGATGGCCGAGCTCGGGGACGACTCGGTCACCGAGCACGACCTCCTGGGACGATTCCTCGTCAGGCTCGACGTGTCGCAGCTGGTGGTGGTCGGACGGGGTCGGCCGCAACGCGCGCTGTTCCAGGGCGCGATCCAGGAGGGCTCGTGGGGATCGGAGGCCGAGCACGTCGAGACCCCGGAGGAGGCGATGGACATCCTCGCCGAGCGTGTGGAACCCGGGGACGTGGTCCTGGTCAAGGCGTCGTCCGCCGTCGGTTTGTGGAGCGTCGCCGAGCAGCTGCTGGCGACGCGTGGTGAGGAGAAGTCCGAATGACCCAGATCATGGTCGCAGGCATCGTGGCCTTTGTCGTGAGCATCTTCCTCACACCCCTGCTCATCATCTACTTCCGTCGGCGCGGGTTCGGGCAGGAGATCCGGCTCGAGGGGCCGCAGTCCCACATGAGCAAGCGGGGCACGCCCAACATGGGCGGCATCGCGATCCTCGCCGCCGTCTGGCTCGGATACATCGTGGCGGGGGGGATCGGCCAGCTCACCGTCGGCGGCGGCGGGTTCACCGCGTCCGGGCTGCTCATCCTGGGCCTGGCCACCGCGCTGGCCGTGGTGGGGTTCGTCGACGACGGACTCAAGGTGTTCAAGCGCCAGAACAAGGGCCTGGGCATCCTGTCCAAGACCATCGGCCAGGTGGTCGCCGCCATCGCGTTCGGCATCCTCGCGCTGCAGTTCCGCAACCCGGACGGGCTCACCCCGGCCAGCCGGTCGCTGAGCTACGTGCGGGACTTCGTCGCCGTGACCTTCCCCGTCGTCGTCTTCCTCGTGTTCATCGTCATCCTGGTCTACGGCTGGTCCAACGCGGTCAACTTCACCGACGGACTCGACGGGCTGGCCGCCGGGTCGATGGCCATGGTCATGGGCACCTACGTGGTGTTCAGCTTCTGGCAGTTCCGGTACTCGTGCTTCTCCACCGCCGAGGGGGTGGACCTGTCGGGGTGCTACCAGGTGCGGGATCCGCTCGACATCGCCGTGGTGTGTTCGGCCGCCCTCGGGGCCTGCCTGGGCTTCCTGTGGTGGAACGCCGCCCCGGCCAAGATCTTCATGGGCGACACGGGATCGATGTTCCTGGGCGGCATCGTCGCCGGCGTCTCCGTGGTCTCCCGGACCGAGCTGCTCATGGTGGTCGTCGGCGCGGTCTTCGTGATCGAGTTCGTCTCCGTCCTCATCCAGGTGGCGGCGTACCGCACCACCGGCCTTCGCCCGTTCCGGATGACGCCCATCCACCACCACTTCGAGAACGGCGGCTGGGCCGAGACCACCGTCACCGCCCGGTTCTGGCTGCTGGTGGCCATCTCCTGCGGCCTGGCCATCGCGCTGTTCTACGGCGACTGGCTCGCGAGCTCGACGGGATGACCGACGTGACTGACGTGACCCGGTCGACCGACGTGACCCAGCCGACCCATGTGACCGCGGCAGGCGGGCAGGGCCCCGACGTCCGGGCGCTCGCCGGGCTGCGGGTGCTGGTGCTCGGTGCCGGCGTCTCCGGTCCCGGCGCCGTGCGCATCCTCCACGCGCTGGGTGCCGAGCCGATCCTGGCCGACTCGCGCCCCGAGGCCATCGCGCGCCTGCGCGACGGCCTGCCCCACGGGGTGGGGTGTGAGGGGATCGACCTGGAGCGCGCGGCCGCCCTGCTCGGCCGGACCGGCGCCCGCGGCGGCGTGGACCTGGTCGTGACCAGCCCCGGATGGCGTCCGGACTCCCCCCTGCTGGTGGCCGCCGCCACCGCCGGCGTCGCGGTGTGGGGCGACGTCGAGCTGGCGTGGCGCGCCGACGCCGCCGAGCTGTTCGGGCCGCGCCGCACCTGGCTGGCGGTGACCGGCACCAACGGCAAGACCACCACCACCTCGATGCTCGAGGCGATGTGCCTGGAGGCCGGGATGGCCGCGCGCGCGTGCGGCAACATCGGCCTGCCGATCACCGACGTCCTGCTGGCCGAGCCGCGGGTGGACGTCCTGGCGGCCGAGCTGTCGAGCTTCCAGCTGCACTGGGCGCCGAGCTGCCGCCCCGACGTGGGCGTGGTCCTCAACGTCGCCGAGGACCACCTGGACTGGCACGGGTCGATGGAGGCCTACGCCGCGGCCAAGGCGCAGGTGCTCACGGGCAGGGTCGCCGTGGCCGGCGCCGAGGACCGGATCGCCGCGCGACTCCTCGCCGCCGCGCCCGCCGCCACGCGGATCGGGGTGCGGCTCGGGGCGCCGCGGGCGGGGGAGTACGGCGTGATCGACGGCGTGCTCGCCGCGCGGATCGGGGACGGGGAGGGGGACGACGACGAGGTGGCGCTGCTGCCCGCCGCGGACGTCCGCCCGCCCGGGCCCGCCGGCATCCTCGACGCGCTCTCCGCCGCGGCCGTGGCGATGTCCGTGGGGGCGCGGCCCGAGCACGTGGCCGCCGCCCTCCGGGGCTTCACCGTGGCCGCCCACCGGGCCGAGCTCGTGGACACCGTCGACGGTGTCCGGTTCGTGGACGACTCCAAGGCGACCAACCCGCACGCCGCCCGCACCTCGCTGCTCGCGGGAGGGCGGATGGTGTGGATCGCCGGCGGCCTGCTCAAGGGGGCGGACGTGGGACCCCTGGTGGCGGAGGTCGCCGGGGTCCTGCGCGGCGTGGTGCTCATCGGCCGCGATCGCGGGCGGATCGCCGAGGCATTGGCCCGACACGCCCCCACGGTGCGCGTCGTGGAGTTGGCCTCGGGAGACGATGACGGGGCCGCGGGTCCTGACGAGCCGCAGCAGACGATGGACCGGGCGGTCGCCGAGGCCGCACGGATGGCCACCGGAGGCGACACCGTGTTGCTCGCCCCCGCCGCCGCGTCGATGGACATGTTCACCGATTACGGCCACCGCGGGCGCAGCTTCGTCCTCGCCGTGGGCCGTGTGGCCGGGAGGTAAGGGCATGGCACAGGAAGACACCCCTCGCGGGGGAGGGCGCCCCGCGCCCGAGGCCGCGACCACCGCCGACCCCGGGTCCCGACCGGACCTGTTGGGGCGGATCGCCGCGCCGCTCGCCGCCGTCAACCGGGCTCCGCTGACCTCCTACCACGTCGTGATGGTGGTCACCTGCCTGCTCACCGTCATCGGCCTGGGCATGGTGCTGTCGAGCTCCAACGTCCTCGCGTTCTCCGGGGGCGGGACGCCGTTCGACATCTTCCTCCGCCAGACGCTGTTCGTGCTGATCGGCTGGGTGGGGTTCCTCGTGGCCCTCCGGACCCGGATCGAGCTGGTGCGCAAGGCGGCGTTCCCGCTGCTGCTCGTGGCCATCGTGCTGCTCGTCGCCGTCCTCATCCCGGGAGTCGGGATGGAGGTCAACGGCTCGCGCGGGTGGATCGATCTCAAGCTCTTCGCGATCCAGCCCGCCGAGATCGCCAAGTTCGCGTTCATCATCTGGGCGTCCTCGGTGGTGGCCAAGCGGATGCGGACCGGCTACTGGCTCGACCTGCTCTTCCCCGCGGTGGTGGGGTACGGCGTGATCGCGGCCCTCGTCGTCGCCGCCCCGGACCTGGGGATGGCCACCGCGGTGACCATCGCGTTCGTGTGCCTGCTGTGGTTCGCCGGCTACCCGGCCCGCCACTTCCTCCTGGTCATCGCGCTGGGCGTCGTGGTCTTCGCGGTGTCCGCGGTGGCCTTCGCCTACCGCTTCGAGCGTATCCGGACGTTCCTCGACACCTTCGTGGGCGACTTCTCCAACCCCCAGGGATCGGCGTACCAGTCCTACCAGGGGATGTTGTCGCTCGCCGACGGCGGTCTGTTCGGGGTGGGGCTGGGCCAGTCCAGCGCCAAGTGGTTCTACCTGCCCGAGGCGACCAACGACTTCATCTTCGCGATCATCGGCGAGGAACTCGGCTGGTTCGGTGCCGCCGTGGTGGTCTCGCTGTATCTCGCCCTGGGCTGGGCGGGGATGCGGATCGCGTTGCGCTCGGTCGACCCGTTCCGTCGCCTGCTGGCCGGGACCGTCACCGCCTCGATCGTCCTCCAGGCCTTCATCAACATCGGCTACGTGGTGGGCCTGCTGCCCGTCACGGGTCTGCAGCTGCCCCTGATCTCCAACGGCGGCACCTCCGCGGTGGTCACCCTGACCTCCCTCGGGCTGCTCGCCAACTGCGCCCGGCACGAGCCCGAGGCGATCTCGGCGATCCTCAGCTCGCCCGCCCGACACCGTCGCCGGTGGTACTCCCTGCCGGAACCGCGCCCGTACCGCCCCGGTCGACCCGTCCCCGCGTCGGACACCCCCGGCCGGTCGAGCGCCGGAACCCGACGCTACGGCGAGCCCGTCACCCGGCAGCCCGCCGCGCGTCCCGCGCGGGCGCCCCGCCAGGCGCGGGGCGCGTCGCCGGCCCCGGCCTACGAGTCGATTCCGATCCCGGGCGCTGCCGCCCGCGACCGCCGCGGTGCCACCGCGGTCACCGGACGCACCGCCCGCACCGTCCGCGGGCGCGAGGCGGAGGACCGGCAGCGGAGGAGCCCCGCGGCCCCGCCCGACTCCGGGACGCGGCAGGCGCCCGGTGCCGGCCGGCCCAGCCCGATCCATCGGAGCCGGGAGCGATGAGTGCCCCGCGGACCGAGGGGCTCTCGGTGGTGGTCGTGGGCGGCGGGACCGCCGGCCACATCGAGCCGGCGCTCGCGGTGGGGGAGGCGGTCATGGACCTCGACCCGACCGCCCGGGTCACCGCGGTGGGCACCCCCAGGGGCCTGGAGACGGAGCTGGTGCCGCGCCGGGGGTTCCCCCTCGAGCTGGTCGACCCGGTGCCGATGCCCCGCCGCGTCGGCGGCGACCTCGTCAGGCTCCCCGTCCGGCTGATCCGGGCGGTCCGCGGGGCCCGGGACGTGCTGCGCCGGACCGGCGCCGACGTCGTGGTGGGCTTCGGCGGGTACGCCTGCGTCCCCGTGTACCTGGCGGCGGCCGCGACCAGGGGCAGGGTCCCGATCGTGGTCCACGAGGCCAACGCCCGGGCGGGGATCGCCAACAGGCTCGGCGCCAGGTTCGCGGTGGCGACCCTGGCCGCGGTCAGCGATTCCGGCCTGGACGCCCGGGTGGTGGGCAACCCGGTCAAGCGCTCGGTGGCCACCCTCGACCGGGCCGGACTGCGCGCGGAGGCCCGGGCGTTCTTCGGCCTGGACCCCTCCGCGCCCACCGTGCTGGTCGTGGGCGGCTCCCAGGGGGCGAGGTCCCTCAACGCGGCGATGGCCGGGGTCGCCGAGGAGTTCTCCCGCGCCGGTGTGGGGGTGCTGCACGCGGTGGGCCCGAAGAACGTGGCGGACGCCCCGCGCGTCCCCGGCGGCGGCGCCGCGTACGTCGCCGTCCCGTACCTCGACCGCATGGACCTGGCGTACGCGGCCGCCGACCTGATCCTGTGCCGCTCGGGGGCGATCACCGTGGCCGAGGTGTCCGCGGTCGGGCTGCCCGCGGTCTTCGTCCCGCTCCCGCACGGCAACGGCGAGCAGGCGCTCAACGCCCGCGACCTCGTGGCGGGCGGGGCCGCGATGCTCGTCGACGACGCCGAGCTCACCCCGGGCTTCCTCCGGTCCGAGGTCCTGCCGCTGGCGCTCGACCCGGACCGCCTCCACACCATGTCCGCCGCCGCGGTCCGCGGCGGCTCCCGAGATGCGGCGGAGGTCGTGGCGCGGATCGCGCTCGACGCCGCCGGAAAGGCCCGGAGTTGACCCACAGCACCACCCCAGGAGAGCCGGCGGCGGGGGATTCGGTCCCCGAGACCCTGGCCCGGGTCCACATGATCGGGATCGGGGGCGCCGGGATGTCCGCGGTCGCCCGGATCCTCCTCGACCACGGCGTGGCGGTCTCGGGCAGCGACGCCCGCGACTCCGCCGAGCTGCGCGCCCTCGAGGATCGGGGGGCGGTCGTCCGGGTGGGCCACGACGCCGCGGCCCTGGACCTCCTCGGGGCCGCCCCGGAGATCGTGGTGGTCTCCAAGGCCGCGATCCCCGCGGACAACCCGGAGCTGATCGCGGCGCGGGCCGCGGGGATCCCCGTGGTCACGCGCTCGCAGGTCCTCGGCCACCTCGCCCGCTCGGGTCGCTCGATCATGGTGTGCGGGACGCACGGCAAGACCTCCACCACGTCGATGCTCATCGCCGGGATGCTCGCGGCCGGTGCGGACCCGTCCTTCGCCGTGGGCGGGACCGTCCTGCAGTTCGGCACCAATGCGCGCGGTGGCGCCGACCCGGTGTTCGTGGCCGAGGCGGACGAGTCCGACGGCTCGCTGGTGCACTACCGGCCCGACGTGGTGATCCTCACCAACGCCGAACCGGACCACCTGGACCACTTCGGCACCGCCGAGGCCTACTTCGAGGTGTTCGACTCCTTCCTCGCCCGCATCCCGGACACCGGCGTGCTGGTGGTGTGCCTGGACGACGAGGGGGCGGTCGAGCGCGCCCGTCGCGCCGCGGCCGGGGGTGTCCGGGTGGTCGGGTACCGCACGGCGGACGGTCCGGGGACGGACCTGCCGGTGGCGGGCGAGCTCTCCGGGATCGTCGTCGACTCCGCCGGGACGCGCGCCCGCCTCACGCTCGACAGCGCACCGCACGGGGAGCTGCACGTGGGCACCCCGGGCGAGCACATGGCGCTCAACGCCCTCGCCGCGCTCCTGGCGGCCCGCGAGGTCGGGGCGGACGCCGGGTTCGACGTCGACGGGTTCCTCCGCGGACTGTCGGGCTTCGGGGGGGTCGGCCGTCGTTTCGAGCCCAAGGGGTCCCTCGAGGTGGCCGGCGGACGGGTCCGGGTGTACGACGACTACGCCCACCACCCCACCGAGGTCGCGGCCGTGCTTGGCGCGGGCCGGGAGATCGTCGACGCCGAGGGCGGCCGGCTGGTGGCCGTCTTCCAGCCCCACCTGTACTCGCGCACCCGGATCTTCGCCGAGGAGTTCGGCCGGGCCCTGTCGGCGGCCGACGAGGTCGTGGTGGTCGACGTCTACGGCGCGCGCGAGCAGCCCGAACCGGGTGTCGACGGGGGGACGGTGGCCCGCCACGTGACCTCCCCGGTGCACCACGTCCCCGATCTCGACGGCGCCCTGGAGACGGTGTGGGCCATCGCCCGACCCGGGGACGTGCTCTTCACCCTCGGCGCGGGCGACATCACCACGCTGGGCCCGAGGATCGTGGCCGGGCCGGCGGGGACCGGGACGGATTCGTGAGGGGGGCCGGGCAGTGACGGACGCGTCGCCCGACCGTCCGGGGGCCGAGGCGGACCCGGCGACGACGGACGATCCGGACCGGAGGATCGCGGCCGCCACGGTCCGCCGCTCCGACGAGCGGGTGCGGCACTCCGACCCGTCGGTCCGCGCGACCCTGCGCCGGCGGCGACGCCGTACCAACCGCATCTACGCCGGGCTGGGGGCGGCGCTGCTCGTCCTGCTCGTCGGGTACGTCGCGCTGTACTTCCTGCCGGTCTTCTCCGTGCGGACCGTGCAGGTGGACGGGGTCCGGACCATCCCGGTCGAGGCGGTGACCGAGCGCGCGGCGGTCGCGCCCGGGACGCCGCTGCTGCAGGTGGACACCCACGCGGTGGCCCGGCGGGTCGCGGGGATCCCGCGGGTGGACGAGGTGACCGTCACGCGCGACTACCCGTCGGGCCTGAGGATCGAGCTGATCGAGCGGACCGCCCTGGTGGTGGTCGAGGTCGACGGCGCCCAGCACCTGGTGGACGGCCAGGGCATCGACTTCGGGCAGGGGGAGCCTCCCCCGGGGACGCCGACCCTGACCGTCGGGCAGGACGCGCGCGCGGACCTGCCCGGGATCGTGCGGGACCTGGCGACGGTCTTCGCCGAGGTGCGGGTCACGGCGGGGCAGGAGATCGCCGCGGTGGCGGTGCCGACCCCGGCGTCGATCGTGCTCACGCTGGCGGACGGACGGATCATCGAGTGGGGTGCCGCCGGACGGGACCACGAGAAGGCCGTCGCGCTTCAGATGGTCCTCGAGCAGCCCGGTCAGACCTGGAACGTGTCCAATCCCGCACTGCCCGCGTCGCGGTAGACCCGACACGCCCGCGCGCTTCGTGGCCGCGCGGGGCCGCTGCGCTTAGCGTGTGTCCCGACGGCGGAAACGGCCCCTGACCAGCAAGTTTAACCCTCTAGTAGAGGGTGAGACTTGAGGCTCCGGGTGGGTTCGCCGAGACAGCACTCAACCGCGCACGACACCCCCATAGGAAGGCCGGGCCTCGATGAGCTCACCGCACAACTACCTCGCAGTCATCAAGGTCGTCGGGATCGGCGGCGGCGGCGTCAACGCCGTCAACCGGATGATCGACGAGGGCCTCAAGGGCGTCGAGTTCATCGCGGTGAACACCGACGCGCAGGCCCTGCTCATGTCCGACGCCGACGTCAAGCTGGACGTGGGCCGGGAGTTGACCCGCGGGCTGGGGGCCGGCGCGGACCCGGAGGTCGGCCGCAAGGCCGCCGAGGACCACAAGGACGAGATCGAGGAGGTCCTCAAGGGTGCCGACATGGTCTTCGTCACCGCCGGCGAGGGCGGCGGCACCGGCACCGGCGGCGCGCCCGTCGTCGCGGCCATCGCGCGCAAGCTCGGCGCTCTGACCGTCGGCGTTGTCACCCGCCCGTTCTCCTTCGAGGGCAAGCGTCGCGGCGGACAGGCCGACACCGGCATCGACCAGTTGCGCGAGGCCTGCGACACGCTCATCGTGATCCCCAACGACCGGCTCCTGCAGCTCGGCGACGCGGGCGTGTCCATGATGGAGGCCTTCAAGACCGCCGACGAGGTCCTGCTCAACGGCGTCCAGGGCATCACCGACCTCATCACCACCCCCGGCGTGATCAACGTCGACTTTGCCGACGTCAAGGGCGTCATGTCCGGCGCCGGCAGCGCGCTCATGGGCATCGGCTCCTCGCGCGGCGAGGGGCGCGCGTTCAAGGCCGCCGAGGCCGCGATCAACTCGCCGCTGCTCGAGACCACGATGGAGGGCGCCAAGGGCGTGCTCATGTCCATCGCCGGCGGCAGCGACCTCGGCCTGTTCGAGATCAACGAGGCCGCGACGCTCGTCCAGGAGGAGGCGCACCCCGACGCCAACATCATCTTCGGCACCGTCGTGGACGACTCCCTGGGCGACGAGGTCCGCGTGACCGTCATCGCCGCCGGGTTCGAGGGCGGCTCCCGCCAGGTCGGCGCGGGTGGGGGCCAGTCGCGCCGCGGCCGCCACCACATCGACGACGACGAGTCGGTCCCCGGAGCCTCCGGCGACACCGCAGGTGCCGCCGGACTCGGATCGACCCCCCTCGACGGGCGCCGTCGCGAGGAGCACCGCGATGAGCCCGCGACGCATCCCGGATCCGGCGCGGCGGGGTCGCGCCGCCGCGACGAGGACGACGACATCGACGTCCCGCCCTTCATGCGGCACTGAGCCCGGGCATGGGCCCACAGGGTCCCGGGCGCGTCCGCCGGGTGGTCACCGACCGCCGCGGCGGAGCGTCCTCGGGAGATTTCGACTCGTTCAACCTCGGCGACCACGTGGGGGACTCGCCCGCCGCGGTGGCCACGAACCGGGCCCGCCTCGCCCGCCGGCTCGGGCTCCCGGCCTCCGACGTGGTGTGGATGGACCAGGTCCACGGCACCCGCATCGCCCGCGTCACCCGCGCGACGGGCGGGCCCGTGCCGGCCACCGACGGGCTGGTCACCGACCGCCCGGGCCTGGCGCTGGCGGTCCTCACCGCCGACTGCGTGCCGGTCCTCGCCGCCGACGAGCAGGCCGGGGTGATCGGCGCGGTGCACGCCGGGCGCGTGGGCGCGGTCGGGGGGATCGTCCCCTCGCTGATCGGCGCGATGCGCTCGCTCGGTGCCCGCCCCGACCGGATCACGGTGCTGCTGGGGCCGGCGGCCGCGGGCAGGCACTACGAACTGCCCGACGACCTCGCCGACGAGGTGGAGGCGGCGCTGCCCGGCAGCCGTACCCGGACCGCCGCGGGCACCGCCGGGGTGGACCTCCGCGTGGGCATCACCCGCCAGCTCGCCGGGCTGGGCGTGACGCGGGTGGACTCCGATCCGCGCTGCACCATCGCCGACGAGACCCTCTTCTCCTATCGGCGGCAGGGACGCACCGGCCGACAGGCCAGCGTGATCTGGCGGACCGCCTGACGGTCCCCGCGGGGACCGTCGCGCACCGCGACCGCCCGTCAGGCCCGGGCGAGGGCGCCGATCTCGGCGCCGGCGGCGCTGAAGACGTGCAGCGTGTCGCGGTCGGCCCCGGCGGAGTCGACCCGGGCGGAGTCGACCCGGGCGGAGTCGAGCCCGGCGAGCCAGGTGTCCACGTCGGGGCAGGCCATCATGGTGGAACCGACGTCCCTGAAGGAGACGGCGTCGCCACCCCGCTCCCAGCGCCCGAACAGTCGATTGCAGCCGTCGGTGCCGGTGAACGACCCGTCCTCGGAGAGGACCAGCTGCGGCGCGTGCTCGGCGTCGACCCCCCAGGTGCCCACGGCCGGGTCGGAGGCGGCCTGGTCGGACACCGTGGGATCCGAGGCGGCGGAGCAGGCGGTCAGCAGGAGCGCCGCGGACCCGGCGGCGGCCAAGATCAGCGCCAGCCGCCGGAGGGTCCGCGGGGTGGGTGTGGGAGACATGACGACACTCCTTGAACGACGCGACCGGGGCCGCGACTCGGTGGTGGCGGCAGGTCCGGGGACTCCGATAGGTTACCGCCATGTACCGCTGCGATCGCCCGGCCACCGGCGCCCATGACTGATCCCCGGACCCGCGAGCTGTCCGAGCGACTGGCCGAGGCGCGCGGGCGCCTCGACGCGGCCCTGGCGGCGGCGGGCCGGACCGACGAGGTGGACCTCGTCGTCGTCACCAAGTTCCATCCCGTCGCCGACGTCGCGCGGCTCGCCCGCCTGGGGGTACGCGACATCGGGGAGAACCGCGTGCAGGAGGCCGCCGCCAAGGTGGCCGACCTGGGGGCCACCGAACCGGCCCTGGCGGCGGGGGTGCGGTGGAACATGATCGGCCACATCCAGTCCAACAAGGCCGCCGCGGTGGCCGGGTGGGCCGACCGCGTCCATTCGGTGGACTCCGTCAAGGTCGCCGACGGCCTGGAGAGGGGCCGCGCCCGGGCGGAGGGGGAGCGCGACGGCGTGGGCCCGCTCCCCGTCCTCCTGCAGCTCAGCCTCGACGGCGACACCTCGCGCGGCGGGGTCGACCGCGGGGACCTGCCCGCCCTCGCCGACCACGTCGCGGGCCTCGCCCACCTACGCCTGGCCGGGCTCATGGTGGTGCCCCCACTCGAGGGGGATCCGGCCTCCCACTTCGCCGACGCCGCCGGTGTCCGGGAGGCGCTGCGCAGGGATCACCCCGCGGCCGTCGAGTTCTCCGCCGGGATGTCGGGGGATCTGGAGGCGGCGATCGGCGCGGGTTCGACCTGCGTGCGTGTCGGAACGGCGATCCTCGGGCCCCGGCCAGTAGGTTGAGTCCCAGCCTCGCGGGGAGCGTTCCCGCGACGACCAGACCGCGACGACCCCGTATCAGGAAGGTCCCCGGAAGATGAGCGCAATCGCCCGGTTCAAGGAGTACTTCGGAATGGCGCCGGTCGCGGCGTACGAGGACGAGTACCTCGACGACTACGACCGCCCTGTCCACCATGACGTCCGCGGATCCCGTGCCCTGCACGAGACCGACGACCTCGGCCCGGCGGCCCGCGACCGCCGCGAGGACTACGGCTACGCCGCGGACCGGTTCGCGGACGAGCCGGCCCCCCGCTCGCGGCTCGCCGACGTGGACCAGGCCGAGGTCGCGGCCGCGGAGCGTCGCGCCCGCGGTCGCCTCGACGAGCCCACCCCCCGCCCGCGCCGCTACCACGCGGCCGAGGCCGGGGCCCGCGCGGCGCTGCGCGGGGTCCCCGCCACCCGCGGCGCGGTCGCGCTGGCGCCCGAGGAGAACTTCGTCGAGGACGGCCTGGTGACCGTTCCCGAGACCGTGGTCGAGCGCCCCCGCGGCTTCGGCGACGGCAAGAGCCTGGGCGAGCACTTCCGTGCCGGCCGGGCCGTCGTCCTGGACCTGTCGACCATGGCCTCCGGCGACGCCCGCCGCATGGTGGACTTCGCCGCCGGACTGGTGTTCGGCCTCGACGGGCGCATGGAGAAGGTCGCGGACCGCGAGCGGACCTTCCTGCTGCAGCCCGCTGGGATGGACCTCACCGAGGCCGAGGTCCGCGACGCCGTCAACGGCGCGTTCAGGCGCTGAGCCCCCGGCGGTGCGGGTGCCGGCGGCGGCGGGAGCCCGGGGTGCCAGTAGGGTTGTGCCGTGCGTGAAACCCTCGTCGTCCTGTACATCATCACCCAGGTCTTCTGGTATCTCCTGCTCGCCAGGATCGTCGTGGAGATGATCGCCTCCTTCTCCCGTGGCTGGAGCCCCCGCGGCTTCGTCGCCGTGATCCTCGAGTGGTTGTTCACCATCACCGACCCGCCGGTCAAGGCGCTGCGCAAGGTGATCAAGCCGGTCCGGGTCGGCCAGGTGAGCCTGGACCTGTCCGTGCTGGTCCTGTTCGTGATCATCATCGTGATCCAGCTGATCCTCAGCGGCCTCATGAGGACCGTCGTGTGAGGCGGATCGCCGGCCGCTGGTGACGCGCGGGCCGAATGTGACTAGATTGGCACGCGTTAAGGTAGTAATGATGTCGTGGGTCCGGTGCGAGAACGCCGGGCCGGCACCCGAGACGACCACGAGGGGTATCCCATGCGCTTGGCTCCAGCCGATGTGCACAACGTCGCGTTCTCCAAGCCGCCGATCGGTAAGCGCGGCTACAACGAGGACGAGGTCGATCAGTTTCTCGACCTGGTAGAGGAGGAGCTCGGAACCCTCGTCGAGGACAACGACGATCTCCGTCAGCGGGTCGAGGAGCTGACCAAGGACCTCGAGAAGGCCCGCAAGGCGGCCGACAAGGCCGGCAAGTCCTCCGGTGACTCCGCGGGCGGTTCGGGTGCCGGCCGCGTCGAGCAGCCGCAGGCCCCCGTGGCCGCCGCCGCCGCCCCGGTGGCCGCCCCGGCCCCGGCCGCGGCGACCCCCTCTCTCGCCAAGACGGACGACGGCGGCGCGGCGAACTCCGACACCCACCTGCGCGCCGCCCGCGTCCTCGCGATGGCGCAGGAGATGGCCGACCGGCTCACCGGGGAGGCCAAGAAGGAGTCCGACGGGCTCATGTCCAAGGCGCGCGGCGAGTCCGACCGCCTGGTCGGCGACGCCAAGACGCAGTCGGAGAAGATGGTCGGCGACGCCCGGAAGGAAGCCGACAAGATCCTCGGGGACGCCAAGTCCAAGTCGGACGGGATCGTCAAGGACGCCCAGACCCGCTCGGAGCAGCAGATCAAGGAAGCCCAGGCCAAGGCCGACGCCCTGCAGGCGGACGCGGAGCGCAAGCACACCGAGATCATGGCCACCATCAACCAGCAGCGCGGGGTGCTGGAGGGTCGTATCGACCAGCTGCGGACGTTCGAGAAGGACTACCGCAGCCGGCTCACCAGCTACCTGGAGAACCAGCTCTCCGAGCTCGGCAAGTCCGGGTCGGCGGCCCCCGCCGCGTCCGCGGAGAAGGCCGGCGCGCCCGAGAAGGGCTCCACCAAGGACGGCGGCCACCGGGCCGAGTAACCCGCCCCACCGTTCGTCCGGTCCCCGCCCCTGCCCAGGGTGCGGGGACCGACGTATATTCGGGGGGCCTGTCCGGACGACATGGGTCCGCCCGGGACCCACTCGTCACGACCGGGTCATGTCGCAACAGCAGGAGGAACGGATGCTCGTCGCCGCGCTCGGACTGACGATCCTCGGCTTCGCCTTCCTCGTGGCCGCCGTGGCGACGGGCCAGATCGCCTGGGCCTGGGCGTGTATCGGGGTCGGCGCCCTCGGGTTGTTGCTGCTGGTGATCGACCTGATCCGGGGGCACGGGTCGAAGGGAGACCAGGGCGGCACCCCCTCCGGGGAGCCGGAGGAGGCGGGTGCCCGCGCCGACGGGTAGCATCGGCGACTGTCCGGCCGCGAGCCGGGTGCACCGCGATCCGGCCATCACCGGGGAGTGCTCGGAAGAACGGTCGACCCCGGGTCCAGGGGCGGCTCAGTAGAACCGAACGGGGGAGCCCGTCACAGCCCGACCCACGAGTGGGCGTCGCACGTCGTCGCCAAACGGGGTGGTACCGCGGACGGATGCGCCAGTCGTAGCCGGATCGTCCCCGAGCGCAGGCCTGCCGGCCCCACGGGTGCGAACTCGTGCGGGCCCCGTACGCGAGGAGTCCGCCCCACATGAGCCCCGAGACCGTGAACCCCGAACCCGCCGCCACGGGTAGCGCGTATCCGATCCTCGACCTCGCCGGCGGGACCATGGCGCAGTCGCCGTCGTTCCCCGCGCTCGAGGAGACGGTCCTGGCGCGCTGGGACGAGCGGGACACCTTCCGCCAGTCCATCCGCCACCGAGGCGACGCGGAGGAATACGTCTTCTACGACGGGCCCCCGTTCGCCAACGGCCTGCCCCACTACGGGCACCTGCTCACCGGGTACGTCAAGGACGTCGTCCCCCGCTACCGCACCATGCGCGGGTACAAGGTGGAGCGCCGGTTCGGCTGGGACTGCCACGGTCTGCCGGCCGAGCTCGAGGCCGAGAAGCAGCTCGGGATCACCGAGAAGTCCCAGATCCTCGACATGGGCCTGGCCCAGTTCAACGACGCTTGCGAGAAGTCGGTCCTCCAGTACACCGACGAGTGGGAGAAGTACGTCCACCGCCAGGCCCGTTGGGTGGACTTCGAGAACGACTACAAGACCCTCGACATCGACTTCACCGAATCCGTGCTGTGGGCGTTCAAGCGCCTCTACGACAAGGGACTGGTCTACAAGGGCTTCCGGGTGCTGCCCTACTCGTGGTACGAGCAGACGCCGCTGTCCAACCAGGAGACCCGCCTGGACGACGCGTACAAGATGCGGCAGGACCCCGCCGTCACCGTCGCCCTCCCGCTGGAGGCGCCGCAGGACAGCCCGTTCCAGGGCGCCGAGGCGCTGGTGTGGACCACCACGCCGTGGACCCTGCCGTCCAACCTCGCCGCCGCCGTGCACCCGGACATCGACTACGCGGTGGTCCGGGTCGACTCCGGTGACCTGGCCGGCCGCACGTTCGTCGTGGCCGAGGCCCGCCGCGACGTGTACGCCGCCGAGTTCGGCGCGGACGCCGAGGTCACGGCCACCGTCAAGGGCACCGAGCTGGTGGGGCTGCGCTACACCCCGCCGTTCGACTTCTTCGCCGGCCACGCGGGTGCGCACGTCGTGCTGTCGGCCGACTACGTCACCACCGAGTCCGGCACCGGCATCGTGCACCTGGCTCCCGCCTTCGGCGAGGAGGACAAGGACGCGTGCGACGCCGCCGGAATCGAGTTGGTCATCCCGGTGGGTCCCGACGGCAAGTTCACCTCCGAGGTCCCGCCGTACGCCGGCCAGCTGGTGTTCGACGCCAACACTCCCATCTCGCGTGACCTGCGCGCGGCGGGCCGGCTGATCCGGCACGAGACCATCGAGCACTCCTACCCGCACTCGTGGCGCTCCGGGCAGCCGCTCATCTACATGGCGCTGCCGGCGTGGTTCGTCAAGGTCACCGCGTTCCGGGACCGCATGGTCGAGCTCAACCGCGAGCACATCACGTGGATGCCCGAGCACGTCCGCGACGGGCAGTTCGGGAAGTGGCTCGAGGGTGCCCGCGACTGGAACATCAACCGGAACCGGTACTGGGGGGCGCCGATCCCCGTGTGGGAGTCCGACGACCCGGCCTACCCGCGCGTGGACGTCTACGGCTCGCTCGACGAGCTCGAGGCCGACTTCGGGGTGCGGCCGACCGACCTGCACCGCCCGTACATCGACGAGCTCACCCGGCCCAACCCCGACGACCCGACGGGCAGGTCCACCATGCGTCGGGTGGCGGACGTGTTCGACTGCTGGTTCGAGTCCGGGTCCATGCCGTTCGCCCAGGTCCACTACCCGTTCGAGAACAAGGAGTGGTTCGAGACCCACTTCCCGGGCGACTTCATCGTGGAGTACAACGGCCAGACCCGCGGCTGGTTCTACACCATGCACGTGCTGGCCACGGCGCTGTTCGACCGCCCGGCGTTCACCCACGTCGCCGCCCACGGGATCGTCCTGGGCAGCGACGGGCTCAAGATGAGCAAGTCCAAGGGCAACTACCCGGACGTCAACGAGGTGTTCGCCCGCGACGGCTCCGACGCCATGCGCTGGTTCCTCATGAGCTCGCCCATCCTCCGGGGCGGCAACCTCGTGGTGACCGAGCAGGGCATCCGCGAGGGCGTGCGCCAGGCCATGCTCCCGCTGTGGAACTCGTACAGCTTCTTCCAGCTGTACGCTTCGGAGCGCGCCACGTGGCGCACGGACTCTCCGCACGTCCTGGACCGCTACATCCTGTCGCGCCTGGCCTCGACCCGCGACGCCATGACCGCGGCCCTGGACGTCACCGACATCGCCGCCGCCTGCGACGAGCTGCGGCTGTTCGCCGACGCCCTGACCAACTGGTACGTGCGCCGGTCCCGCGCGCGGTTCTGGGCGGGCGAGTCGTCCGGCCAGGACTCCCGCGACGCGTTCGACACCCTCTACACGGTGCTCGAGACCACCATGCGGCTGGCGGCGCCGCTGCTGCCGCTCATGTCCGAGGTGGTGTGGACCGGCCTGACCGGCGAGGAGTCGGTGCACCTGGCGGACTGGCCGGCCGCCGACGAGCTGCCCCACGACGCCGGCCTGGTGGAGGCGATGGAGGCCGTGCGCGACGTGTGCTCGACCGTGTCCTCGATCCGCAAGGCCAAGAAGCTGCGCGTGCGACTGCCGCTCGGCTCCCTCACCGTGGCCATGCCGGACGCCGGGAAGCTCGAGCCGTTCGTCGGGATCATCGCCGACGAGGTCAACGTCCGGACGGTGCACCTGACCACCGATGTGGCCGCGCACGGCCGGATGGAGCTGGCCGTCAACGCCCGCGCCGCGGGGCCGCGGCTGGGCAAGCAGGTGCAGGCGTGCATCAAGGCCGCCAAGATCGGCGACTGGTCCGAGGTCGACGGGGTGGTGACCGCCGGCGGCGTGGAGCTGCAGACCGGCGAGTTCGAGCACCGCCTGGTGGCCGCCGACCCGGAGTCCACGGCCGCGCTGCCGGCCGGTGCCGGGCTCGTCGTCCTGGACCTCACCGTCACCGAGGAGCTGGAGGCGGAGGGCTGGGCCAAGGACCGGATCCGCGAGATCCAGGAGGCCCGCCGCGGGGCGGGATTCGACATCTCCGACCGCATCCGGGTCCGCCTGGAGGTCCCGCCGGCCCGCCGGGAGTGGGCCGATCGGCACGCCCGGCTCATCGCCGGCGAGGTGCTGGCGACCGACCTCGCGGTCGTCGACGCCCTGGACGTCTCCGACGGCGACCCGGTCGACCTCGCCGAGGGCGTCAGGATGACGCTGGCGCGGGTCTGACCCGGCCGGGCCTGATCCGGGACGGGTGCCGACGTGGCCGACGCGCAGGACCGGTGGGTCCTGCACGTGGACATGGACGCGTTCTTCGCCTCCTGCGAGCAGCTCACCCGGCCGACCCTGCGGGGTCGGCCGGTGCTGGTGGGCGGGGTCGGCGGCCGCGGCGTGGTGGCGGGCTGTTCGTACGAGGCCCGCGCGCGCGGGGCCCGCTCGGCGATGCCCGCCCACCAGGCCAGGCGCCTGGTGGGGCCCTCGGCGGTGTTCCTGCCGCCGCGGATGGCGGTGTACCGCGCGTTGAGCCGACGGGTGTTCGAGGTGTTCGCGCAGCACGCGCCGGTGGTCGAGCAGGTCTCGGTGGACGAGGCCTTCCTCGAGCCGCCGGAGTTGCGGGGCGCCGACGTCGAGCGAACGCGCGGGTGGGCGCGGGACCTGCGCGCGGCCATCCGCGAGACCACGGGCCTGCCGGCCTCCGTGGGCGCGGGCGCGGGCAAGCAGTACGCCAAGATCGCCTCGGAGCTGGCCAAGCCGGACGGCATCGCGGTGGTGCACCGGCGGGACCACGCCGAGGTCTTCGACCCGCTGCCGGTCCGGAGCCTGTGGGGGGTGGGGCCGGTCGCGGGGGAGCGGCTGTCGCAGTTCGGGATCGCCACCATCGGGGACCTGGCCGCGATGGACGACGACGACGTGGTCCACGCGCTCGGGCGGACCGTGGGCCCGGCGATCGCCCGGATCGCGAGGGGGTACGACGACCGGCCGGTGCACGAGCGGGCCGAGGCCAAGCAGATCAGCGCCGAGAGCACGTTCGCCGCCGACCTCACCACGGCCGGCCAGGTGGCGGTGGCGGTGCGGCGGTCCGCGGAGGGGGCCCACCGGCGGCTGCTGTCCGACGGTCGCGCGGCCCGGACCGTCACGGTGAAGGTCAAGCGCTCCGACTTCACCTCGATCACCCGCTCGTTCACGCTGCCGGCCGGCACCACCTCGCTGGAGACGGTCATCGCGGTGGCCCTGTCACTGGCCCCGGACCCCGTCGACTTCGGCGCGATCCGTCTGCTCGGCGTGGGCCTGTCCGGGCTGACGGAGATCCACCAGGACGCGCTCTTCGAGCAGGAGTTCGTCCCCGAGGTGCGGCACACCCTCGTCGGCGACCGGGACGACGACCTCCCCGACATCGTGGGGGTGGGGACGACCGTCACGACCGACGACGACGAGCCCGCGATCGCCGGTGGTGGGGCCGGGTCCGGGGAGCCGGTTCACGCTCCTGCGGCCATCGGGGCGTGGCGGCAGGGGCATCGGGAGCGGTTCCGGACCGGTGCCGATGTGCGCCACCCCGAGTTCGGCCACGGCTGGGTGCAGGGCTCGGGGCTCGGCCGGGTGTCCGTGCGGTTCGAGACCGCGGTCACCGGGCCGGGTCGGATGAGGACCTTCGCCGAGGACGACCCGGTGCTGGAGACCGCGGACCCGCTGGACTCCCTCGGCTGGTGACCCCCCGGCGCCCGCCCCCCGGCGCCCGCCCCCCCGGGGTGCGCTGGCTGAATGGACCGATCCCGCAGCACAAGCGGGGGATTTCCGAGCAAAGGGACAGCGCGGGTCAAAGGGGCAGCGCGGGTCGGAGGGCCGGGAGCGGGGCAGCGTCTCCGCGGCCCGGTTGTGCTGCGTGTCTGGACCGTTCCCGCAGCGCGGCTCAGACGCCGGCGCCTCCCCGTGAGCGCTCCCCGGGGTGCGCTGGCTGAATGGACCGATCCCGCAGCGCAAGCGGGGGATTTCCGGGCAAAGGGGCAGCGCGGGTCGAAGGGGCAGCGCAAGCGGGGGATTTCCGGGCAAAGGGGCAGCGCAGGTCGGAGGGGGAGGCGTTCGCGAGCCGGCTAGTCAGCTGTAGAGGTGGTAGCGGGGCCAGTGTCGGCGGACCTCGTCGGCGGCCGCGGCCTCGGCTCCCGTACCCGCGTTGGCCCGCGAGAGGAGGGCCGCGAGCAGGACCCGGGCCTGGCCGGAGCGGAGGTATCCGCAGCTCAGCGCCCCGCGACCGGCGAGTTCGGCACCGCCCCCGAGACCGCCGTACGTGGCGGTGGCCTCACCGCGGGGCACGCGGGTGCCGACGGCCACCACGATGTCCGGCCGGGAGTCGGCCAGCTCCGCGACCGCCTCGGCGACCAGCGGCGGGAGATTCCCGGACCCGGAGCCCTCCAGGACGAGCCCGCGGGCCCCGGCCGCGACGCAGGCGCGCAGGGCGACGGCGTCCGACCCGGGAGGGCAGGCCACCACGTCCACCCGGACGTCGGAGAAACGGGCCCGGCCGGACAGGGTGGGTCGCTCGAGCTCGGCGGGAAGCCCCTCGACGGGATGATCCGGGGCGTTGCGGGCGAACGCGACGGTCTCGGTGGTGTGCCACTTCCGCACCCCGCGGGCCTGCAGGATCGCCCGGCCCACCACGACCAGCACACCGAGGTCCCGCGAGACCGGGTCGGCGGCCAGCAACACGGCGTCGAGGAGGTTGGCGGGGCCGTCGGGCTCGGGGTGGTCGGCGGGGCGCTGCGCGCCGGTGATCGCGACGGGGCGGGAGTCGTGGTGATGGAGATCGAGCGCTATCGCGGTCTCCTCGAGCGAGTCCGTCCCGTGGGCCACCACCACCCCGGACACCCCGGGATCGGTGAGCACGTCGGCGACGGCGTCGACGAGCACGTCCCATTCCGCGGGGCCGAAGGTGGAGGAGTCCGCGTCGAGCACGGCCCGCGCGCTGACCCGCACGGAGCCGGGCAGGACCGCCCGCAACTGCGCCAGCATCGACTCGGTGGCGCCGCCCGAGTCCCCGGCCACCACGACCCCACCGGCGGCCGTCGAGGCGGTGATCGTGCCGCCGGTGGTACAGATCACGACGTGGGGGGTGTCCGTGCTGGTCTGGGCGCTGTTCACCCGCCCCACAGTGGTGGTCTCCCGGCCCGGCGTCAACCACCCGGGCCGCTGTCGGTGGAACAATGGCCCATCAGTGTTCGTTGGGCCGGTGACATGGCCCTCCAGCCGCAGATGACGACGAAAGGACCACGCGTGAGTCTTCGACGGACCATTGCCGCAGTCTCCCTGTCCGCTTTCGCCCTGGGCGGCCTCGCCGCGTGTGGCGGGGACGAGGACGGCGGGCGCGAGACCGCACCGGCCCCCACCTCCGCATCACGGCAGGTCGCCGCCGTGCCGACGGCCGAGGAGCTCACGCTGCTCCTCGACCGGGCCTCGGACCCGGCGGTGCCGGTGGAGGAGAAGGTCACCCTGGTCGAGGGAGGGGCCGAGGCTCCCGAGATCTTCGACCAGATCGCCGCGCTCAAGGCCGAGCAGGGGGCGACCGTGACGATCACCGGCGTCGCGGAGGGCGACATCCCCGGGACGCTGATCGCCAACGCGGTCATCTCGCAGCCGGGCCAGGAGCCCATCAACGTCCAGGCGCAGTTCATCCAGCAGGACGGTCAGTGGCAGCTGCAGAAGTCCTTCGCGTGCGCGCTCATCACCAACGCGGGGCTCCAGGCGCCGGCCAGCTGCGCGGTCGCCTGACCGACCGACCGGGGCAGGAGCCCGGGGCCTGGCCGAACCGGGCCCCGGTCTAGCCCGCGCTGCGGAACTCCAGCACCGAGTCCTCGACGTAGGTCGTCCGCCGTCCCGTGGCCGGGTCGACGTAGACGGCCCGCGTCGAGGACTCGGTCGTTCCCTCCACCGGCAGCGCCGCGCGCAGGTCCACGGTCAGCTCGCCCGAGCCGGTGACCTCGTAGGCGTCCACCGCCAGGGTCACACCCGGCCCGCCGTCGGCCGCCGGGGCGTCGAGGGTGGCGGCGGGCTCGGGCGCGGTCATCTCCAGGCTCACGGTGGCCACGTCGCCGTCGAGGGCGGTGAGCCGGTAGGTGACGACGCGCGTCGGGGCCACGGCGTCGTCGACCGCGCGGGTGACCGTCCAGCGGGCCCCGACCCCGATCGGCTCCGTCGGCCACGCCACCGTCGCGTCCGACACCGCGTTCGCCGTGATCTCCACGCCCGCGCGGGCGGCGTCGGTCGCCTCCGCGGGCGCCTCGAGCGACAACCCGCGCACGATCCCGTCGGCGCTGCGCGTCCACGTCACGGTGAACCCGGGCGCGGTCGCGAACTGCGCGGCGCGGAGTTCGTCCACCGAGGTGAACTCGCGGGCGGTGACCGTGGCGCGCTGCGCGCCGTCGACGTCGGGCTCCGACCGCCCCTCGACGGTGAGGGTCTGCTCGGGCGTCTCGTCGGTCCGCGGCTCGGCCCCCGGGACGGTGGTGCGGGACGACCCCGACCGGGTCACCGCGACCACCGCCGGCTCCAGGGACGGGGCGTACGCGAGCACCCGCAGCTCGCCCGAGCCCTTCTCGAGCACCTCCACGGTGGGGGCGGGTCCGGGATCGACCCGCACCGCCGGCTCGAGGGCCCGGGACTCCTGCGCGGCGCCCGGCCCGCCGGCCGCCATGTCGCCGCCGGTGCCGCCGTCCGAGCAGGCGGCGGTCGTGGCCACGAGCGTCGCGGCGAGGATCGCGGCGAGGAGGCGGCGGCCGCCGCGCGCGTCTCGGGAGGGGCCGGGGGTCAGCGATGATCGGGGGTCCACGAGGCCCGAGCTTAGAGGGTCCGGCACCCGGGCCGGCCGGGCCCGCCGCGGCATCAGCGATACTGGGACCCATGACGGAGACCAACGGGACGCGGTCCGACGCGCCGGGGCCGGCGCCCGACGGTGCCCACCCGGGCTTCTTCCGGGCAGGACCGGTGCTCATGCTCGCGGTGGCGGCCGTGATCGTGCTGGTCGACCAGATCGCCAAGGTCGTCGCGGTCGCCACCCTCGAGGGCGGGCGGCCGGTGCGGATCATCGGCGACTCGGTGAGGCTGGTGCTCCTGCGCAACCCCGGAGCGGCGTTCTCCATGGGCACGGAGTCGACGGTGGTACTGAGCCTGGTCGCGACCGCCGTGGTGCTGGGACTGCTGTGGTTCTCCCGCCGGGTCCATTCCCGGTGGTGGGCGTGGGGCCTCGGACTGATCCTCGGCGGCGCCGCCGGCAACCTGGTGGACCGCTATTTCCGTGCCCCGGGGATCCTGCAGGGTCACGTCGTGGACTACGTCTCGGTGGGCTGGTGGCCGGTGTTCAACGTCGCGGACTCGTGCCTGGTGGCCGGCGTGATCGTGGTCGCCGTGGCCGTGCTCAGGGGGATGGACATCGACGGGTCGCGTGAGCAGGACAGAGACCACGCCGACAGAGACCACGCCGATGGGTGAGCTGCGCACCTTCCCCGTCCCCGACGGCCTCGACGGGATGCGGGTCGACGCCGGCGTGTCCCGCCTGCTGGGGATCTCGCGGACGGCGGTCGCCGACCTGGCCGGTGAGGGCAAGGTCCTGGTCGACGGCCGGGCCGTGGGCAAGTCCGACAAGCTCACCGGCATGTCGTGGATCGAGGTCGAGATGCCGGACCCGCGGGCCGAGCCGGCGGTGGTCGCCGAGCCGGTCGAGGGGATGGCGGTCGTGTACTCGGATGACCACATCGTCGTCGTCGACAAGCCCGTCGGCGTGGCCGCGCACGCCTCCGTCGGGTGGACCGGTCCCACCGTGATCGGCGGCCTCGCCGCCGCCGGGTACCGCATCTCCACCTCCGGGCCGCCGGAGCGCAAGGGGATCGTCCACCGCCTGGACGTGGGCACGTCCGGCCTCATGGTGGTGGCAGCCTCGGAGCGGGCGTACACGCTGCTCAAGCGGGCGTTCCGCGACAGGACCGTGGACAAGACCTACCACGCGCTGGTCCAGGGGCACCCCGATCCGTCGTCCGGGACGATCGACGCGCCGATCGGCCGGCACACGTCCAACGACTGGCGGTTCGCCGTGACCTCCGACGGCAAGCATTCCATCACCCACTACGACACGCTCGAGGCGCACCAGGCCGCCTCGCTCGTGGAGGTGCACCTGGAGACCGGGCGCACCCACCAGATCCGCGTGCACTTCTCGGCCCTGCACCACCCGTGCGCGGGCGACCTGACCTACGGCGCCGACCCGGTGCTCGCCAAACGCCTGGGTCTCGAGCGGCAGTGGCTGCACGCCGTGGGGTTGGGTTTCGAGCACCCGGGCACCGGCGAGCGCGTGGACTTCTCCAGCACCTATCCCGACGATCTCCAGCACGCGCTCGACATCCTGCGCTCGGCATGACCGCGCTCGCGCGGGGGCTCCGGATCGCCGGCGTCGGGGTGGTGATCGTCCTGGCGCTGGTGGCGATCCTCTCCGCGCTGGGGGCCGAGCTGCCGCGCAGCCCCGGGGTGATGAGCGATTCGCTCGGGCCCGAGAACGGCGAGCGGATCGACGCTTACCTCGCCCGCGCGTCGGCCTCCCTCGCCACCGTGGACGGTGGGGACCGGGGAGAGGGCGGTGACGGTGACGACGACGCCTTCGACGACGACGACGACGA